>DYLB01000105.1 GCA_020722305.1 Anaerolinea thermophila | reverse complement strand
CTCGATCCGCGCCGCAACCATATCCAGGGCGGCCGTGTTGAACCCGCCCTCGGGGATGATCACATCGGCGTAGCGTTTGGACGGCTCGACGAATTCCAGGTGCATCGGGCGCACGGTAGCCATATATTGTTTGATGACCGATTCGGTCGTTCGGCCGCGCTCGTGGATGTCGCGTTCCAGGCGGCGGATCAGGCGGATGTCCGCATCGGTGTCCACGAAAATCTTGACGTCGAACATCTGGCGCAAGGCGGCTTCGACGAAGATCAGGATGCCCTCGACCAGGATGACGCCGCGCGGTTTGACGACGAAGGTCCGCTCGGTGCGGCTGTGGGTGGCGAAATCGTAGATCGGGACCTCGACCTGTTCGCCGTTTTTCAGCATTTCGATGTGCCGGATGAGGAGTTCGGTTTCGAGCGAGTTGGGATGGTCGAAGTTGACTTCGTCGCGCCGGGCCGGGGGCAGGCCGCTCAAATCCTTGTAATACGAGTCGTGCTGGAGATAGGCGATCCGTTCCGGGCCGACGCGCTGGAGGATAGACTGGGCTACGGTGGTCTTGCCGGAACCGGAGCCGCCGGCGATACCGATGACGAGCGGGGATGGACTGGGCATGGCTGAATTATACCCGCTAACAAAAAGAGACGCCGAACGGCGTCTCCCTGGTTATCGTTTGAAGCGGGCGGTGACGGCTTTCCAGATTGGGCAGCGGTCGTAAACCCCGGTGAACATGACGGCCCCGGCCAGCGGCAGCAGCCACCAGGTCCGGGTGAGGACGGCGATGAGGGCCAGCGCCGCGCCGCCTCCCAGCCGGATGAACCTGTCCATAGGGGAAACAGGCAGCGAGGTCCCGGCCTGACCCGAGGCCAGGGCCTCGAACAGACGCCGGTAATTGTCCCAGGTCTGGGCGCCCATATAGCGTTTGACTTCCTTTCCATCCTTCAAGACCATCACGGTGGGGATGCCCAAGATGCCCAGGTCTTTCAGCAATTGCGGGTGCTCGTCGGCGTTGACGGCCCAAAAGTCCACCCGGCCCCGGTATTCGTGGGCCAGTTTTTCGAGGATGGGTTTGGTGGTCCGGCAGGGCATACACCAGGGTGCCCAGAAATCCACCACAGTGGGACGGGGTAAGGTTTTGGCTTTGGTGAAAAAGTTTTCAGCGTTCATAAATTTTCAATCGGGCGGCAGTAGAACGTCCCGAAGGTTTCTTTGAAAAACGAGTCCGTCTGGGCGAAACCTTCGGGACGGTGAATACACAACCCTAAAAATTTGCAGGGAAACCTTTGGGTCCTGGATCGTGGGGATGGGCGTCTGGTGTTATTTTCTGGTGCTGAGCTTGAACGGTCAATATTTCCAACATTCTGTTTCATTTCACAATCTTCCGATGGGTGCAGGGTCTTTTGCGCCAGACGACGCTATTCACTTTGATAATCGAGAGCAGGCGAAGTGACATTAAACCGAAAATCCCCGTCGAAATGACGGGGATTTTATGGCCGTTTACATCCCGGCCATGAAGGCCAGGCCGACTGTGCCAGGTCCGGCGTGGGTGCCGACCACCGGGCTGACCTCGGAGAAGACCGATTCGTTAATCTCCATTATCTTGCTGGCGCGTTCGAGGATCTCCCGCGCCTCCTGGGCGGCGTTGGCATGCAGGGTAGCTATCCGCACCGGTTTGCGGTCGCCGACTTGTTCCTTGACCAGTTCGAGCATCCGGCCTACGGCTTTGCCCTTGGTGCGGATGCGTTCTACAGCCTCCACCCGGCCATCCTGGACAGCCAGGATCGGTTTCAAGTTGAGGGCCGAGCCGAGGAAGCGCTGCGCTCCGCCGATGCGTCCCCCGCGGTGCAGGAATTCGAGCGTGTCCACCACGAAAAAGACGCCCGTGTGGTTGCGGGCTTTCTCAGCCAGTGCCACGCACTCGGACTGGCCAGCTCCTTCGGCCGCGGCCCGTGCGACGGTCAATACCACGAAGCCCATCGCCATGGCTACCGAATACGAGTCGACGATGGCGATTTTGTCCTCACCCACGCCCAGGGCCTCCCGCGCCTGGATCGCGGACGATATTGTGCCGGATAATTTGTTAGAAATGAAGATGCCCACCACACTGTAATCCCGGTCGAGCAGGGTTTTGAAGGCTTCCTGCATGCTCGGAATGGAAACCTGCGCAGTGGTCGGCATGACTTTGGCGGTTTTCAGGCGGGTATAGAATTCTTCAGGCTGGATATCCACCCCGTCGCTGAAAATTTCCTCGCCCCAGATCAAGGCCTGCGGCATCACGGTGATGTGGTATTGCTTGCTCAGGTCTGGGGGCAGGTAGGCGGTGCTGTCCGTAATTACTGCAACTTTCGACATAAGTCCTCCCGGAAAGAATTAGGGTTTGGGTTGAAAGGCTTTTGTTGGAGCCAATTGAAATTACGTCTTATTTAACCCATTTATGTTGCAAAGGTTACATTGGATCTTCGACACCTGGGGAGCCGCAGGAGATGATCGGGCCGTTGCCATCAAGGTATAATTGCGGAGCGACAGGAGAGCCTTATGTCTGAAAACTCTTTACAAGAATCGTACAGACCTGTTGTCCAAAACCCCATTCGAGGTCAATAATTCATGAATAAATTCATCGGCTATCGCTGCTCGATCTGTCAGACCGAATACCTGCCGGGGCAGGTCACCTACACCTGCCCCAAAGACGGCGGCAACCTGGACGTGGCGCTCGATTACGAAGCCTTGCGCGCCAAATACCACCCCGAAGACATCACCAGCCGCACCGACGCCTCCCTCTGGCGTTACCTGCCCTTGCTGCCCGTGTCCGAAGTGGCTGGCGGCGGCACCCCGCTCCACGCCGCGGGCTGGACGCCGGTCTTCGCCGTGCCGCAGCTCGCCGCCCCCCTCGGCCTGAAGAACCTGTGGATCAAGGACGAGTCCCGCAACCCGACCGCCTCATTCAAAGACCGGGCCAGCGCCATCGTCGTCGCCCGGGCCAGGGAGATCAAGGCCGAAGTGGTCGTCACCGCTTCCACGGGCAACGCCGGGGCGGCCCTGGCGGGCCTGTCGGCTGCGGTGGGGCAGAAGGCGGTCATCTTCGCCCCCAGGTCCGCGCCCCCGGCCAAGATCGCCCAGCTGCTCGTCTTCGGTGCCAAAGTCATCCTGGTGGACGGCAGCTACGACGACGCATTCGACCTGACCGTCGCAGCTGCCGAAGAATTCGGCTGGTACTGCCGCAACACCGGCTACAACCCCTTCACCGCCGAAGGCAAAAAAACCGCCGCCTTCGAAATCTGGGAATTCATGCAAGGCAAACTCGGCCAGGCCCCCTTCACCGTCTTCGTCTCGGTCGGGGACGGCAACATCATCTCCGGCATTCACAAAGGCTTCAAGGACCTGCTGGAACTGGGCTGGATCGAGACGATGCCGCGCATCGTCGGGGTGCAGGCCGAAGGGTCCGCGGCGATTGCGAATGCGTATCGAGCCGGGACCGAGGAAATTGTCCCCGTTTCGGCGCGGACCCTGGCCGACAGCATCTCGGTTGACCTGCCGCGGGACGGCGTGCGGGCCGTCCGGGCGGCTCGTGAGACCGGGGGGACTTACGTCACCGTCTCGGACGAGGAGATCCTGCAAGCCATTGCGGCCCTCGGCAGGGTGGGGGTCTTTGCGGAACCGGCTGGGGCCGCCGCCTACGCCGGGTTGGTCAAAGCGGCAGGCTTGAGTCAGGTTGGAGCCGAGGAACCCGTCTTGGTGATGAACACCGGCAGCGGCCTGAAAGACGTCAAGGCGGCCATGCAGGCCGTCTCCGTTGCGCCGATTATCGAACCCACTCTGGAGGCTGTAAAGCGCCTGTTATGAAACCCCAATGGAGTACGCCTTTCCGTTACATTGCGGGCGTCACGGCATTCGTTGCATTTGTGGCGTTTGTAATCTACGCCCGGGCGGCGGTCAGTCCCTTGATCATTGCCGGGTTCGTGGCTTACCTGATCAACCCGGTGGTCACCTTTTTGAGCAAGAAGACCCGCCTGTCTCGGGCGGCGGCCGTCAACCTGGTCTATTTTTCCGCCTTGATCCTGTTGGTGGGCATCCCGGCCACGCTGACGCCGGTCTTTTTCAACGAAATCCAACTGGTGATCCGGGACTTGCTGGACCTGACCGAACAGTTGAACGAGGTCCTGTCCGAGCCGATCGTGTTCGCCGGGTACATCTTCCACTTCGAGCAATTGGGACAGAGCCTGACCCGGCTGCGCTCGACCGCCCTTTCGCCGCTGCCGGAGGAGCTTTTTCAGTTGCTCGAATCCACGTCGGTGGGGCTGCTGTGGTTCCTGGTGATCCTGGTGGCCGTCCATCTGTTCCTCTCCCACTGGCCGGAGATGCGGGACTACCTGATCGAGCTGGCCCCCGAACCCTACCAGGACGAGATGCGCGCATTGTACGGCCGCATCCGCACCGTGTGGATGGCCTACCTGCGCGGCCAGATCGTGCTGATGTTGATTGTGGGCGTGGTCTTCACCATCGCCTGGTTGATTATCGGCATTCCCGGCGCGCTGGCGCTGGGCGTGATCGCCGGTTTCTTCACCCTGGTGCCGGATGTGGGGCCGTTCCTGGCGGCCATGCTGGCCATAGGCGTGGCCCTGCTGGAAGGGTCGAGCTGGATCCCGTTATCGAACTTTTGGGTGGCTGGGATCACGCTGGCGACCTACCTGGTCTTGATCAACCTGAAAAACTTCTGGCTGCGGCCTTACGTGATGGGGCGCAGCGTCCACATGAACGAGGGACTGGTCTTCATCGCCATCATGGCCGCCACGATCCTCGAAGGCATCATGGGCGCGCTGCTGGTCGTCCCGGTGCTGGCCTCGGTGGCCGTGATCGGCGAATACGTGCGGCGGCGTATCCTGGGGCTTCCGGCGTTCCCTGAGGACAAAGAAGCCCGGTTCGTCAACAAGGCGGAAGGCCAGCCTTCGCCGCGTTCGAAGCGCCGCAAAGTTCAAAAACAACAAGAGCAATCAGAATGAGTGTAACCTATTCGATCGTTGCCCCAATCTATAATGAGTTGGAAAACATCCCCGAACTCTACCGCCGTATCTCAGCCGTGATGGACTCGACCGGCGAAACCTGGGAACTGGTCCTGGTGGACGACGGCTCGACCGACGGCTCGACCGACAAGATCCTGGAATTGGCCCGGGCCGACAAGCGCGTCCGCCCGGTTATTTTTGCGCGCAACTTCGGCCACCAGATCGCCATCACCGCCGGCTGGGACTATGCCCGCGGCGAGGCGGTTGTCATCATTGACGCCGACCTGCAAGACCCACCCGAAGTCATCCTGGATCTGGCGAAAAAGTGGAAAGAGGGCTACGAGGTGGTCTACGCCGTGCGGGCCGAACGCGAAGGCGAAAGCTGGTTCAAGAAATTCACTGCAGCCGCCTTCTACCGCCTGATTTACCGCATCACCGACGTCAAGATGCCGCTCGACGCGGGCGACTTCCGCCTGATGGACCGCAAGGTGGTGGAGGTGCTCAAGACCATGCGCGAGCGCCACCGCTTCCCGCGCGGCATGTCGGCCTGGGTCGGGTTCAAGCAGGTCGGGGTGGCGTACAAGCGCGCCGCCCGGGTGGCCGGCGTGACCAAGTATCCGTTCAGGAAGATGCTCAAGCTGGCCTTGAACGCCATCACGGGCTTTTCGTATTTCCCGTTGCAGGTGGCAACGTATTTCGGTTTTGCCTCCGCCGGCCTGGCCATCCTGGCTATCCCGGTGGTGATCGTGATGCGCATGAGCGGGGACGGCGCGTTCACCGGCCAGGCCACTACCTTGATCGCAGTCCTGTTCCTGGGGGGCGTGCAGTTGATCTCTCTCGGCATCCTCGGCGAATATATCGGACGGCTTTATGATGAAGCCAAAGGCCGTCCGCTGTACATCGTGCGCGAGTCGCCGGAGAACGACCTGCCCGCTCCCTGATCGGCGGGCAGGCTGCCTGCTTCCTTGAAAACACTCCTGACAGGAAAAGGTGATTCAGTGCCATGAAAACCAACTTCGACACCGTTATTGACCGCCGCAGCTCCAACTCTCTCAAGTGGAACAAGTATCCCCAAGACGTGCTGCCCATGTGGGTGGCCGACATGGACTTCCCGGCCCCGCCGCCGGTGAGGGAAGCCTTGAGCCAGGCTGTAGAGCATGGCGTGTTCGGCTACGAAGCGCCGTCGGCAGAGCTGCTCGCCACCGTCGCCGGGCGCATGGACCGGCTCTACGGCTGGAAAGTGGAGCCGGAGATGGTCGTCGCCGTGCCGGGACTGGTCAGCGGGTTCAACGCCGCCGCCTGGAGCGTTTGCCGCCCCGGCGAGGGGATCATGATGCAGACCCCGGTCTACTTCCCGTTCCTGAACGTCCACGAGAACGCGGGGCTGACCCGCCAGACCGCCCAACTCGCCTGCGAGACGCAGGGGAGCACGCTCCGCTGCCGGGTGGATTGGGAGGCCCTCGAAACGGCGGCCAGGCCTGAGGTCCAGACCCGCCTGTTCCTGTTGTGCAATCCCCATAACCCCACCGGCCAGGTCTATTCGCGTGACGACTTGTCCCGGATGGCCGAAATCTGCGAGAGGAACGACATCGTCATCTGCTCCGACGAAATCCACAGTGAGCTGCTCCTGGACGGGGCGAAACACGTCCCGATTGCCACGCTTTCGCCGGAGACCGCCGCCCGGACGATCACGCTG
Source organism: Anaerolinea thermophila (assembly GCA_020722305.1). Lineage (GTDB taxonomy): Bacteria > Chloroflexota > Anaerolineae > Anaerolineales > Villigracilaceae > UBA5796. The sequence goes on along the minus strand of DYLB01000105.1, from coordinate 479 downwards.
GTGGCCCCCAGCAAGACCTTCAACGTGGCCGGGCTGTTCTGCGGGTTTGCGATCATCCCGAACCCTGAACTGCGGGAGCGATACAAAAAAACCGTCGAGCGGTTGACGATGCACGTCTCCAGCCTGGGACAGGTGTCGGCGCAGGCGGCGCTGTCTGGGGCTTGCGACGGCTGGCTGGCCGATTTACGGAGCTACCTGACCGCCAACCGCGACTTCCTCGTGGCGTTCGTGCGTGAGCGCCTGCCGGGCATCCGCACCACCGTGCCCGAGGCGACCTACCTGGCCTGGCTGGATTGCAGCGACCTGGTGGAGGCGGGTAAAATCGAGGGGCCGCCGGCCAGGTTCTTCCTGGAAAAGGCCCGGGTGGCCCTCAACGCGGGCGCGGACTTTGGCCCCGGCGGCGAAAATTTCGTCCGCTTGAATTTCGGCTGTCCGCGCCGCCTGCTCGAAGAAGGTCTGGAGCGGATGCGCAAATCTTT
>DYLB01000104.1 GCA_020722305.1 Anaerolinea thermophila | reverse complement strand
TCGCAGATTCGTTGATTCGCTGACTCGCATGTGACCGAGGAAGCCCGCCATCTGGGAACATAAGTCCTTCCTCGTAAAGCGACTTCATGTTGCTAGCACGAGCAGGGCGATTTAAATGTCACCTTACAAAAAATTCGCAATCAGCGTTACTGCGCCCGCGACCGCGCAATAGACCGCGAAGGCGTACAGCGAGCGCTTCGACAGGTAGCCGATCAGCCAGCGGACGGCGAACCAGCCGACGACCGCCGCCGTGACGAACCCGACCGCCAGCGGAAGCAGAAAATCCGCCAGGCCGGGCAAACGGGCCACGTCCAGCATCTGGTAGCCGCCGGCGCCGAGCATGATCGGGATGGACATCAGGAAGGCGAAGCGGGCCGCAGACGGCCGGTCGAAGCCGCGCAGCATCCCGCCGCTGATGGTCGTCCCGCTGCGGGAAGCGCCGGGGAAGACCGCGATCACCTGGAAGACGCCGATGATGAGCGCATCCAGCCAGGTCATCGAGTCGAGCTGGCGGCTGCGTTTACCGATCCACTCGGCCAGGGAGAGCAATATCGCGGCCGAAAACAGGCGGATCGAGGCTTCGAGCAGCGGCCGGTGGAAGAGGGCCTCGACCGCGTCCCGCAGCAGGTAGCCGATCAGCGCGGCCGGGAAGGTGGCGAGGAGGATATTCCAGGCCAGGCGGTTTTCGGAGGTGGAGAAGGGCCGGGCGAATAAGGCCCTGGCTAAGACCCACAAATCTTTCCAATATAAAAACAGGAGTGAAACGACCGTCCCGATCTGGATGATGACCAGGAAGGAAAACATCAGGTCGCTGGAGGGAATGCCCAGCGCTCCCTGGCCGATGAGCAGGTGGGCAGTGGACGAGACGGGGATGAACTCGGTCAGTCCCTGGATGAGGCCGAGCAGGAGGGCTTGGAGGAGGGTCATGGGGTTCCTTGGTTGATGGATGATGGGTGGTGGATGATGGTTGATGGTTGATGGTTAATGGTTGGGGGACTCGCCTGGATTGTCGAGGCTGTAAGACGAGGTCTCTTCGCGAGTGGTATAACCTGTTGGTATATCCTTTTCGCCTTGTCTGGAGCGTTTGAGGTAGGCAATGTAGTTATTGAGTTGTTTGCCGATGGATTCAGCTTGAACGGTTATGCGTTGATAGGTTTCATCCGGCAAGTAACCCAGTTCATGGGCCAGTGCAACGTGGCTTTGGACTTCGGTAAGGGAGCCGCGAGCATAATAGCAAAAACGGACATTATCCAGGTAGTGGTAACGTCCATGCCCTTCAGCAATATTCGCCGGCACGCTTTGTGCAGCTCGCTTTAGTTGTTGCGTCAGATTCCATTTTTCATCGGCGGGCAATCCAGGGGCAACTTCTTTGTAAATCATTACGGCAAAGTCTTTTGCCCTGATCCACACTTCAAGCTTATCCAAATTCATCACGGTCATCTCACCCTCCATTTTCCATTAACCATGACCTAATAACCTCTTAGCATTATTCGACCATCTCTTCAATAGCTCCGGCACCCTCGACTCGAATGACCCCTCTGCGATGTAGCCGCGAATATCTTCCACCAGGCGGATCAAGGCCCGCAGGTTGTGGATCGAGAGCAGCGTCCCGGCAAGCAGTTCTTTGGCGACGATCAGGTGGCGGAGGTAGGCCCGCGTAAACGTGCGGCAGGTGTAGCAGTCGCAGGCGGCGTCAATCGGGCGCTCGTCACGGGCGAAGGCGGCGTTCATCAGGTTGAGACGTCCCTCGGGGCTGAAGGCGGAATGATGGCGGGCCAAGCGGGTCGGCAGGACGCAGTCGAAGAGGTCTATGCCGCGGGCGATGCCGTTGATAATGTCTTCGGGCGTGCCGACGCCCATCAGGTAGCGGGGTTTGTCTTCCGGCAGCAGGGGCGTGACCACCTCGAGGGCGGCGCGCATCTCGTCTTTGGTTTCCCCAACCGACAGTCCGCCGATGGCGATCCCCGGAAAAGGCAGGGAGGAAATGAATTTAGCGGAAGCAGACCGCAGGTCCGGGTAGATGCCGCCCTGGATGATCCCAAAGAGGGCTTGGTCGTCCTTCGTCTTGGCGGCGAGGCAGCGTTCGGCCCAGGCATGGGTCCGCTGCATGGCCTTTTCGATGTAGGGCCGGTCGTGTGGGTCGGCGCACTCGTCGAAGGCCATGATGATGTCAGCGCCGAGGTTTTCCTGGATGGCAATGGATTTTTCGGGGGTGAAGCGGTGGGTCGAGCCGTCTATGTGGCTCTTGAAGGTCACGCCGTCGTCGTCCACTTTGCGGGTCTGCGAGAGCGAGAAGACCTGGAAGCCGCCGGAGTCGGTCAGGATGGGGCCGGGCCACTGCATGAAGCGGTGCAGGCCGCCCAGGTCGCGCACCAGTTCGTCGCCGGGACGCAGGTAGAGGTGGTAGGTGTTGGACAGGACCAGCGAAGCGCCAAGCTCGGACAGTTGGGCCGGGGTGAGGGCCTTGACGGCCGCCTGCGTCCCGACCGGGGCGAAGGCGGGGGTGGGCAGGTCGCCGTGCGGGGTGGCGAAGAGGCCGTTGCGGGCGCGTCCGTTTGTGGCTGTGACGGTGAATTCGAACATGGACGGTCAATCCCCCTGCACAAATTCCCGCGCCTGCTCGATGCAGGTCAGGCTCTGGCAGCGGAAGCAGATGTTGTAGAGTGTGGTGTAATGCCCGCCGCGAGCCAGCAGGCTGTCGTGGCCGCCTTCTTCGATGATGATCGGCCAGTAACGGAGCGCGTGTGAAACCACCCGGCGGGCGGGTGCGGCGCGGTCATAGGCGTGTTTCCGTTCGATGGTGAATTCAGCAGGGGTGAATAAGACAGGCATTCGGCGATTGTACCCGATTAAATTGACTATCCGCGGCATCTATTGTAAACTGATTCAAATCCCACAATCCCAGGAGAAATGCCATGGCCCAAAGTTCCCGCTACCGCTGGTTCGTCGTCGTCATCTTTTTCTTCTTCATGCTCCTGCATCAGACCGACAAACTGCTGATCGGCCCGCTCAAATCGGCCATCAGCGACGATTTCGGGATCAACAACACCCAGTTTGGCCTGGTCATCACCGGTGCGCTGATCGTCAGCACCGTCCTCTACCCGATCTGGGGCTACTTGTACGACCGTTACGCCCGCGCCAAACTCCTGACCCTGGCCGCCTTCATCTGGGGAGCGACCACCTGGCTGAGTGCCATCGTGCGGACCTACCCGGCCTTCGTTGCTACCCGCGCCTCCACCGGGGTGGACGACTCGTCCTACCCTGGCTTGTACACCCTGATTGCCGACTATTTCGGCCCGGCCCTGCGCGGCAAAGTCTACGGTGTGCTGCAACTGGCCCAGCCCATCGGCTACCTGGTCGGGATGGTCCTGGCCCTGATGATCGCTCCCGGCCTGGGCTGGCGCAACATTTTCTACATCACCGGCGGGCTGGGGATCGTCATCGCCATCCTGATCTTCGTCGGTGTCCGCGAAATGCCGCGCGGCAAGGCCGAACCCGAATTCGAGGGGAAGGACGAGATCGCCCAATTCCGTTTCTCGTGGGAGGAAGCCAAACTCATTTTCAAGAAGCGCACGATGTGGTTCGTTTTCCTGCAAGGCTTCGCCGGCGTCTTCCCCTGGAACGTGATCACCTACTTCTTCTTCGATTACCTCGAAAAAGAGCGCGGCTACGACAGCAACAGCATCCTTTTCACCATGGCTCCGGTCATCCTGGTGCTGGCGGCGGGCTACTTCGTCGGCGGGGCGCTCGGCGACGCGGCCTTCAAGCGCACCAACAAAGGCCGCATCCTGGTCTCCAGCGCGGGAGTGCTGCTCGGCGCAATCTTCCTCTTCCTGGCAATCCAGACCCCGGTCGAGGCCCGCAGCGTCTTCTTCATCTTCATGCTGCTCACCGCCATCTTCATGCCGCTCTCCTCGCCCAACGTCATCAGCACCGTCTACGACGTGACCGTGCCCGAGGTCCGCTCGACGGCTCAGGCCACCGAATACTTCATCGAGAACGCCGGGGCGGCCTTCGCTCCCCTGCTGGCGGGCATCATCGCCGACGCTTTCAGCCTGCAAACCGCCATCCTGACCATCTGCATCAGCGCCTGGCTCCTGTGCTTCTTCTTCTACCTCGGCGCGCTCTTCTTCGTGGACGGCGACATCAAAATCCTGCGCAGCCAGATGGCCGAACGCGCAAAAGCCATGTAGCGTAAAGTTGCAAATTCGGTTCATTGGGAATTGGCGTGGCGCGCCGCCAAATGTAGGGCGGAATTAATTCCGCTCTACGGCGCGCTGCCAGATATGGGGGCGCATCACGGGAAATCCCAAAGGGCCCAAATTCCCCACCGGCTGCCCTTCTTCCTGCGGCTGTAGGAAAGCGCCAGCAGCCCCAGCAGGTCGAAGCGCGCCCCGACCGCGCCCCAGAGGCTTGACATGAAAGTGCAGGGCCAGCATCCGCTTCCAGCCCAGGCGCTGCCCGGCATGGACGGTATGCCGCTCTCCCCAAGTTATCGAGAAGATACCATTCCCCGCACTTTTGGGTTATAAATGCGGAATTGGCAAGCCGGTATGAAAAACCTGACACTCTCCAAACGTATTTTGGCGGCAACCATCACCGGGGCTGTATTCATGGCGACTTTCATTATCGTACTTTCGACCCAACCCGCTCCCGCCCAAACCACCGACGAAGATTGCTACGTCTCTCCCGGTCAGGTCGTCACCCGCTGGAAAAGCATGTATTGGTTCCCGTGCAGAGTTTCGATCAAGGGGGTCTGCGTCTGGCCGATCCGCCGCCGGCACGTCACCTTCAAAGTCACCGTGACCGACGGCGTCCCGCTGCGGGATGACAACGGCCGGCCCATCGCGGCCGCCAAAGGGGAGAAACGGGACTGGCTGGTCTACGACGCCGCCGCCTGGAAAGCCCTCGGCGATGACCCCGTGGCGCGGGCGCGCTACCCCGACTACGAACCAATCGCCGAAAACGAGTACGTGGTGGCGGTCGAGACGCGTTACCAGTGGTTCAATGACGTCGAGGCCACGCTGGGGATCTGTGTCCAAAAGCCGTAAAACCAGGCGTGAACGCCTTGCGAAGGATTTCGGCAGCGCCGGGACTCCCTTTAGCGACATAAATGTCGCTCTACATTAAGCAGCGCGTCCCGCAGGTTTTCCCCTTTAGCCTGCGGGACGAGTTGGAAATTGCGAGTATGTCGGAGACAACCTTCGCAAGGCTTCTGCATATAACCTTACGGCCTCTTTACCAGGATCGTCTGGCCGTTGCTGCTCCCGTCCGGGTCGGTGTTCAGGAGCGGGTCGTAGGTGTAGTTCCAGCGTGTGACTTTGGTGATCGTCAGCCGGACTTTGGCGACCTTGTTCGGGATGTTGGGCCGCCTGATCCAGCAGACCCCGTTCGAATTGGTGATGCAGGTGGGAGTGCCCGTGACACCGACCGTCCACTTGGCGAAGACTTTGGCGTTGGCAACCGGCTTCCCCTGCCCGTCCCGGACGACGATCCTGACCATCGCTTTCCATTGGTACCGCGTCTGGCGCACCGAACTCCCGTCCAGGTCGGCGATGTGGAGGACTTTCGGCGGCTGGGTGGCCGTCGGCGAGGGGAGCGGGGTGTAGGTGGCCGTGGGAGACGAGGTTGCAGTTGAGGTGGGCGTATCCGTAGGCAGGGGCGTCTCGGTCGGGGTATCGGTCGGTGTCGGGGTGGAGGTCGGCGTATCCGTCGGGGTGGGGGTGTAAATGGCCGTCGGCGTGGCGGTGGGCAGGGGAGTCGGGGTGACGTTGGCGGTCAACCAGTTGTAGGCGGCCAGCAGGTCCAGGCGGCCGTAGCCGTAGGTGTCGTCCGGGCCGGGATCGCCCAAATCCACCGCACTGTTGAGCAGGGCATTCTCCTGCTCGGCCAGCGTCAGATCGGGATAAGCCGAGAGCAGCAGAGCCAGCCCGCCGGTCACGTGCGGCGCGGCCAGGGAGGTGCCGCTGGCATAGTCGAACTGGCCGCCAGGGGCGAGGACCTGGATGTTCACGCCGGGAGCCGTCAGCTCGGGGAAGACGCCGGTCGAGCCGCCGCAGCTTGTCGGGCCGCGGCTGCTGAAGCTGGCGATGGCGTCCGAGTTGTCGGTGGCGCCGACGGCAAAGGCCGAGGGGTTGTTGGCCGGGCTGAAGCTGGTCATCGTCCCGGGGCCGCCGTTGCCCGCCGAAAAGACGGGGAGGATGCCCGCCGCCCGAAGGGCTTGCAGGTCCAGTTCGAAATCCAGGAAACAGCCGGGGGAGGCGAATCCCCACGAGTTGTTGACCACGTCCGGGGCGTCGGCGGTGTTGGGGTCATTGTCGGGGTCGAGCAGCCACTGGAATCCGCTGTGGATGGCGGTGGAGGTAGCCGATCCCTGGTCATTGAAAATTTTGACGGCGATCCATTGGGCATCCGGGGCGAGGCCGAGGGACGCGCCGCTGCCGTCGCCGGCGACGATCACGCCCATCGTCCCGGTGCCGTGGCCGTGCGTATCGGACGGGGTGGTTGGATGCTCGCCGTAGGGGTCGTACCAACTGTTGGTTCCGCCGCGCCACTGCGCCGCCAGGTCGGGATGCGAGAGACTGACGCCGGTATCCATCGAGGCGACCACCACCCCCTGCCCGCTGATCCCGCTGGACCACAGGGCCGGGGCGTTGACCAGGGCCAGGTTCGCTTCCGGGTTGGTGAAGGCCAGGGGAGAGGAGGCGGGGGCCACGTTTACGTCGTCCGGCAGGATCGAAAGCACGTCGGGATGGGAGGCCAGTTCTCGAATCACGTCGGCATCCGCCGTAACCGAAAAGCCGTTGAAGATCCAAAACGAGCTGAAGGCGCTGACCTTGCCCTGGCGCAGGTGGAACTTGAGCCGGGTTTTCAGGCTGCGCTGGGTCACGTCAGCCGTGGCGCGCAAAGCCTGGAGCGCGGCGCGCTGCCGGGCCGGGCGGCTCAGGCCGGGAGCGTCGGGCAGGTTCGCCTGCTGGCGCAAGCGAACGATGACCGTCAGCTTTTCATCCGCGGCGAGCGAACCCAGCCGGGCGTGCATCTCCGGGGATATGGGGGGGTCAAGGGCGTCGAGCGTGTGCCAGGCAGCCTCGACAGTTGGCGCGGCGGCGCCGGCCTGGGCCGGGTTCATCGAGGCGGCGAACAAGGCCAGGAGAAACAAGGTGGGAACGAAAAAATTGATCCTTTTATTGATCATCAGAAATCCTGTTGGCGCGC
>DYLB01000103.1 GCA_020722305.1 Anaerolinea thermophila | reverse complement strand
CCTGAGCTGTTATCCTGAGCTTGTCGAAGGGCTGTCGAAGGGGATGCGCGAGTTGAGCAGGGTCATCCAGCGCGTGATGCTCGGCGATGGGAACGTGGATGTCTCGTCCCTGCCGAGGGGGTGGGGGGAGGCGATGTGCCAACTGCCGCGAAGGTGCAATCACATGGCCACCATTGACAATTGGGAACCAGGCCCGGTTTGGCGGCGGGCATGACCAGTGTCTCGCGGGATGCGGTGGCCGCCGGCCGCGAAAACGGGATCACGGTCATCCCCGGCTCGTGCCCCAACCAGTTCCTCAGCCCCCATTTCGGTCACGCTATGATGCGCGGCCTCTGGCAGCAGTCGGGAATATGAAGATCGAAAAGGCCGTATAGCCGTGATGCACCCCGCCAAATTTCTGAAGTGACTATCCGAGGTATAATAATCTCCTGTTTGCTCTACCAGGACAGACGAAAGGAGGTCTGAGCGCAAATTTCCAAACACCGTTCCACCTATCTTTAATTCCAATACCCCAAGATAAGGAGAGAGAGTTATGAAGTCTACCAAATGGTTCCTTGTAACCAGCCTGTTGATCGTGGCGAGCATGATCCTGGGCGCCTGCGGGCCAGCAGCAACGCCGACTGTAGCGCCGCCCGCGGCTACCGAGCCGCCCGCCGCCAGCACCCCGGCGGATACGATCATCATCGGCACCACCGACACCATCGCCAGCTTCGACCCGGCAGACGCCTATGCCGTTCGTGACTGGGAGATCATCAAGAATATCAACGAAGGCCTGATCAAATGGAAACCAGGCACTAGCGACCAACTTGTGCCTGCTCTCGCCACCGACATGCCCGTCATTTCCGAGGACGGCCTGACCTACACCTTCACCCTGAAGGATGGGATCAAGTTCGGTGACGGCACCGACCTGACCGCTCAGATCTACGCTGACAGCATCAACCGCCTGCTCACCATCGGTCCCGACTGCCCGAACGGCGTAGCGGGCGCCCTGGCGACTCCCTACGTGGAAAGCGCTTCCGCCCCGGATGCCAAGACCCTCGTCATCACCCTGAAGCAGCCCGTGGCCTACTTCCTGCAAATCCTGGCCAGTGCCACTTACACGCCGGCCAACCCCAACACCTTCCCAGCCGACGAATGTCTGCTGTTCCCCGAAGCGCCGATCTACGGCACCGGTCCCTGGTTCGTCTCGCAGTACACGCAGAACGAGCAGATCGTCTTCGAGCCGAATCCCTACTACACCGGCGACCTGAAACCGCAGGTCAAGCAGATTATCGTCCGCCAATTCGCTGACCCGCAGACCGAAGCCCTGGCCCTCCAGAACGGCGAAATTGACATCGCCTGGCGCTTCCTCGGTTACGAGCTGTTCGGCCAATTGAAAGATGTGGCCGGCATCAAAGCCGAGACCATTAATGGCGGTTCGATCCGCTACCTCATCCTCAACCACACGATGGCCCCGATGGACGACCCGAACGTGGTCAAAGCGATCGCCTCGGCCATTGACCGAAATGAGATCTCCGACACGGTTTACGGTGGCCAGGTCAACCCGCTTTACTCGATGGTCCCGCCCGGATTCCTGGGCGCCACGGAAATCTTCGACACCATGTACGCTTCGCCGAACCTGGACAAGGCCAAGGAATTCCTGGCCGCTTCCGGCTACACCGAGGCCAATCCCCTGCAACTTGAAATGTGGTACCCGCCCGAACACTACGGCGCGGAGACTGCCGCCTGGATGCAGGTGATCCAGAAACAACTCGAGGCCACCGGCGCCATCAAAGTCACCCTGCAGGCGCAGGAATGGAGCACCTACGTCACTGCGTTGACGGGCGGTGAATCTTATGCCGTTGGCGTTCTGGGTTGGTTCTTCGACTATCCTGATCCGTCCAACTACTTGGAGCCTTTCGTCTACAACGGTGGCGAGGGCACCAACGTGTCGCTCGCGGCGGAGGGTTCGGACTACGGCGAGCCCATTAACGAAACGGCTCAAAACCTGGTTGACCTGTTGAGCCAGGCCGCAGTCGAGACCGATCTGACCAAGCGCGCCGACCTCTACAAGCAGGCCCAGGAGGTCTACGCCGAACTGGTTGTGACGCTGCCGCTGTTCTACAACCCGGAGTACATCGTCTATCGCGACAACATCCACGGTGCCGATCAGTTTGGCACCCCGGAGACGCTGAACATTGCCGGCACGATCGAGTTCAACTACGCCTTGCTCTCTAAAACCCCGTAACGTAACGACTGCCCACAAAGAGGGGCGGGTTCACACCCGCCCCTTCTCAAACTTTTGCAAAGAGAATCGTGACTCCCATCGCCCTGATTGCCATTATGATCGGCGTACCTGCCGTTTTGTTGCTCGCCTATGTCTTCATACGCGGCTCGGCAGGCTTGCGCCACTATATCCTGACCCGCATCGCGTTGACTCTGCCGATGGTCTTCATCCTGGCCACGCTGGTCTTCTTCGTCATGCGCATCCTGCCCGGCGACCCGGTCCGTTCCGCCCTGGGACCCAAGGGAAGCCCGGAACTGATCCAGCAGATTCGCGAGCAGCTGGGTCTCAACGATCCCATGATCGTCCAATACGCCCGCTTCCTCGGGGATATGGTCACCCTGGATTTCGGGAATTCGCTCATCGGCGGGCATCGCCCGATCGTGGATGAAATGAGCGAACGCTTCCCGGCCACCCTGGAACTGGTCATCCCGGCCTCGATCCTGGCCTTGTTGCTAGGGATTTGGGGCGGTACTTTTGCGGCTTCACGCCGTAAACGCACCGCCGATTACCTGTGGCGGATTTATTCGGTAGTGATCTATTCCCTGCCCATTTTCTGGCTCGGCCTGATCATGCAGCTTGTTTTCGGAATCCAATTCGGGTGGCTGCCCATTTCCGGGCGGATTGACCCGATCATTGGAACGACCATCGAACACATTACCAATCTCTACGCGGTGGACGCGTTGATCACCGGCAACTGGGCTGCCCTGGGATCAGTCCTGCAACATCTCATCCTGCCCACCGTGACACTCGGGCTGATCCTGTCTGGTGTGTTCGTCCGCATGACCCGCATCAACGTGATCGAGACCCTGCAAGCCGATTACATCGCCGCCGCCCGCGCCCGCGGCATCCGCGAGCGCGTCCTGGTCTATGGGCATGCCTTGAAGAACGCCATGATCCCGGTCATTACGTTGATCGGCTTGCAGGTGGCTATCCTGCTGGCCGGAGCGGTCCTGACCGAGACGGTCTTTTCCTGGCCTGGCATGGGCCGCTATCTCGTAGAACGCATCTCCTCCCGTGACTACACAGCCGTGCAAAGCGTGATCACGGTCTTCGCCCTCCTGGTGGCGTTGATCAGCCTGGCTGTTGATGTGATCTACTCCCTTGTTGACCCGCGGGTGAGGTATTGAACCGTGACTGAGATCAAAGAACACTCCCCCGAAACCATTGCAGAACCCATGACCTGGGAGGCTGAACTCCAGGAGATCGGCCTCGTCCGGCGTATATTTTTGGCGCGGCGCTGGTATGGCGCCGACTGGTGGTTCGTCACCATTTCAGCCGTGATGGTGCTGGGCTTTATCATCGTCGCCCTGTTTCCCGGCTTATTTGCCCCCCATGACCCGGATGCCCTGGTCGGCCCCCGCTTCCTGGCTCCTGGCGCTCACCCTGACCTGCCGGTGCTGGTAACGAGCGTGGATTCGCCGGTCAGTGAGTTGAAAGACCTGGCGGTATCCGAAGGGCAGCCGCGCCCAGCTGTGGCCGTAGTCCAGGGCGTGCCGACGGGCAGCGCCTTGAACGAGCAGGCCCAAATCATTGACGACCAGATCAGAAACGAGCCAGGCGGGCTGCGCCTCCGGCCGCGCATTGACCGTTACCCATCCCTGGAAGAAGCTCTGCAGGCGGTCGTGGACGGAAAGGCCCTGGCCGCAGTGGTGCAGACGACCGAATTCGAACAGATCGCATCCCAATTCCCGACCCTGCACACTGGCGAAAGCATCACCGGCGAAACCGCTACCGCTGGCGGGTTCATCCTGGGCACCAACGACATCGGCCAGGATGTGCTCAGCCGCCTCCTGTGGGGCACCCGCGTCGCCCTGCTCATCGGCTTCAGCGCCTCCATCGTGGCCCTCGTCCTGGGCGTCCCGCTAGGGCTGTTCGCGGGCTTCGTCGGCGGGGCGTTCGACCGCCTCTTGAGCCTGGTCATGGACAGCCTGTACGCCTTCCCCGGCCTGATCCTGGCCATCGCCATCACCGCCGTCTTGGGGCCGAGCATGCTCAACATCATCGTCGCCATCGCCGTATTGTACATCCCCACCTATTACCGCATCGTGCGCGGGCAAACCCTGTCGGTGAAGGAAGAAGTTTACGTGGAGGCCGCCAAGAGCATCGGGGCGAGCAGCCTGGAAATTTTGCGGATGTACATCTTCCCGAACGTGATCCCCTCGGTCGCGATCATCTTCTCGGTCAACGTGGCCGATGCGATCCTGACCGGGGCCGGGCTTTCGTTCCTCGGTCTGGGTCTGCCGCCGACGATCGCCGACTGGGGTATTGACCTTGCCCGCGGCCAGCGCTTCATCCAGACCGCCTGGTGGATGATCACCTTCCCCGGCCTGGCAATCATGCTGGTCGTGCTGGCGTTCTCCATGATGGGAGAAGGTCTGACCGAAATCTTCAATCCAAAACTGAGGGAACGCTGATGCCTGCCGACATCCTCTATTCTGTTCGTAACCTGACCGTCGAGTACAAGACCCGGGCCGGGGTCGTACGCGCCGTGGACAACGTCTCGCTCGACATCCGTCGTGGCGAGATCCTGGGGCTGGTGGGGGAATCCGGTTGCGGGAAATCCACCCTGGGCAAGGCCCTGATGCGGCTGCACACCGGCCCGGCCAGCATCGCCGGCGGCGAATTGTGGTTCGATGGCCGCGACCTGATGAAATTATCCGAACGGGAAATGCCGGACGTGCGCGGGGCCGAGATCGGCATGGTCTTCCAAGACCCGATGACCTCGCTCAACCCGGTCCAACGCATCCTCGACCATTTGACCGAAACCATCCAGACCCACGAACCGGAGATCTCCGATGCGGCCGCCCGCGCCCGCTCGGAGGAGCTGGTGGAGCGGCTGGGAATCAGGAGGGAGCGTCTAAACGAGTACCCGCACCAGATGTCCGGTGGGATGCGGCAGCGGGTGATGATCTCGCTGGCGCTGGCGCTGCGGGCCAAGCTGGTCATCGCCGACGAGCCGACCACGTCCCTGGATGTGATCGTGGAAGCCAAATTCCTCGACCTGTTGAAGGAACTTCAAAAAGAGTTCGGCCTGACCATCCTGCTCATCACTCATAACATCGGCGTGGTCGCCGAAGTCGCCGACCGGGTGGCGGTCATGTACGCCGCCAAGATGGCCGAAGTGGGCGACGTGAATGAGGTTTTCGCCGATCCCAAGCATCCCTACACCCAGGGGCTGCTGAAATCCGTCCCCAACATCCGGTTGGAGGAGGCCGAACTGTACAAAATGGAGGGCGCGCCGCCCAACCTGCTCCACCCGCCGGCCGGCTGCCGCTTCAACCCGCGCTGCCCGTTCGTGATGGAGGTCTGCCGGACCCAAGAACCGGCTTTCGCCCCCGTGGTGGGCGATCATTACGCCTCCTGCCTGCTATACCAGGAGGCCGGCATGAAACAGGAGAGACTCCATGGCTGAGCCGAAACCCATCGCCAACGAGATCGCTGCCTCCGTTACCGGCCCAGACGATTTGGTCCAGGTCGAAAACCTGCGCAAGCACTTCCCGGTCCAGAGCGGCTTCCTGGCCAGCCTGCTCAACCGGGGACACATCCCGGCCGTCAAAGCCGTGGACGGGGTCTCCTTCACCATCCGCAAAGGCGAAGTCTTCGGCCTGGCAGGCGAGAGTGGCTCCGGTAAATCCACCGTCGGGCGCCTGATCCTGGGGCTGCTGGAGCCGACCGAAGGGCGGGTGGTCTTCGACGGCACCGACCTGGGCAGCCTCTCCCCGGAAACGATGCGCAGGCTGCGCTCCCGGATGCAGGTCATCTTCCAGGATCCGCTGGCTTCGCTCAACCCGCGCATGACCATCGGGGAAGCGATCAGCCATCCGGTGCGCATCCACATTACGAACCAACCGGATGAAGTCCGGCGCGTGGTCATCGAGATCCTCAACAAAGTCGGGCTGGCCCCGGCGGAACAGTTCTACGACAAGTACCCGCACCAGATCAGCGGCGGACAGCGCCAGCGGGTGGTCATCGCCCGTGCCCTGGTCACCGCCCCGGACCTGGTGGTAGCCGATGAACCCATCGCCATGGCCGACGTCAGCGTGCGGGCGCTCCTGCTCGATCTGATGATGCGCCTGAAAGAGGAACTCAACCTCACCTACCTCTTCATCACCCATGACCTGGCGACCGCCAAGTACGTCTGCGACCGGATCGCCATCATGTACCTGGGTAAAATGTGCGAGGTCGGCCCCCTGGCTGACGTGTACGAGTACTCCTGCCACCCCTATACCCGCGCCCTGTTGGAAGCCGTCCCGGTCCCCGACCCGCGCCACCGGCGCAAGGAACCGATGCCGGCCGGCGAGATCCCCAGCGCCATCAACCCGCCGCCGGGCTGCCACTTCCACCCGCGCTGCCCTATCGCCAGGGAAAATTGCTCGGTCGAAGAGCCTGCCCTGCGCGAGTTGCGACCGGGGCATTTCGTGGCCTGCCACTACGCGGAAGAACTGTTGAAGTAGACAAACCTGCGGCAGGAAAACGAAAAAGCGTAGATGGGATGGAACGCCGCCATCTACGCTTTTGATTCTTGGTGATGGGAGCGTCTTGCGAAAGATTGTCATGAAATCTGAACGCCACCCAAAAGAAAATCGCGCAGTCGAGCGCAAACTCAACGTAAAATCCCTCCCCGTCTTGGTCGGTCTCTTCGGGATTCTGTACACCTGGACGGGCTTCCGCGGTTGGCTGGTCTTCCTGATCGGAACGCTCGGCGTCTGGCTGGTGGCGTGGTTGTGGGTCTATTTGCTGGAGCGTAGTCTGAGCATCGAACGCGGAATCCATCTCGCCTGGGCCACGGTGGGGGACTCTGTGCCGGAGGAACTCCAGTTGGTCAACCGCAGCCGCCTGCCCGCCCTGTGGGTCGAGATCGTGGACGAGACCGATACGCCGGAGACCTCGGTCCGCATCGTCTCAGACGTCGAACCGGACTCTAGCCGCAGGCGTCACCCGCTCCATCTCTTCAACCGGCGCGGCT
>DYLB01000102.1 GCA_020722305.1 Anaerolinea thermophila | reverse complement strand
ACTTGACACTTGGAACTTGACACTTGACACTTGAAACTTAGAACTTGACACTTGAAACTTGAAACGCTTTTTCGAATCTCAGGACTTTGAGCACATCCTTGAACAGTTGGCCCGGGTTGAAGCGTGGCTGGACCTTGTCCGGGAGACTTCCGAAGTCTTCTTCAAAACACGCACCACGTAACACGCTATACCGCACTCGGTTGAGAATTGCGCTTTTTTGAGCGGTGGAAAGCGCAATTCTCAACCGTGGGTATTATATAATACACCCATGCTCACCACCATTTTCTTCGACCTCGACGACACCCTCTACCCGGCCTCCTCCGGCCTGTGGATGGAGATCAAGGAGCGCATGAACATTTACATGCGCGAGCGGATGGGCTTCCCGCCGGAGCAGATCCCCCACCTGCGCGAGAAATATTTCCGCGAATACGGCACCACCCTGCGCGGCTTGATGGCCTATCATCACGTGGACGAAGCCGACTTCCTGGCCTTCGTGCATGACCTGCCGCTCGACCGCTACCTCAGCCCGGACCCCGGCCTGCGGGCCGTTATCGAATCGCTCCCGACCCGCAACCTGGTCTTCACCAATGCCGACAGCGGCCACGCCGGGCGGGTCATCGCTGCCCTCGGCCTGGACGGGGTGTTCGAGGCGGTCGTGGACGTGGTGGCGGTCGCCCCCTACTGCAAGCCGATGCCCGAAGCCTTCAGGATTGCCATGCGCCTGGCCGGGGAAAGTGATCCGTCCCGCTGCCTGATGATTGACGACCAGGTGCGGACTGTCAAAGCGGCGCGGGACCTGGGCATGCTCACAGTTCTAATTGCCGACCACCCCTCGGACGAGGCCGATTTCACCCTGGCGCGCCTGCACGACCTCCCCTCAGTGTTGAACGGGCGGTTGTTGGACCCGCGAGTGCGTCGCACCTGACCAAAAGGCAAAATCCTGTTAAGCGAAGCGCTTTTCCGCTTGAAATGAACCTGTTTGGGTAGG
Source organism: Anaerolinea thermophila (assembly GCA_020722305.1). GTDB lineage: Bacteria > Chloroflexota > Anaerolineae > Anaerolineales > Villigracilaceae > UBA5796. Next base: position 6,267 of record DYLB01000102.1, on the reverse strand, counting down.
TGCGACGCACCCTCCAGGCAGTCAACTTTTACGTTCTTCCTACACCTTTGGGTTATCCTTATCATCCTGTATTAATTTGGGCATGATAATTTTATTGACTGGAGAACATTCGGCAATTCGGATTGGCTCGTCATTGCGGGTTTCCGAAGTCTTTCCATGAAGCCGCATCACCTTTAGGAGGTCCTATGAATAAAGCGCTCAAATATATCCTGGCGTTCCTGGCCGTATCCTTACTTGTGACGGGCGCATTTGCCGGCGGGTTCGTGACCGGCCGCTTCGTCCTGAACCCGCCCGCGCAGTCATCCCCGATGGCTCCGATCAGCACCCCGGAGGGTTCCAATGCAGCAACGCCATCAGACCTGCAAACCCTTTTCAAGCCGTTCTGGGAAACCTGGCAACTGGTCCACGACGAATACGTGGACCAGCCGGTGGACGACCTGGCCTTGATGCGCGGCGCCATGCGCGGCATGTTGGAAGCCCTGGGCGACCCGCACACCTCTTACATGGACCCGGTCCAATACTCGGATGCCAACGCGGATCTCTCCGGCGAATATGAAGGCATCGGGGCCTGGGTGGACATCACCGGCGAATACCTGACCATCGTCTCGCCGATGACGGGTTCGCCCGCCGAGAAAGCCGGGATCAAACCCGGTGACAAGATCATCGCCATTGACGGCGAAGACATGACCGGCATAGACGGCGAACTGGTGCGCCGCAAGGTGCTCGGCCCGGCCGGCACGACCGTCCGCCTGACCATCAGCCGCGAGGGCCTGGAAGAACCGCTGGACATCGAAGTCACCCGCGCCCACATCACCGTCCCCAGCGTGGAGAGCAAGATGCTCGAGGATAACAACCTGGCCTACGTCAAGCTCAACACCTTCGGCGACAATACCACGACCGAGCTGCGCAACCAACTCCAGTCCCTGCTGGACCAGAACCCCGACGGCCTGATCCTGGACCTGCGCAACAACGGCGGCGGTTACCTGACCACAGCCATCGAAGTCGTGTCCGAGTTCGTGGGCAAGGGGGTCGTCATGTACGAAGAATACGGCGACGGCACGCGCCAGACCTTCGAGGCCCAGCCGGGCGGCCTGGCGACCGAGATCCCGCTGGTGGTCCTGATCAACGAGGGCACGGCCTCGGCCTCGGAAATCGTCTCCGGCGCGATTCAGGACTACGGTCGCGGCAAGCTCGTGGGCGTCACCTCCTTCGGCAAGGGATCGGTCCAGACCTGGGTTCCGCTCTCCGATAACCAGGGCGCGGTGCGCGTCACGGTTGCCAAATGGCTGACCCCCAACGGGCGCACCATCCACAAGCTGGGGTTGACCCCGGATGTCGTCGTCGAAATGACCCCAGAAGACTACGATGCCGGCCGCGATCCGCAGCTCGACAAGGCCGTGGAAGTACTGCTCGAAATGATTGCTGGAGGAAACTAACCATGTTCTTCTTCAACTCAAGTTACCTGATCTATATGCTGCCCGCCTTCATCCTGATGGCGCTCACCTCCTGGTACGTCCGCTCGGCGTACAGCAAATGGGGGCGCGTCCCGGCCCGCAGCCGGGTGACGGGCTACGAAGCCGCTCAGCGCCTGATCACCCGCAGCGGGTTGTACGGCGTTCAGATCGAAGGCATCGCCGGGGAACTGACCGACCATTACGATCCCCGCGACAAGACCCTGCGCCTGTCGCGCGGCGTAGCCCAGGGCGGATCGGTGGCCTCGCTGGCAATTGCCGCCCACGAACTGGGCCATGCCATGCAGGATGCAGAAGATTACCTGCCCCTGCGTTTCCGGGCCGCCCTGGTGCCGGTGGTCAACATCGGCTCGAACCTGGGCTGGATCTTGATCATGGCCGGCCTGCTCCTGCGCTGGACCGATCTGGCCTGGCTGGGGGTGCTGGTCTTTGCCGGCGGGGCAGTCTTCGCCCTGGCGACCCTCCCGGTCGAACTCAACGCCTCAGCCCGGGCCCGGGTCCTGCTGCGGGATACCGGCCTGATCCAAACTGACGAGGAACAGCGCGGCGTCAACACCGTGCTCAACGCCGCCGCCCTGACCTATGTGGCCGGGTTGGTCACGGCCATCCTCCAATTGTTTTACTTCGCTTCGCTGGTCGGTGGCAGCAGCCGCCGCCGGTGACGAACGATCCGGGAAGCCCCGGAAAACAAGGAACGCCCTCGCCCCAAAGCCGGGGGCGTTTTCTTCGGTATAATCCGCTCCATGCGGAAACTCTTCGTTGCGCTGGTCTTCTTCCTGGCAATCGGGCTGGTCATCTTCAGTTTTTCCGAACTTGAAAACATCGCCGCCACCCTCCAAAAAAGCAACCTGCTCTTCGTCCTGGCCGCTATGCTGGTGGAACTGCTCTGGCTGCTGAACGTGGCCCTGACCTACCGCTCTTTTTACCGCCAACTGGGGCTGGACGAAGGCCTGGGCCACCTGGTCCTGGTGGTCGCGGCGGTCAACTTCCTCAACGTGATCGCGCCGACCGCCGGGATGGGCGGGATGGCCCTCTTCGTAGACAGCGGCCGCAAGCGCGGTCATTCGCCCGGCCTGGTGGCAGCCGCGGGGGCGCTCTTCCTGTTCTTCGATTACCTGGCCTTCCTGGCCGTGCTGGCCCTGGGACTGGTGGTGCTTTTCCGCCGTAACAACCTCGACGCGGGCGAGATCACGGCCTCCCTGATCCTCGTCAGCATCGCCTCCGTGCTGGGAATTTTGCTTTATACCGGCTCCCGCTCCGCCTCCCGGCTTGGGGATATCCTGGCCTGCATGGCCCGCCGGGTGAACCGGATCACCCGCCCCTTCATCAAACGGGACTATCTGGACGAATCCCGCGCCCACGCCTTTGCCTGCGAAATCGGCGAGGGACTGGCCGGTCTGCGCGTTGATCCTGGACGTTTGCTGTGGCCCATGCTTTTCTCCCTGACCAACAAAGCCCTGCTGATCGGCATCCTGCTGCTCGTTTTCCTGGCCTTCGGCGTCCCCTTTTCCGCCGGGACGATCATCGCCGGGTTTGCTATCGGCTACCTGTTTCTGATTGTCTCGCCGACGCCGAACGGGGTGGGGGTGGTGGAGGGGGCGCTGGCGCTGGCGCTCAAGTCCCTGCGGGTCGAATGGAGTCAGGCGGTGGTCGTCACCCTGGTCTACCGCGCCATCACCTTTTGGTTCCAACTTGCGGTCGGGGCCGTCGCCTTCCGGTTATTGCACCGTCGCAACTAAATCAGCGGTACAGGAGTAAGCATGCAAAGTACAATCCAACGCCCGCAAGGTATGGCCGCCTTCCTGATTATCTGGATCGGACAGGTTGTCTCCATCCTCGCCTCCGGGATGAGCAGCTTCGCCTTGACCCTTTGGATTTACGACCAGACCAAAAGTGCCACCGCCATGGCCGGGATGCAGGTAGCTGGCATCCTGCCTTTCTTGATCATGTCCATCCCCGCCGGGGTGATGGTGGACCGTTACAACCGCAAGCTGATGATGATGGTCAGCGATATTACGGCCATCCTGGCCACGGGCCTGATTCTTGTCCTGAATATGTTGGGGGCATTGGAGTTCTGGCACCTCTATGTTGCAAACGCGTTATACGGCATTGGAAACACCTTCCAGTGGCCGGCTTATTCGGCCGCGATCAGCACCATGATCCCCAAGGAACAGTACGGCCGCGCCAATGGCCTGATGTCGCTGATGGAGGCCGGACCGGGGGTCCTGGCCCCGATTCTGGCCGGGGCGTTGTACCCCTTCCTTGGGCTGACAGGGCTGCTCACCATAGATGTAATCACCTTCTTCATCGCCATCGGCGCCCTGGCCTTCGTCCTCGTCCCGAACCCCGAACGGACCGTCGAAGGTCAAAAAGCTGCCGGCGGCATATTGAAACAAGCCTGGACAGGCTTCCAGTACATTTTCCAGCGCCCCACCCTGCTGGGTTTGCAGTTGATGTTCCTGTTCGGAAATCTGTTCAGCGGTATGGGGTTCGCGCTGATGGCCCCCATGATTCTCGCTCGCACCGGCCAGGATAGCCTGATCTTCGGCACGGTGCAGACTGCCGGGGCGGCGGGCAGCATCCTCGGCGGTTTGTTGATGTCGGCCTGGGGTGGTTTCAAGCGGCGCAGCTTCGGCGTAATTTGGGGTTGGATTCTGACCGGCCTCTCCACCATGGTGTTGTTAGGCATTGGCCGCAGCCTCCTGGTCTGGGTTCCGGTTATGGTGTTTTCCGGCATTGTTGTTGCCTTATTGAACACCTCCAACCAGTCCTTCTGGCAGGCCAAGGTCGCCCCCGATTTGCAAGGACGGGTCTTCTCGGCCCGACGCCTGATCGCCTGGTTCACCCAGCCGATCGCCCCGATCATTGCCGGCACCATGGCCGATTTCGTGATGGAACCGGCTATGGCCGTCAACGGTTCCCTGGCCTCGAGCTTCGGCTGGCTGGTCGGCAGCGGACCCGGCGCGGGGATGGGCCTGCTCTTCGTCTTCTGCGGCCTGGGCGCGGCCCTGATCGGCTTTAGCGGGTTCTTCGTCCCGGCCATCCGCAATGCCGAGGAAGCCCTGCCCGATCACGACCAGCTCGCCCGGGCTGAAGCCCAGCTAAGCCCGGCGGATTGAAAACAAAAACAAAAACAAGAACAAAAAACGCTCCGTTTCAAGGAGCGTTTTGCTTTGCCTATCAATCTTACGGCTTCCCGCCCCCTCCGCCTGTTGGCGTTTTCTTGGGGCCTGGCGTGTTTGGCTGGGGGGGGATGGTCGGGTTCGGTCCGCCGCCACCGCCGGGGCTTTTGGGTGTCATGCTCGGATTGGGGCCGCCCGGTCCGTTCCCGTTGTCATTGCCGTTATCGTTGTCGTTCCCCGGTTTCTGTGTGCCATGCGGGCCGGCTGTCCCAGAAGCGCCGGGGCCGGGATCGCCGGTCGGCAGGCCGGGGGTTGGAGTAGCGGATGGGGAGGCAGTCGGCGACCCTTGCCAGCCCCGGACGGTGTGCCGGTACTGCTGCGGATCGGTCTGCCCCAACTGGGCGAGCCCAATCTGGACCTGGACCTGCTCCCGCACCTGTGACAGCGCCTGCGCCCCCGGCCCCGTCCCGCTTTGGACCTGGGCCTGGGCGAGGGCCTGCTCTTCGTTTTGCAACCACCCCTCGACCCGGCTCATCAGGTTGGCCAGTTGGGCGTCGTCTAGGCTGGCGGCCAGTTGGGCGGCTTCACTGAATTGCTCGTCGAGCCTGTCCAGCACGGGCTGGGGCACGGGCAGCCCGGACAGGGCCAGGGAGGTGATCTCGTCTACCCGGGTGGCGGCGTAATCCAGCAGCAGTTCGGCTTTTTGTTCGGGGTCGGTCGTCCACGACAGGCGGACTTCCTCGCCGAAGAGTTTGACCGGGTAAAGCGCTTCGCCGGGCAGGCTGGCCTGTGCGGCGAAGACCGTGCCGGCGCTTGCGGCCAGCAGGATCAAAAGCAGGAAGGCGGGGGCCAATGCCCGCACCGGGATGGCCCAAAAAGATGCGCGTTTGGCGGGTTGGACGGCTTCGACCTGGGCCAGGAATTTGGCCCGGGTTTGGGCAGCCCGGCGCGGGTCACGCGGGGAGATCGGCTTGAGTTCTTCGAGCCTGGATTTCAGGCGGGGGTCGAGTTCGGGGTTCTTCTCAGACATTTTCATCATTCAATAAAAGGCGGCGCAAGGCTTCGATGCCGCGAAATTGCAGGGCTTTGACGGCTCCAACAGGCTTGTTCATCGCCGATGCGATTTCGCCCAGTTCCCAGCCCTGGAGGTAGCGCAGGCTGATGACCTGGCGCTGGTCGGGTGTGAGGCTGGCCAAAGCTCTGCGGGTAGCCTGGATGCGGAGGTTGCGGTGAGCTTCTTGGGCGGGGTCGTCGGCTGAGGGGATGGGTGTGGCCTCTTCCAACGGGAGCAGGCCGAGGCTCCCGCCCCGGTACTGATCTGTGATCCAGTTATGGGCCATCCGGTAAAGGTAAGCCCGCAGGTAAGTGTCGGGGCCGCGTTGACGTTTAATCACATCCAAAAAACGAGCAAAAATCTCGGAGACGCAATCTTCGGCCAGTTCCGAGTCGCCTGTCAAGCTGAGAGCGTAATTGTAGAGCTCGCCGTTGTAACGATCATAGATCTTTGTGAGCGCGGCGGGGTCGAGCTGGCGTGCCCTTTGGAGCAATTCTTGTTCGGACGGCTCTGGTTTATTCATACCTTAAGACGCAGGATCAGCGGGTGAGATATGGGCGTTTCCTTGCGGCCAATTCTATCAGGCTTGTTAAGGGTTTTGCGGAAACCGTAACCCTTT
>DYLB01000101.1 GCA_020722305.1 Anaerolinea thermophila | reverse complement strand
TTTATGTCGCCGTTTGGTTGCGGAATGCTTGCCCTGAGCAAAGCCGAAGGGAATGCCGCGTTACGTTTCCTGTGTCTTTGGGGTGATGCACTTTCGGCTTGCCTGGGCTAAGGTACGGGAAGAAAAAACCCGTGGGTTACACGGGTTTGGGTTTCAAAATGGAGACCGTTTTCTGCTTGAGTTGACTGGCCCAGCGGCGCACCGGCGGCAGGCGCAGGATCAATAGCAGGGCGACCAGGATGGCGAAGATCAGCGGTTTGACGATGTCCCCGCTCAGGCCGGCCAGGTCGCCTTTCTTGGCCCAGGCAAAATGGATGACGGCGGTGATGCCGGCCATGTAGACCAGTTTGTGGAGGGTCTTCCAGCCGCTGCCCATGCGCTTCATCCACCACTTGAAGGAGGTGATCGCCAGCGGGAGCAGGATCAGGAAGGTGGTGATGCCCATCAGCATGTAGGGCTTGGTCGCCGTGCCTTCGGTGAAGAATTTCAGGCTGAAGCCGTAGTCCAGGCCGACGAAGGAGAGCATGTGCAGGGAGGCGTACATGAAGGCGTACAGTCCCAGCGCCCGGCGGCGTTTGAGCAGTTCACGCCAGCCGAAGAGCGTGTTGAGCGGCGTGCAGGCCAGCGACAGGGTCAGGAAGAGGATGGCGTGGTAGCCGGTCCACTGGCTGATGGCCTGGATCGGGTTGGCGGTCAGGTTGTCGGTCAGGCCGCGCACGACCAGCCAGGCCAGCGGGTACCAGCCGAAGATGTGGATTGAAATTTGCAGGGGAGTGTAGCGTGGTTTTTTCATGTTAGTAGTTTGTTCTCAGATCCATGCCGGCGTACAGGCCGGCGACTTCCTCTTCGTAGCCGTTGAACATCAATGTCTCGCGGCGGCTGAATTCGCCGATGCGCCGCTCGGAAGCCTGCGACCAGCGCGGGTGGTCCACTTCGGGGTTGACGTTGGCGTAGAAACCGTACTCGTTCGGGGCGATCGCATTCCACAGGGTGGCGGGCATTTCCTCGACCAGCTCGATCCTGACGATGGACTTGATGCTCTTGAAGCCGTATTTCCACGGCACTACCAGGCGGAGCGGCGCGCCGTTCTGGTTGGGCAGCGATTGGCCGTATAGCCCGGTGGCCAGGATCGCCAGGCGGTGGTAGGCCTCGTCCAGGCGCAGGCCCTCCTGGTAGGGCCAGGGATAGAAGGGACTCCGCTGCCCAGGCATTTCGTCCGGGCGGTAGACGGTCTCGAAGCGGACGAATTTGGCGCTGGTCATCGGTTCGACGGCTTTGAGCAGATCGCCGAGTTCGAAGCCCATCCACGGGATGACCATGCTCCAGGCCTCGACGCAGCGCAGACGGTAGACGCGTTCCTTCTGGTCGAACATCGCCAGCAGGTCCTCGATGCCGAAGGTCTGCGGTTTGTGGACCAGGCCGCCGACTTCCACCGTCCAGGGTTTGGGGTTGAACTTGGGCGACAGGCGGGCGACGCCTTCCTTGTCGGTGGTGAATTCGTAGTAGTTGTTGTAGTTGGTGATCTCTTCGAACGAGTTGACCGGGTCGCCCAGTTCGTCTGTGGCAGAGGATGCCGCAGGGCTGGGAGCCTCGCCCGGGGCCGCGCCCGTTGACGGGTCCGGCTGCGATTTGGGGGCGCAGGCGGCCAGCAAGGCCCCGGCGCTGACGATCCCCATGGCTTTCAGGAAGTCACGCCGCGAGAAGTAGGCGCTCTCCGAGGTGATCTCGGATGACGGGACCGCGACGTGTTTGAGTTTGTTATCCATTATGGCCTCCGATAAATACGATAAACCTTGTCTATTTTAAACGGTGCAAATTAATCTTATGTTAGAGAAGAAATTGCCATTTGTCATTGCGAGCCATCTCCCAGTCAACAAGGGACTGCTTCGTTCCTCGAAGTGACATTTCATTACGGGTACGCCTCTGCCAGCAGGGACTGGATGGCTTCCTCGGTCTGGGCATACGCGCCTTCGCCGATGTGGACGTAGCGGATGTGGCCGCGCTTGTCGATCAGGTACAGGGTGGGCCAATATTGGTTCCTGTAGGCCCGCCAGGTTGCGCCGTCGTTGTCCACGGCCACGGGGTAAGGCACATCCAGGTCGAGGATGGCCTGCTTCAGGTTGTCCAGGTCGGCTTCGTAGGGAAATTCCGGGAAGTGGTTGCCGATCACCATCAGGCCGTCGTCGGCGTATGCTTCATGCCAGCCCCTCAACGAGGGGATCACGTGACGGCAGTTAATTCAGCCGAAAGTCCACATCTCCAGCAGCACGACCTTGCCGCGCAAGTCCGCCAGGCGCAGCGGAGCGTCGGTGTTGAGCCAGGTCTCGTTGGTCAGCTCGGGGGCCTCGCCTTCGTCGGGCAGGTCGGCGCGGGGCGCTGGGGGAGAGTCCGTCGCCGGGCCGGAAAGGCTGGCGCAGCCGGTCAGCAAAAGCAGGGCAAATAAGAGTAACTTTCGCATGGCGTCTCCTTTTCGAGATACGCCAAGTGTAAAAGGAAGTTATTACGAAAGTCTTAACGGGGTCTGACAGGAGTGTGAAACTTTCGTCGTAACGCAGAATTCATTTTGCGCCCGAACAGCGGCATGAATGTCGCGTTACGACTTTGGCAGATGGAAGAAGAAGCGCGTCCCCCTCCCCAGCTCGCTCTCCACGCCGATCTCTCCCTCGTGCGCCTCGACGATGCCGCGGGCGATGGCCAGCCCCAGCCCGGCCCCGCCGGTCGAGCGGTTGCGGGACTTTTCGCCCCGGTAGAAACGCTCGAAAATCTTGGGGATGTCCTCCGCCGGGATGCCTTCCCCCGTATCCGAGACGGAAACGGTCACGCGACCCGCGGCCTGCCCGGCGAGCACGGACACGGTCCCGCCCTCGGGCGTGTACCGCAGGGCGTTGCCCACCAGGTTGTTGAGCACCCGTGCGATGCGCTGCACGTCCATGACCACCGGGTCCACGCCGGGTTCGAGGCTGACTTCCAACTTGATCCCTTGTTGGAGGGCCAGCGCCGAGAAACTTTCCAGCGTGTCCGAAAGCAGATCGGACAGCGACGCAGGCGACAGGTCCAGTTTGAGACCGCCCGCATCTATCTGCGACATCTCGAACAAGTCGTTGATCAGATCCGATAAATTTTGGATGTCGCGCTGGGCCGTCCGCAGGTAACGCTGGCGGGTAGCCTCGTCGTCCACCATATCGTCCGCCAGGGCCTCGACGATGGCGCGCACGGAGGCCAGCGGCGTTTGCAGGTCATGGCCGGCCCAGGCTACCAGGTCGCGGCGCAGGGCGTCGAGTTCCTTTTTGCGGGCTTCGGCGGCTTCGAGGCGGGCGGCCATGGCGTTGAAAGTCTCAGAGAGAGCTGTCAGTTCGTCCGCGCCGCGCACCGGGACGCGTGTGCCCAGGTCGCCGCGTTCGATCCGGCGGGCGGCTTTATCGAGGTCGCCGATCCGTTCGGTCAGGGTGGAGGCCAGGAAGAAGCCCAGCACGGTGGCGATGCCCCCGGCGAAGAGCAGCAGCACGGTGGCGAGCATCAGGTCGTGCTGGCTGGCGAACATCAGCCGGGCCGTAACCCAGACGTTGATGAAGGTCAGGGCGCTGGCCAAGGCGTAACTGCCCAGCAGCGACCAGCGCAGGGTGGGGGAGCGTTCGATCCAGCCGTAGCGGTAGGCCAGGTAGCCCGCCCCGGCCGAGATGATGGCCGTGGCGCTCAGGAACTGGGCCATGGCGCCCAGGTCGCTCATCGGCGGCTTCATCAACAGGTAGAAGATGCTCAGTGCCGAAGCGACGATCAGGGCGATGCCGAGGATGAAGCGCAAGGTGGCGGAGGTCATATGTTGATTGCGGGTAGTCATAATACTTATTCTGTCGAACTTTAAAAATCATTCCAATGATTCTTTCGCGTCGAGCGGAGGCTTTTGTGCTTTTCAAAAGTCGTAGTCGAGACGTGGTGTTAGTGCCTGTGCGCTTCGACTACGTTCCCCTCGGTAAGCTCGGGACACTCCGCTCAGCGCGGCAAATTACGGTTCGAAACGATACCCCACGCCCCAAACCGTCAGCAAATGTTTGGGGTTGGCGGGGTCTTCCTCGATCTTCTCCCGCAGCCGCCGGATGTGGACCGTGACGGTGCTGGGGTCTATGAAATCCGACAGGCCCCAGACGCTTTCGAGCAACTGGTCCCGCGAAAAGACCTGGCGTGGGTGGCGGGCGAGGTGGTGGAGCATGTCGAACTCTTTAGCGGTCAGGCTGATCTCCTCGCCGCGCACGTTGACCAGGCGGGTCTGTGGGTCAATGGAAATGTCCGTGAAGGTTAGGCTGGTCTCACGCGGCGATTCGCCCTCGGCCTTGACCCGGCGCAGCACGGCCCGCACCCGGCTGACCAGTTCCTGCGGGCTGAAGGGTTTGACCACGTAATCGTCGGCGCCCAGCTCCAGCCCGGCGATGCGGTCGGTTTCGTCGCGGCGGGAGGTCAGCAGGATGATCGGCACATCCGAACGGTCACGCAGGTGACGGGTCAGGGTGAATCCGTCCACCTGGGGGAGCATCACGTCCAGGATCACGAGGTCGGGCATCCGGGCCTCGAAAGCCTGCCACGCGGCGTGCCCATCCGCATATTGCTGGACGTCGAAGCCCGCCCGTTTGAGATACAGGCTGACAACTTCGGCTATGCTTGGTTCGTCTTCGACGATGGCGATTCGGGTCATGGCAATATTCTAGTGAAGGGTGATTATGAAGGTCTGTCTAAATTATTACACAAATATTACGAGTTGGCAGGTCTTATTCAGCTTTGCGTAAGGTTTCCGCCGCATTTTCGTAAGGGTTGGCCGGTATCATGTGGAAAATTCAAATGGAGGAACCCATGTTCAAGAAAACTGTGTTGTTCACGCTCGTTTTTGCTTTCCTGCTGGCCGCTTGCGGGCCGGCGGTCGCCACGCCTGATGTCATGATGGACAAGGGCGATGAGATGATGACCGAGGAACCCCATTCCGGCGACGATATGATGGATGAGGCCACGCCCACCGACGAAGCCATGATGGATGAGGCGATGCCTACCGAAGACGCCATAATGGAAGATAAAAAAGACGAGGCGATGATGGACGCCCCGGCCTGGTTCGCGGTGACCTTTACCGATGCCCGCACTGGAGAGACGTTCAGCATCAACGATTTCAAGGGCAAGGTGGTGCTGGTCGAAACGCTGGCCCAATGGTGCTCGAACTGCAAGCAGCAGCAGGGACAGGTGGTGGAACTGCACAAACTCCTCGGCGAACGGGCCGATTTCGTCAGCTTTGGGCTGGACATCGACACCAACGAGGAACTTGCCGACCTGACCGGCTACGTCCAAACCAACGGCTTCGACTGGTTCTACTCGGTCGCCACCCCCGAAGTGGCGCGTGAGATCGGCAACCTGTATGGGGCGCAGTTCCTCAACCCGCCCTCGACCCCGATGCTGGTCATCGACCGCCACGGTGAAGCCCATCCGCTGCCGTTTGGGATCAAGAGCGCCCAGGAGCTGTACGACGCCTTGCTGCCGTTCCTTGACGGCGATATGTAACCATGGGTAATAGCCACAGAGTCGCAGAGACTCAGAGATTTTTATACTTGGGCGTTTCTTTAACAAACCTCCCCAAAAATATCTCCGTGACTCGGTGTCTCTGTGGCTAAAACCATCTGGATTTGGAACCCGGAAAACTTATGAACTTCGATGCCATTTTCACCTCGTTGGGCCTCGGCTTGCTGGCGACCACCAGTCCCTGCGTGCTGCCGCTCTACCCCGGATTTCTGGCCTATCTCAGCGGCGGACAGCAAGGACTCGAAAACCGGCGTGGGCGCTACTTCCTGGGCCTGTTCGTGCTGCTGGGCGTGCTGGCGATGATGCTGGCCCTGGGGCTGGTCATCGCCCTGCTGTCGGTCTCGGTCGGACGGGCGCTCTCGCTGGTCATCCCCGTCGCCGATCTGCTGATCATCAGCCTGGGCGCGCTGCTCCTGCTGGACCGGAATCCGTTCAAGGCGCTGCCGCAGGTCGAGGTGCCGGCGCTCAAGAACCCGTATTTCAACGCCTTCGTTTACGGCCTGCTCTACGGGCCGATCGCCCTGCCGTGTTCGGGGCCGCTGGTGGTGGGCATCTTCGCCTACTCGCTGACCGCTGGTGAATTGTTCAGCAAACTGTCCGTGTTCCTGTGGTTTGGGCTGGGATTCGGCGTGCCGTTGCTGGTCCTATCCCTGCTTTCGGGGGCCTTGCAGCGCAGCCTGACGCGCTGGTTCGCCCGCAACGCCCGTCTGGTCAACCTGATTGGCGGTACCCTGTTGGTCGGGATCGGGATTTATGACTTGTTCGTCAACCGGGAGCTGATCGCGGCTTTTCTGGGATCCTGATCCCGGTCACGGGTGCAGAACCGGCCGGATTCCGATGAGACCTCATCGGGATCCGGTTTTGCGTTGGAAATGGCGTCGAATCGGGCTATCCCCCGAAAATCCCAAATATTGCAAAGTATTTAGCGTGGTATACTCCGATGAGCAAGCGAATACCTCTTTACAGGGAATCTTATGCGGATTGACAAGCATCTTCGCGCCGATCAGGAAAATATCAAGCGTTTCCTCGCCGCCCTTGGAGGTGGCGCAGTGTTATTGGGGAGCACCAAGTACGCCCGCCCCAGTTTCTTCATTTATGCCCATGAATTCATCCGCGAGTACATCGAAGAAAGCTTTTACAAGAAGGAAGAATTCATCATCACGGCCCTCGAAGATTGCGGATTCCCCCCGGATGACGGGCCTGTGGGCGCGATGCGGAGGGACCAGGAGAAGAGCCGCAAAGCTGCGGAGTTGTTGATCGACGCTGCCAGGCATTGGCAGGCCGGGGACGAGGTGGCGCGGACTGAAGTCAGTTGGGCCACGAGCCAATATACCGCGGCAGTCCGTGAGCACCTGGAGCGGCTCAAAACCCGGATCTTCCCGCTGCTCGAACAGAGCATCACCGTCGAGGAGGAGTACCGCGTTTCGGAAGGGATTAACAACGTCCATTTCGAGAACAGCCTGGAAGCCGGCACGGATAAGTACGTCAGGATGATCGAGGAACTGGAAGACGAGTTGAGTGACTGGAAGTAGATTTGCCGCGTTGCACCTTTGGGCGGAGTTTTTCGGCAAAGCCGGGACTCAGCCCTTTTGTTTTATCTTGTGGGCATTTCATCCCGACCATTGATGACGAAATTCCATTGCCCGGACGATGTATTTCATCTTATGACTCCACTGCAATAACCCGCACTTTACCAACCGAATCCCAGGCGGCGGGGC
>DYLB01000100.1 GCA_020722305.1 Anaerolinea thermophila | reverse complement strand
CAGCCGCTCATCTGGCGCGGCCCGATGCTCAACTCGGCCATCCGCCAGTTCCTGAGCGACGTGGACTGGGGCGAACTCGACTATCTCATCATTGACCTGCCGCCCGGCACCGGCGACGCCCCGCTCTCGCTGGCCCAGGCCCTCCCGCTCTCTGGCGTGGTCATCGTCACCATCCCGCAGGCCGTCTCGCTCGAAGATGCCAGCCGCGGCCTGGAGATGTTCCGCAGCCTCGAAGTGCCGATTTTGGGCGTGGTCGAGAACATGCGCGGCGAGTTCTTCGGCTCTGGCGGCGGCGAAGCGCTGGCCCAACGCTACGACGTGCCCTTCCTCGGCGCGGTCCCGATGGTCTCCGAAGTGCGCCTTAGCGGGGATAACGGCAAACCGGTCGTCGTGGCGAATCCCGATTCGGAGGCCGCGGCCGCCCTGAAGTCCATGGCCGAAGCGGTGGCCGCCCGCATCAGCGTCGAGGCTCTCGGTCAAGACAGCGCGCCGACAATCAATATCGTCGGGTAAGATAATCCCATGTCCGTAGGTCACGTTTTAAACGTGACCTACTTCTTTTTGTTTTATAATCTGTTCATGCAACCAAATATTGTAGGTATCCGACTCACGCGAGTGGGCAAGGTGTATCATTTCGACGCCAGCCCCATATCCGATTTACAGGTAGGCGACCACGTGATCGTCGAGACCAGCCGCGGCAAACAGCTCGGCGAAGTGGTGACCAAACTCGCAGAACCGGCATCCCCTCCCGAAGGCCAGTGGAAGACCGTCGAGCGGCGCGCCACCCCGCGTGACCTGCTACTCAAACAGACCTGGCAGGCCAAACAGACCGAAGCCATGATCGAGTGCCGCGCCCGCGCCAGCGAACTCAGGCTCCCGGTCAAGATCGTGGCAGCCGAATACGCCTTCGACGGCTCGCGTCTGACCTTCATGTACAGCACCGAGACCGAGGACAAGGTTGATCTCAAATCCCTGCGCAAGGACATGCAGAAAAAATTCCCTCAGTCGCAGGTGGACATGCGCCAGATCGGCCCGCGGGACGTGGCGAAAATCCTGGGCGGGATGGGGGCCTGCGGCCTGGAGACCCGATGCTGCTCCAAATTCCTGACCGACTTCAGCCCGATCTCGATCAAGATGGCCAAGGAGCAGGGCATCTCGCTCACCCCCTCCGAGATCACCGGCATGTGTGGACGTCTGCGCTGCTGCCTGATCTACGAGTACGAACAATATGCCGAGGCCCGCAAGACCCTGCCGAAGCGCAACAAGCGGGTGGTCACGCCCAAAGGCGAGGGCAAGGTGGTGGATGTCTACCCCTTGCGGGACGCGGTATTGGTCTTGATCGAAACGGAAGAACGCCGCAGCGTTCACGAATTCCAGCGCAGCGAGATCGAACCGTGGGACGAACTGGAAGCCCTGCGCCGCAAATCTGAAGGCCCGTGCGACAGGCATGATAACGGGGACTGCACTTGTGGAAAGAACTGAACTTTGATGAATAAGGAAGCGGAATACTACCATTACCGCAGCATCCTTCAGGAGATGCTCGAAGGGCAAGGCTTTTCCAGCCTCCCTGAAAACAGCCAGGGGCTGGGCCGGGGCTGTTCCTTCGAGCGAGGCCCTTTACAAATAAGCTGGCTCTACGACTTACGTGACCAGATGCTGATCCTGATCGGACAAGATGAGAGCAAGAACGAGA
The DNA here is from genome assembly GCA_020722305.1 of Anaerolinea thermophila. Classification (GTDB taxonomy): domain Bacteria; phylum Chloroflexota; class Anaerolineae; order Anaerolineales; family Villigracilaceae; genus UBA5796. The sequence continues at coordinate 5,641 of DYLB01000100.1, read as the reverse complement.
AGAAATCCCGGCTCTGGAAGTCTTTTACAAGCCCGGGTCAATTAACCGAACTCGAGTCCATCCTCCGCAGTTGGCTGGAGGCCCAAACGGGAACCCTCCAACCTCCCCTCCCGGAGAAGAAACCTTCCACAATGCCCGATTGACTCGCCGCCGTTTCTAACGATGAAGCATGAACCCGCAACCTCAAGATAATCTCGCAACTCCCCCAGACCTTTCCTGGCCCGAAGCTCAAAAAATCCTGGTGATCCTGGCCCATCCGGATGACCCCGAATTTTTCTGCGGCGCAACCCTGGCCCGCTGGGCCCGCGCCGGACACCACATCACCTACGCTCTGCTGACCTGCGGTGACAAGGGCCGCAACGACCACAACCAGGATATTCCTGGGGATGAACTGTGCGCCCTGCGCCACACGGAGCAGGCTGCGGCCGCCTCCGTGATCGGGGCCGAGGCGGTCCACTTCCTGGACTGGCCGGACGGCTACCTGCTCCCGAGCATTGACCTGCGCCGAGACGTAGTGCGCCAGATCCGCCGCTACAAGCCGGACGTGCTGGTCACCTGCGACCCGGAAACCCTGTTCCCCAAAGGCGCCTACCGCCTCAACCATCCCGACCACCGCTACGCCGGCCAGGTCGTGCTGGACGCGGTCTTCCCGGCTGCCGGCAACGACCTCTACTTTCCCGAACTGCTCGAAGAAGGACTGCCGCCGCACCAGCCGGGCGAAGTCTGGGTCTCGCTGACCAACGAACCGAACGTCATCCTCGACGTGACCGATACCTGGGAGGTCAAGCTGAATGCCCTCAAGGAACACAAGAGCCAGATCGGCGACCCGGCCGAATTCGAGCAGCGCATCCGCTCCAGCCACACCGAAGACAGCACCGACGAAGCCCCGCGTTATGAGGAAAAATTCCGGGTCATCAAGTGGCGCTAGGCAAGAAAACCTGTTTTTGTTTCCAAAAACGCACTTTTTCCGCTTGTCAACGGTGATTTGCGCAAATTTAATTGACAAAATTGTCCGTTTCTGCTCCCCTCTCCCGGTGGGAGCCCTTACAGGGTGCTTCGCGAAGGGGCTGGAGGTGAGGGCGGGTAGGCAGTTACTGTATTTTTCCGTGAAATCCGCGTTTTCCGTGTCCAAAAGGTTTTAATCACGGAGACTCGCAATGAACCGTTTTATACAAAGATGGAGAACCCCCCAATGACCGATTTTTACACTGAAGCTCTGGAACTGTTCGAATACACCCGCTCCCTGCGCCGCGACTTCCACGCCCACCCAGAACTGGGCTTCCAGGAAGTCCGCACGGCCGGGATCGTCGCCAGAGAATTGCAAGAACTCGGCCTGGAAGTGTCCACCGGCGTGGCCGAGACCGGGGTGGTGGCCCTGGTCGAGGGAACGAGACCCGGCCCGACCGTCCTGGCCCGCTTCGACATGGACGCCCTGCCGATCACCGAGCAGACCGGAGCCGAGTACGCCTCCCAAAATCCCGGCGTAATGCACGCCTGTGGACACGACGGCCACACCGCCATCGGGCTGACCGTCGCCAGGCTGCTCAACCGTCACCGGGACGACCTGCGGGGGACCGTTAAACTGGTCTTCCAGCCTGCCGAGGAGGGCGTGGTCGGGCCGAAGGGCATGGGCGGCGCCGAACTGATGCTGGACGAGGGCGTACTCGAAACCCCGCACGTGGACTATACCCTGGCCCTGCATGTCTGGAACGAAAAGCCGGTCGGCTGGCTGGGCATCGCCTCGGGACCGGTGATGGCCGGGGCGGAGTTCTTCAAGATCACCGTCACCGGCAAGGGCGGGCACGGGGCCGTCCCGCACGCCAGCATTGACCCGGTAGTGGCCTCGGCCCACATCATCACCGCCATCCAGAGCATCGTGGCCCGCAATGTGGCTCCGCTCAAGGCGGCGGTCATCAGCGTCGGCAGCATCCACGCCGGGGAAGCCTTCAACGTCATCCCGCAGACGGTCGAGATGCAGGGTACCATCCGCACCTTCGACCTGGACGTACGCAAGACGGTGCTTCAGCGCTTCGAACAGGTCGTCCGCAGCGCCGCCGAATCCCTGGGCTGCACCGTCGAACTGGAACTCCAACGCGTCACCCCGGCCCTGATCAACGATGAGGCCATCACCCGGCGCGTCCTGGCCGCCGCGCAGCAGGTTTTCCCGGCTGCCGAAGCGGACACTGCGCCTTACCTCACCATGGGGTCGGAAGACATGGCCTTCATGCTCGAAAAGGCCCCCGGCTGCTATTTCTTCGTCGGCTCGGCCAATGCCGAAAAAGGACTCAACTACGGCCACCACCATCCCAAATTCGACATTGACGAAGCCGCCCTGCCCAAAGCCGCAGCCTTGATGGCGGCTGCGGTCATGGAAGTAGCCAAAAAGGCGTGAATGACCGGTAAAAAATTCCTGCCGGGCCCAACCCTGGAAAGAATCCTGGCCGCTTATGGACACCTGTCAGGGCGCGCCGGGCCAGCGGATGACAACACCCGGATGACTTCATCGCTCAAAGAATTGCTCGAAGTCGCCGGCGGCGAGCGCGAACTCGAGACCAGGGAAATCCTGTTCTCCGAGAACGACCCCGGCGACAGCCTGTACTGGATCGAATCCGGGATTTTGGCCGTGCTCCAGGGGAACCTGGACGACCCGCGCCTGTTGGTCTTCCGCCAACCGGGACAGATCGTGGGCGAGATCGCCCTGCTCGAAAACATCCACCGCACGGCAACCGTGGCGGCCATCGTCCCGACCCGGCTGAAGACCCTCAGCAAGGAAAAATTCCAGGGGGTGCTGGCGATGATCCCAGGCGTGGGCATCGAACTGATCCGCCTGCTCAGCGCCCGCCTGCGCGAGATCCAGCCGGCCGAATTCAGCGCCGGGATGTACGACCACCTGACCAAGGCCTTTTCCCGCCAGGCCTTCGACAGCCGCATCCGGGAGGAGATCGAGCGCGCCCAGCTATACCGCTACAATTTCTCGCTGGTCTTCCTCGACCTCGACCATTTCAAGGAGATCAACGACACCTATGGCCACTCACGCGGGGACGAGGTGCTGACCGCCTTCGTCCAGCGCACCACCTCCGAACTGCGGACGACCGACCTGCTCTTCCGCTACGGCGGCGACGAGTTCGTCCTGCTCCTGCAAGGCATTGACAGCCAGCGCGGGCCGGTGCTGATCGAGCGACTGATCGAAGAGTTCCAGCGGGCGCCCATCCCCGGCAACCCGCCGTTGACGCTCTCGTTCAGCGCCGGGATCGCCTACTTCCCTTCGGACGGGAACACGCCCCTGGCTCTGCTCAAAGCCGCCGACGAGCGCGTCTACCACTCCAAACGCGACGGGCGCGGCAAAGTCACCGGTCCGCTCGACCCTTCCCTTATCGAATAAGCTGTCAGTCGGACACTTGCACCGAACGCAAGTGCGGTGTTGGCAATCCGCCCCCCGGCACGCGGAATAGCAGGGAAAAATCCGTGTTCGCCGTGAATTCCGTGTCCCAAAAGGTTTACCCAACAGGGAATCCAAATCGTTGAAACTACGATACAAAATATGGGGAAGCGAGCCAATCGGGATATACTCCGTTTCGAGGCAAAGGAACCCGAAATGGAAATCAAACTTTATCTCGCAATGGCCCGCAAATGGGCCTGGTTATTGGTCTTAGGACTCGTGTTGGGCGCAGCCGGGGGATTCGTCTTCAGCAGCACCCAAACGCCCACCTATCAGGCCTCGACCCGCATCCTCGTCATGCGTGCCCCCCAGGAGAAGAACTCGGACTACACCTACCTCACTGACCAGCAACTGGTCCAGAACTACATCCAGATCCTGACCACCAGCGCCGTCATGGACGAGGCCTCGGCGGGGTTGGGGTTCGAAGTAAGCTCGAAGCAGGTCAAGGTCCAGCAGATCAGCGCTACCCAGGCCATCCAATTGACGGTCGAGGATGAAAATCCGCAGCGGGCCTCGGACATCGCCAACATCCTGGTCCAGGTCTTGATTGACCAGAACGAAATGCTCCTGGCCGGGCGCTACGCCCTGACCGAGGACAGCATCCAGGCCCAGATCACCCAGATCGAAAACCAGATTGCCCAACTAGGGACCGAGATCGAAAACATCTCGACCGAGACCGTCCAGGAGCAATTGAAGCAGGTCGAGACCCAGATCGCGGCCATGCAGTTCGAAGTGACCCAGCTCAAGAACGACATCGAAGCCCTGACCCCGGCCCGCACGACCGACCAGCAATTCCTGCTGACCGAAAAGGAAGCCCGCCTGAACCAGCTCGAACCGGTATTGGCCCTCTACCAGCAAATCTACTCGGACCTGATCGTGCTGGGCAAACCCGTCACTTCGGGGGACGGCACGAACCGGCTGGCGCAGTTGCAGAGCACCCTCGAACTTTACCAGCAAATCTACATCAACCTGCTCAACAATCTCGAAACCATCCGCTTGGCGCGCCTGCAAAACACCCCCAACCTGGTGCAGATCGAACCCGCCACCGTGCCCTCCGAGCCGGTCCGCCCGCAGCCCCTGAAAACCACCGGGTTGAGCGCCGTCGTGGGATTGATGCTCGCCGGCGGAATCGCCTTCCTCATTGAGTACATTGACGACACCCTCCGCACCCCCGAAGACGTCGAGCGGGTCTTGAAACTGCCGGTCATCGGGTACGTGGGCAGCATCAGCCCCGCCCAGGGCGAGGCCGCAGAGACGCACGTCCTCAAACATCCCCGCTCGCCGGTCTCCGAAGCCTTCCGCTCGCTCAGGACCAATCTGGATTACACGAACGTGGATAGGGCGGTCAGCAAGATGCTGGTTTCCAGCGCCGGACCCGGCGAAGGGAAGACCACCGTGGCGGTCAACCTGGCAATCATCATGGCCCAGAGGGGCAAACGGGTCCTGTTGATCGACGCCGACATGCGCCGCCCGCGCATCCATGCCATCTTCGGCCTGTCGAACCGGGCCGGGTTGAGCACCCTCTTCCGCGGCAAGATGCCGCTGCGCTCGGTCATCCACCGGGTGGAGAGACTGCCCAGCCTCTACATCGTCCCCAGCGGCAGTCTGCCGCCCAACCCGAACGAACTGCTCGCCTCGGCCCGCATGGAAGCCATCCTCGAAGAAGCCAGCCGCGAAGTGGACGTGATCATCCTGGACAGCCCTCCGGCCCTGGTCGCGGATTACCTCGTCCTGGCCGCCAGGGCAGACGGCGTGCTTTTGGTGCTCCAGCCCGGCCGCACCCGCGCCGACGCCGCCTTTGCGATGCTGGAGCAACTGGAACGCGCCAGCGCCCGCGCCCTGGGCGTCGTCCTGAACAAGATCCCGCGCAACAGTTACTACTATGGCGGTTATTCCCACCACGACCCAAACAAATACGGCGATTATTACCAGCAAAAAGAGACCCCAAAACCGGCCCTGCCGCTCGAAAAGCCGCCCGTCAGGATGCCGGCCCGGGCGCACCAACCACCCCGGATTGTCAGTCAAGCGGCGCTTCCGGTCGAAAAGCCGGCCGAAAACGTCGAAAACGTCGAGTACGTCATCGCCGATTACGACCTGGAGTGCTGGTACGACGCCCGGTAGGGGCAGGCCTCGCGTCTGCCCCTGCCTCGCGCCTGCCCTGTTCGCGCCTGCCCTGTTCGCGCCTGCCCTGTTCGCGCCTGC
>DYLB01000099.1 GCA_020722305.1 Anaerolinea thermophila | reverse complement strand
AATCTTCTAAAAAATTCGCGCAGATTAGCGCAGATTAGCGGATTCCACCCCAGCACTTTGGCGCGCTAACAAACTTCGTAAAATTCGTGCCTTCGTGGCGAAAGGTTTTTCATGCACCCCAACTTCATCAAACCCGACTACAACTCCGGCGGCTTCGCGGGACTGCCCGACCGCATCTTCCGCCTGGCCACCTCCGGCGACTACGACGCGGTCGTCTTCTTCCTGGTGGATGGCTTCGGCTGGCGCTTCTTCGAGAAGTTCCAGGGCCACCCGTTCCTGAGTTTTCTCGCCAAAAACGGCACGGTCGAAAAGCTGACCGCCCAGTTCCCGTCCACCACCACGGCTCACGTCACGACGCTCCACACTGGATTGCCCGTCGGCGAGAGCGGGCTGTACGAGTGGTACATCTACGAGCCGCTGCTCGACGCCATCTACGCCCCGCTGCTTTTCTCGCTCTCCGGCACCACCGAGCGGGATACGCTCAAATCCAGCGGGGTCAAACCCAAAGACCTGTATCCCGGCCAGACCCTCTACAACAAGCTGAAAGGTTCCGGGATCAGGTCGCATTTCTTCCAGAGCAAAGCCTACACCCCCTCCACCTACTCCAACGTGGTCAACCGGGGCTGCGACCTCCAGCCCTACCGCACCCTGCCCGAAGCCCTGGTCTCCATCCGCCGCCTGCTCGAAACCCAAAAACGCCCAGCTTACATCGGCCTGTACTACGACAACCTGGACGGCATCAGCCACCCGCATGGCCCATCATCGGAACAGATCGAGGCCGAAATCCTGGCCTTTTTGGCGGTGATGCAGGCGCTCTTCGCCCGTACCCTGGCCTCCAGCGGCAAACGAGTCTGCTTCATGCTGACCGCCGACCACGGCCAGGTGGACGTGAACCCCGACACGACCATCTACCTCAACCGGGACAAACGCTTCGCCGGGATCGAGGACTTCCTCGCCGCGAACCGGGCCGGGCAGCCGCTCATCCCGGCCGGATCGGCGCGGGACCTGTTCCTGCATCTGCGTCCTGACAGGTTGGACGAAGCCCAGGCCTTCCTCGCCGCCCGCCTCGACGGGGTCGCCGACGTGGTCAAATCTGCCGACCTGATCGAGGGCGGCTGGTTTGGCGGGAAGATTTCCCAAAGATTCAAGGAACGGGTCGGTAATTTGGTGATCCTGCCCTACGCAGGCCAGTCGGTCTGGTGGTATGAGAAGGACCGCTTCGAGATGAAGTTCCGCGGTCATCACGGGGGCCTAACGCCGCAGGAGATCGAGATCCCGCTGGTCACGCTGAAATTGGGCTGAGAAACGACGCCCGGCCATTTCCCGCCGCCCAATTCCAACCCATTTCAGAGCCTGTGGGGTAAAATACAACCGTCAGACCAAAACGCCGCGACTGCGGCGTTCACCAAACCCAGAAGGAGAAAATCCCCCATGTATCACACCATTATCATCGCTGGCAACCTCGGACGCGACCCGGAGATGCGCTACACCCCCTCCGGTCAGGCGGTGACTTCGTTTTCGGTCGCCGCCAACCGCCAGTACACCGCCAGCAACGGCGAGACCGTCAAAGAGACCATCTGGTTCCGGGTCTCGGTCTGGGGCAAGATGGCCGAGGTGACCAACCAGTACCTGAAAAAAGGCAGCAAGGTGCTGGTCGAAGGCCGCCTGACCGCCGACCCCGCTACGGGCGGCCCGCGCCTGTGGACCGGGAACGACGGCCACGCCCGCGCCTCGTTCGAGGTCACAGCCCAAACGGTCCGCTTCCTGTCCAGCCGGGGCGAGGTGGAAAGCTTCGCGCCGGGCGGCGTCGTAAGCGCGGGCAGCGGAGACGATTCCTACGGCATGCCGCCAGAAGACGACATCCCCTTCTAGCCGGAGCCGCACATGACCTCCCCTCCCACCCCTCCCAAACCGACCCAACCCAACCTCGAAGTCCCCCCAGACCTGGGAATCGTCTACGCCAACCTGGCCCGCATCTCCCACTCCCCGGCAGACATCGTCCTGGATTTCGCCCACCTGCTGCCCGGCGAGCAACGGGCCAGCGTGGGGGCGCGCATCGTTATGTCCCCGTTGAGCGCCAAGCTGCTCTACCGCGCCCTGGGCGAAAACCTGACCCGCTACGAGGCCGCTTTCGGCCAGATCAACCTGCCGGGTAACGCCACCCTGGCCGACCGCCTCTTCGGGCCGTTCCAGCACCCCGAACCGCCCAAGTCGGAGTGACGATGCGCAAACTCCAGGCCATAGCCGACGAAATCCGGGCCGCATTTGACGCCCAGACCACCGCACGCGACCGGGCGCTCTTACAAGCCCGCACCCTCACCCGTCACTGCGCCCTGGCCATCCGGGCCGTCCACCGCGACGATGTCGAAGGTATGCGCGAAAACCTGGCCGAAGCGGTCAAACTCGCCAACACCCTGCGAAGCGACCTGGCCGACTACCCCGACCTGTATTACGCCGGCTACACCCAGGATGCCCTCAAGGAATTCGTCGAGGCCAACGTCACCTGCGCCCTGATCAAGGACCAGCCCCTGCCCTCGTTGAAGGAACTGGACGTGCCCCACGCCACCTACCTCAACGGCCTGGCCGAGGTGGTCGGCGAACTGCGCCGCCGCAGCCTCGACATCCTCCGCCACGGGTACTCGCAGGAAGCCGAACGCCTGCTCGGCCACATGGACGAGATCTACTCCGTGCTGGTCACCATGGACTACCCGGATGCCATCACCAACGGCCTGCGCCGCCAGACCGACATCGCCCGCAGTCTCATCGAACGCACCCGCGGCGACGTGACCTTCAGCCTGCGCGGCGAACACCTGGAGCAGTCCATCTCGAAGCTGGTCGAGCAGTTGGGCGCCGAAGCGGTCGAGGGGACGATCAACCTCCCGCGCGGCGAAGACACGGACGGATAGCCTGTGGCAAATAAAGGCCGCCGCTACCCCCTGCTGATTTATCGGCACATGCTCAACCGCTGGTGGCCGGCGGTGATGGCCCTGGGCTTCGTGCTTGTGGGATGGGTCGGCGCGGCCTGGCTGGCCGAATGGTATTTCCCCCCTTTCGAAAACCCCATCCCGACCATCCCCACCACGCCCGGCGCGACCCTGCTCGGCCTGGGCATCCTGACTGTGGCGGTCGGGTTCGCCCTCCTTTTCATGCGCTCGGCAGCCTTCGTCCAGCCACTCGAAGGCTACCTGCGCGTCTCGACACCTTTCCTGCGCTTCAACATTTCTTACAAGCGCTTCCTGCGGACTTACACCGCCAGCATGGCCTCGCTCTTCCCGCCCAAGAGCCTGTCCGGCTGGCGGCGTGAGATCATCGCCCCGCTGGCTTCGAAGACCGCAGTCGTGGTCGAGCTGCGCGGCTTCCCGATGTCGCCCAACGTGCTGCGTTCCTTCCTTTCGCCGTTCTTCTTCAAGGACAAGACCCCCCACATCGTGCTGTTGGTAAACGACTGGCTGCGGTTCAGCGCTGAATTGGAAAGCCTGCGCTCCGGCGGGACGCTGGGCAAGAATTCCCCCAAGACACGCCGGCGGGTGGGATTGCTCTCCAACCTGAACGAACCCCGCAAATGAACATCTACTTCGCCTGTTCGATCACTGGCGGCCGCGAGTTCGAGAGCGTTTACCAGGCTATTACCGCAGCCCTCCTGGACGATGGGCATGAGGTCCCGACCGCTCACCTGGCCGGGGCCGAGGTGGTCGCGCTGGAGCAGATCGTCCAGCCGGGGGAGGTCTACAGCCGCGACGTGGCCTGGATCCAGGCCTGCGAGGCGTTGATCGCCGAGGTCTCTACGCCTTCGCACGGGGTCGGGTACGAGATCGGCTACGCCCTGGGGCTGGGGAAACCCGTCCTGTGCTGCCACCAGGCCGACCGGTCCGTTTCGAAAATGATTACCGGTAACCCCGATCCCAGGCTGACGGTCCGGGCTTACGTTGGGGAGGGGCAGGCTGTCCAAATCGTTCGCGAATTCCTGTCACATATCCAGCCACAATTGTGAATATAATCACTATAAGTCCGTGACTTTTGACTTTGTTTTATTCCCCCGTCCGGGTTATCATTCTAACTGGAGACGGAACATAGCACCTCCAACAGCTCCTCAATGTCTCCTCCTTTGGCGAAGGCCTCCGCAGGGTTCTCTCCCCCGGCGGAGGCATGTCGCTTAAATATACGATTCCAGGCTTGGGGCACTGGCCGGGAGCATGACCGTGAAGGTCGAACCTTCGCCCAGGGTGGACGAGACCCAGATGCGCCCCTGGTGGTTCTCCACGATGGATTTGACGATCGCCAGCCCCAGCCCCGTGCCGGGCGTGCCGGACGGGACGTTGCTGGCCCGGTAGAACTTATCGAAGATGTGGGGCTGTTCCGATTTAGGGATTCCGGGGCCATTGTCCACGACCTGTAAAATGACCAGCCCTTCTTCGGCGCTCAGGCGCACGCTGACCTGCCCCCCTTCTGGCGTGTACTTGACGGCGTTGCCGATCAGGTTATCCACCATCTGCCGCAGGCGGATGCGGCTGCCGCGCAGGGCGGGCACCCGTTCGGGGAGCGAGACCTCCAGGCGGATGTGTTTGCCGGTCAAGATGCCCCTTAGGTTTTCCAGGGATTGCTTGACGATCTCTTCGAGCTGGACATCTTCCTTGCGCGCGTCGAACCCGGCTTCGATCCGGCTCAGGTCGAGCAGGTCGTTGACCAGGCTGGTGATGTTGATCACGCCCGATTGGATGTGCTTGACGAAGTCGCGCTGCTGGTCGTTGAGCGGGCCGACGCGTTCGAGCAGTTCGGCGTAGCCCAGCACGGCGGTCAGCGGGGAGCGGAGGTCGTGCGAAACCGTATGGACGAAATCGTTTTTCAGCCGGTCTAATTCTTTCAAGTGGGTGATGTCTTGCAGGGTGATGGCGGAACCGATGCCGGGGATGGGGGTGTATTGGGCGTTGAGCGTCTGCCCATCGTCCAGGTTGATCTCGTGGTATTTGAGCGGGTTCTGCTTGACGCGCTCGTAAAGGCTGTTCATGTCGGGGTGCTGGATGGCGTCCAGCAGGAACCGGCCGTCCAGCTCCTGGTCGCCCAATTTGAAGGCCTGGCACACAGACTGGTTGACGAACAGGATGCGCGAGCGCCTGTCCAACAGAATCACCCCGCTGTCAATGTTGGCAAAGACCGCCGCAAACTTCTGGCGTTCGGCTTCCGAAATCGTGTAGAGGCGGGCATTTTCGATGGCGATGGCGGCATAGTCCGCCAGGATGGAGAGCAGGCGGGTGTGTTGATCGGTAAAGGCCTGGCTGCGCTGGCTGTTGAATACCCCCAGGACGCCGATGACGTTTGTCTGCAAACGCAAAGGGACGTAGACCAGGGCTTTCACGAAAAAGGCGGTATCCACCTGCTTGAGGTTTGATTCGTTCAAGGCGAGCGGCGCGCCGCTCGTCACCACCTGGCCGGCCAGCGAACCCTCGACCGGGAGGCTTTCCCACCCGGAGGGGAGCCTCTCGAAAATGCGCCCGGCCCGGTTTTGGAGTTCCCGGCCGTCTTCGGAGAGCAGCAACAGGCATCCTTCGTCGGCGCGGGTCAGGGTGACCGCGTCGGAGACCACGTTCTGGAGTACCTGGCTCAATTCGAGCAGGCTGGTGATGTCCCTTCCGAGCTTGAGCAGCCTTTCGAGCGCATCGACGCGCTCTTCGAGGGAGGCGGTGGTACGTTTGACCTCGCGGCGCACCCAGTCCCCGGTGCGCACGGCGCGGGCCAGGCTTTTCTGGATCTTCGCGACCAGCGCGTCGCTCGTCAACGGCGGGACCAGGCAGCCGTAAAGCCCATAGTTCATCGCCTGTTCGTAGATGCGCGGATTGCCGTTGGAGGCCAAAAGGAGGATCGGCAGGGTCGGGAAACGGTTGAGCAGATTGCCGGAGATCGCCAGCCCGCTCTCTCCGTCCAGCGTTTCGTTGATGACGACCAGGGAAGGGGTACTGCCCATCAAGGCTTTATCGAGCGACCTGGCATCCTGGGCGAGGGCCACGTTAAACCCGGCGTGCTGAAGGGCGTGGTCGAACAACGGCCAGACGGCCGGGTCATCGAGTGCCAGGAGGATCAGGTCGGGTTTGGTCATTTGAACAACAACGTCATTTTTTGGACGGCGCTTCGACCGGCTTGCCTGAAGACGAGCCGCCGATTAATAGAGTCAACCCCTGGTTGAGCGCATCCCGGGCCTCTTCGAGGGCCTTGTTTTGTGAACCTGTCAAACCGCCAGCGTGACTGTTGAGGAGTTCATCCACCGGCGCCAGGGCACGCTCGAGACTCTCGCGTACCTGGTTGTACCACACGATCTGCCGCTGGGTATTGCGTTGTTCGCTGGCGCGGCTCGAGTCGAGGGTCTGTTCGAGGGCGCGGAACAACTTGGCATTGACCATCGAAATGGAGGCGTAGTCCGCGATGGCATCCAGCAGGGCCATCTCGTTGGGTTTGAATTCCGTCGGCTGTTCGCGCAGGACGACCAGCATGCCGATCACTTCCTGCTTGACCTTGACCGGCGTCACCGCCACCGCCTGCCCCAGCGCGGCCACCTTGAAGCGTTTGAGCGGCTCGCCGTGGATGGTGAGGGCTTCGCCGGACATCGCCACCAGCCCGCTGACGCTGTCGTCCAGCGGCTGGTTGATTTTCTTGGCCCAGGCGGTCGGCAGGCTGCGATGGGCCACCAGGACGAAAGCCTTGCTGTGGTCGTCCCGCAGCAGCAGCCAGGCCATATCCGCCTGGCTCACCTGCACCGCCCCCTGGATGATCTGGTTGAAAAGGGCGCGCTGGTCGTTGAGGGTGATGACCGCCTTGCCGATCCGCAGGATGGCGGTCAGGTCGTTGATGCGGCGTTTGAGTTCCTCGTTGGTCCTGGCAAGCTGGGCGTCCAGTTTTTCGCGGGTACGGCCCTCGTGGAGCTGCCTGAGCACCCGCTCGACCGCCGCGACCACTTCCGCATCCCGGGCCGGCCAGAGCAGATAGTCGCTGGCGCCCAACCGGAAAGCCTGGATCACGCCCTGTTCCTGCCCTCTTTTAGCCAGCACGATCACCGGCGCATTGATGCCCTTCGACGTGAACGCCACCAGCAGGTCCTTGCCGCTCAGGCCGGGCAGGTTCAGGTTGGAGATGATCAGGTCCGGCAGCATCTGGACGGCCTGTTTGATGGCTTCACCCGCGTCTTTAACCACGCTCACCTGGTAGCCCAGCGGGCGCAGAGCCTGGCGCGCAATGACATCAACGATATTAGGGTCGGTTTCAACGAGTAGGATGCGTTCCCCGGGGGTGCTCATATGAGTTCTCTTTGGTTCTATAATTGACTCCGCTGCAAAAACCTTTTCTAACCACTAAGGACACGAAGGTCAC
>DYLB01000098.1:5453-7437 GCA_020722305.1 Anaerolinea thermophila | reverse complement strand
CGCGCTATGAATAGACTATGGTCGAGTTAATTTTCAAGGAAGAAGTCTACGCAATCATTGGCGCTGCTATGGAGGTTTACAATATCCTTCGCCCTGGTTTTTCTGAAGGCGTCTATCAGGAAGCGTTAGCCATTGAATCTTCTACGCGAAAACTTCCGTATGCAGCCCAACAAGAAATCCCGGTGTTCTTCAAGGGAATACGCTTGAAGAAATCGTTCATCCCTGACTTCATTTTCTTTGAGAAAATTGTAGTCGAGATCAAGGCAATAGATAAGTTGACCAGCCGGGAAGAATCCCAATTGCTAAATTATCTGAAAGCCACCCAAATGCCGCTCGGTTTGCTCATCAATTTTGGCGCACAACACGAACTGGAATGGAAGCGTATGGTCGGCAACGAAGCGACCATCTATCGCGTTTCCCAATCCCGCAAAAATATTCGTGAGGATTAGTGTAGATTAGTGGATGAATACGATACCCGCACTCGATTACGGCGGCGAGGGGCCGGAGCTGCTCTTTCTGCACGCCAATGGCTACCCGCCTGATTGTTACCGTCCGTTGCTTGCGCGCCTGGCGGGAGATTTCCACGTCACGGCCATGTTGCAGCGCCCATTATGGGAGGAGAGCAAGCCAGAAGACTTGCGCGACTGGCGTCCGCTGACGGATGACCTGCTGCGCTTCCTCGACGAGCAGCAGCTCGAACGCCCGATCGTCATCGGCCATTCGATGGGTGGGATCGCCCTGCTGCGGGCCGCTATCCGGGAGCCGGAACGCTTCAAGGCTATCGTCCTGCTCGACCCGGTGCTGTTCATGCCCAACTTCATCTGCGTCTGGTGGCTGATGTATCATTCCGGGCTGGGCTACCGCATCCACCCACTGGTCAAGGCCGCCCGTTACCGCCGCCAGGTCTTCGACAACCTGGACAAACTGTTCAACGGCTACCGGCGCAAATCCATTTTCAGGTATTTCAACGACGGAGCTTTGCGGGCCTACGTCGAGGGGATTGCCTGCCCAGACGGGAACAGCTACCGGCTGTGTTACTCTGCCGAATGGGAGATGCGCATCTACGTCACCGGCGTCTGGCGGGACCTGGAGCTGTGGCGCGGGCTAAGGAACCTGTCCGTGCCGACGCTGATCCTGCGCGGGGCCGAGACAGATACCTTTTTGGCGGGAACAGCCCAAAAGGTCCAGAAAGTGAACCCGGCGATCAAGATCATTGCGCTGGAAAAATCCACCCACCTGCTCCCGCTCGAACGTCCGGCGGAAGTCCACTATGAAATCAAAAGATTTATCGAGGAGACGCTATGAGCGACCTGTCTTATTCCTCTGCCGAACTGATGATCATCAACGCCGCGCGCCTGTTACGCGATGGCGACGTGGTCTTCGTCGGCGTGGGCCAGCCCAACCTGGCCTGTAACCTGGCCAAGCGGACGCACGCCCCAAACCTGGTGATGATCTACGAGGCGGGCGTGATTGGGGCCGAACCCGCCCGCCTGCCGCTCTCCATCGGCGACCCGACCCTGGTCAGCGGAGCGCTTTCGGTGTGCAGCATGTACGACATTTTCGCCTTCTACTTACAGCGCGGCAACGTGGACGTGGGCTTCCTGGGCGGGGCGCAGATTGACAAGTATGGCAATATCAACGCCACCGTGATCGGCGATTACGATCATCCCAAAGTCCGCCTGCCCGGCTCCGGCGGTTCGCAGGAGATTGCGGCCTGGGCGAATAGATGTTATATCATGACCCCGCACCAGAAGCGGCGCTTCCCCGAAAAGTGCGATTTCCGCACCTCGGCCGGCTACCTGGACGGCAAGGGCGGGCGCGAGGCTGCCGGCCTGCGCGGACGCGGCCCCGTGGCGGTGGTGACCGACCTGGGCATCCTGGAGCCGGACGAAAACGGCGAACTGGTGCTGACGGCGTTACACCCCGGCCGCACGGTGGACGAGGCCAAAGCCAACACCGGCTGGGATTTGAAGGTGGCCGCCCA
>DYLB01000098.1:0-5353 GCA_020722305.1 Anaerolinea thermophila | reverse complement strand
TGCGTCCGCCCATGTGCGCGTCACCGAGCCGGTTACAGAGAAAGAGTTGCGCATCCTGCGTGAAGAGTTAGACCCGAACGGTTTGTATTCGAAATAAGGAGTTCCCCATGGCAAAACGTCAGGTTACTTACGGAAAGTGTTTCTTTTGCGGGAAGGCATTTGCAAAAAACGCCATTACCCGCCACCTGGGAAAATGCCTGGCGCGGCAGGAGGTCATTGCCAGGGAAAGCGGCAAGCCGGCGCAATTGTTCCATTTGCTGGTTGAAGGCAGGCATGAGACCGGGTATTGGATGCACATCGAGCTCCCTGCCAGCCGCACCCTGGCCGACCTGGATAATTTCCTGCGCGCCATCTGGTTGGAATGCTGCGGGCATTTGAGCGCATTCACGATTGGCAACACCCGCTTCGAAATGGACACCGGCATGGTAGACGCCATGTGGAAGGATTTCTTCGGGCCTTCACAGCCGGTCAAGAGTATGCAGACAAAATTGTACAGCGCCCTGGCTGTTGGCGATAGTTTCCTGCATGAATACGACTTCGGCACCACCACAGAACTCAAACTCAAAGTGGTTGGCGAGCGCGAGGGCGTGCCGTCCCCAAAAGGCGTGCGAGTCCTGGCGCGCAATTACGCCCCGGTTTATCCCTGCGTGAAATGCGGAAAACCCGCAACACAGTTCTACGTGTATGAATATCCGCTCGACGGTTATTGCCAGGAGCACGCCGAACAGCACGCCTCGTGGGAGGAGGGCTTCCTGCCAATCGTCAATTCGCCGCGCACCGGGGAGTGCGCGTATGCAGGGCCGTACGATAAGACGTTGGCATTCGAGGAAACATACACAGGCAATTAGCAGGCAACCAGTCATCGGCCAGACCGCTGCGTTGACCCTGCTTGCTGACGCCGGCGCGCGAAAGACTGACGGCGGGAAGTCTCTTACTCGGAGAATGGGATTGTTGCGAAAAATATTCTATTTTATCCTTGTGGCTGCCTGGCTTTTCATTTCCCTGGATTTGCTCTGGCCTGTTCTATTCCCGATACAAGCATCCATTCCCGCCGAAAAGCCTCCTGGCAAATCGGGAGTGAATTATCTTGTGATTGCCCCCCAAGCGTTTTCTGGAGTCGCCGCAGAGTGGGCTGCTTATCGGCAGGCCAGCGGCTTCCAGGCAGCGACGGTGTTGCTATCCCCTGAACAAAAGACTCCCCAGGCCATTGCGCAACTCATCCAAGAGACCTACTACCAAAGCGGTAGTCCTTATCCGTTTTATGTCATCCTGCTTGGTCCGCCTTATTCGCACGCAAACGCCGATATTTTCTTGCCGCCTCACAAATTCAAAGTAGCGGCTCCTATCACGCAATTGTATGGCTATGAGTATATCTTGGGTGACAGCGGCTACACTTTCGACGAACAACGGAAACAATGGCTCCCCATTGCGATTGGTCGCATTCCGTTTGAGGAAGAAGTATTGATACACCAGGCACTATCCAAAACCAAGAGATATGAAATGGACAGCGCAAACGGGTTGTCTGCTTTACAGGTCAATTTAACCGCTTCGGATGCAGCCTGGGGCGATGCTTTTGGAAAATTGGCCGAAACGATGTTGCGCCAGTTTGCCGGCCATTTTATCTCGCCAGATATCAACTTTAAGATCGTTTATGGTTTTTCCCAAAGCGCTTATAGCCTGCCCACTGACCAATACGCGAGCCGCATCAATGAAAGCCTGAACGGCTCGCCGCTTTGGTGGACTTACGTTGGACATGGCGGCGATGCGCTTGGTCCTGCCATTGGGAAGAACGGGGAATGGGTTGATATGTACGATAGCAACGCTGCGTTGTCTATGCCAGATGTAAATCAAACCATTGCGACTTTTGTAGCGTGTACGCTAGGAGATTATGAGCGCCCATCGTTCAGCCACCTTATCGCAATGTTGCCTCAGGGCCCGGTTGCTGTGTTTGCCGCCTCCGACATCACCTTCGATGTGCCGAACACATTCCTTCAAAGAGACTTGATGACCCTGGCCTTGAACAAACAAGTGGAAACCGTTGGGGAATGGACGCGGTTAGCCAAATTTGGCTACCAACATGCCGCCTATGACCGTACCTTTTTCGTATGGCTCCTTCATCAACAATTAGACGAACTCTATAATCGGACAATTGTCGCCGATTGTGATGCGACAGATGTTTTTACCGAACAGGACGCGATAGAACATCAATTGTATGGATACAACCTGTTTGGCGATCCCGCCTTACACATCAAGCACGCAAAACGAGACCTGGAAGTGACATCCAGGCTGGCTGGGCCTTTCGACTGGGGTGAAATCTATGTGCATGGGAAAAGCGCACTGCCGCAGGGGACTCCAATTGCAGTCTGGCTCAAACCATTTCCGGGCAGTCGTCTTGACGTTCAGCCTGAAAGCGACCCGGTTGAGAGATTCGAGCAAGCGAATCGTATGGCCCTCGCTGCCACGATGACGCAGGTGGAGGCCGGCGGCACATTCGAAGGGAACCTCCGTACGCCAGGCCTTGCGCTCGGCAAGTACGTTGTAACCGCGGCCAGCCTGAGCGCGCCAACAGTTGTAGGACACGATATACTTTACGTCGGTCTGCCATGGCAAGAATGGTTGACGAACCGATGGCTTTGGTGGACGCTCATTTCTTTCAGCTTGTTTTCTCTCTATCGGGCAAAGTCTAAAAACACATGAAAAAAACTTGGCGTTGGGCATTTTTCTCATCCGGCGAGCCGCGCCTGCGCGCCGGCTGGCGGCTGTTGATCCAGACTTTCCTGCTCCTCACCCTGGTCTTCTGCATCGGCGTCCCGGCCATCTTCCTGACCTTCATCCCCATTCCTGGGATGGCCCGCTTCGACGAGTTCGCCATGCTCCTCTACCAGATCGTCGAACTCGTCGCGGTCACGCTCTCGGTCTACCTGGCCCGCCGCTTCTTGGATAAACGTCCCTTCGCCGGGCTGGGCTTGAAGCTGGATTCGCGCACCCTGCCCGACCTGCTGGCCGGGATCGGGATCGCAGCCGGGATTATGGCCCTGATCTTCGGGCTGCATCTGGCCCTGGGTTGGCTGACCGTCGAAGGCTTTGCCTGGGAGCGCGAAGACCTCCCCTCCGTGTTGGGAGGGATGGCGCTGATGTTCGTCATCTTCGCTCTCACGGGCTGGAACGAAGAACTACTCTCGCGCGGCTACCACCTGCAAACCCTGGTCAGCGGGACGAACCTGCTCTGGGGCGTGGTCATCTCATCGGTAATATTTAGCGTCTTGCATCTCTCCAACCCCGGTGCGCTATGGAACAGCGCGGCCGGGATATTCCTGGCCGGGTTGTTCCTGGCCTACGCCTACCTGCGGACGGGCCAGCTCTGGCTCTCCATCGGCCTGCACCTCGGCTGGAACTTCTTCGAGGGGCCGGTCTTCGGCTTCCCGGTCAGCGGGCTGGGTTTTTATTCGATGACCCGCATCACGGTCTCCGGCCCGGAGCTGTGGACCGGCGGCCGCTTCGGCCCCGAAGCCGGGCTGGTCCTGATCCCCGGCCTGCTGGCCGGCGCAATCGCCATTTACATCTACAGCAAACATCTGCGGCCGGCCCTCACGAGCCTTCAGGCCGACATCTCTGCGCAACAGGAAGAAAAATAACCTATGCCGCTTCTCGCTTCGATTCCCATCCTCGTCATTCTCGTCCTGATGGTCGGTTACCGCTGGGGGGCAGCCCGCGCCGGGGCCGCCGGATACCTGGCCGCCCTGGTCGTCGCCATCCTTTTCTTCGGTGCCGGCCCAAACGTGCTGGCCTACGCTCACGTCAAGGGACTGATCCTGACCTTCGACGTGCTCTTCATCGTCTGGGCCGCCTTCCTGCTCTACCGGGTCGCCGACGAGGCCGGGGCCATCCGGGTCATCGGCCAGGCTCTGCCCCACCTGACTGCCGACAAGGGGATGCAGGCCATTCTGATCGGCTGGGTCTTCGCTTCCTTCCTGCAAGGCGCGGGCGGATTCGGCGTCCCGGTGGCGGTGACGGCTCCGCTGCTGGTCGGGCTGGGGTTCACGCCCCTGGCGGCGGTGGTCATCCCCTCGATCGGGCACGGCTGGGCGGTGACGTTCGGCTCGCTGGGATCCTCCTTCCAGGCCCTGATGTCCTCCACCGGGCTGGACCAGGCGACCCTGGCCCCCGGCGCGGCGCTCTTCCTCGGCATCTCGGCCCTGGTCACCGGCCCGATGGTCGCCCACGCCGCGGACGGCTGGTCCGGGGTCAAGCGGCTGACGGTCAAGGCGCTGATCCTGGGGGCGGTGATGGGCGCGGTCCAGTACGCCATCGCCGTGGCCGGGCTGTGGAACATCGCCGCTTTCGGCGGCGGCCTGGCGGGACTGATCGTCAGCGTGCCGCTGGCCCGTTGGGGGCAGACCAACCACCGGCGTCGGCCTGAACGGCGCGATAGCGCAGTCAAAGGACCCGCGCAGCGCACCGACGGGAAAAAGCTGTTCGTGGCGCTCTCGGCCTATTTCATCCTGATCGCGCTGACGGTGGCCGTCCTGCTCGTCCCGGCCGTCAAGGATTTCATGGGACAGGTCGCAGTCCAGGTCCAGTTCCCCGAAACGGTAACGTCGCTCGGTTACGTTTCGCCCGCCGGGGCCAACCGCCCGGTGCGGATCTTCACCCACGCCGGGGCGATCCTGCTCTACACCTCGATCATCGCTTTCTTCGTTTACTGCCGCGCCGGGTTGTGCAAGGTCGGTGCGGCGAAAGCCATCCTGAACGATACGGTCAAGAAGATGATGGCCTCCAGCCTGAGCATTCTCGAAATGGTGGCCATGGCGACCATCATGCAGCAGGCCGGGATGACCGAGGCCCTGGCTCAGGGGCTGGCGGGCGCGGTCGGGGCGGCCTTCCCGGTAATCGCTCCCTGGATCGGCGGGATCGGGGCTTTCATGACCGGCTCGAACACCAACTCGAACGTGGTCTTCGGCGCGTTGCAAATGCGCACGGCGGAACTGCTCTCGTTGAGTGTGCCGCTCATCCTGGCCGGGCAGACCGCTGGGGCAGCCCTGGCTTCGGTCGCCGCGCCCACGAAAGTCGTCGTCGGGGCCAGCACGGCCGGCATGGCCGGCAAGGAGGGCGAAGTGCTGCGCGCCCTGCTGGGCTACATCGTGCTGCTGTTGCTGCTCATCAGCGGACTGACGCTCCTGGCCGTCTGGTTGTTTTAACAAGGATTCACCACAGATAAACACAGATGAACACGGATGAGTCCACTGCAAAAACGTCTCTTTGGGATGTTTCGTGATGCGTCCCCATATCTGGCAACACACCGTAAGGCGGAATTAATTCCGCCCTACATCTGGCGGATCGCCACGCCAATTCC
>DYLB01000097.1 GCA_020722305.1 Anaerolinea thermophila | reverse complement strand
TTTATCGAAGCATTGGCGCAGATTAGCGGATCAACCGAAGGCTGAACAGATACGCTAGAATTGGATTTTAAAGCACTTTGACCAGCGGTATAATCGCTGGTCAAAGTCTTGTGGAGATGGCGGGAATCGACACTTTATTCCGGGCTTTCGCCGCGGCGCTGACTATCTCTTGAAGTGGCTTGCACCACTCCTCCGGCGTATTGTAAGGAGATTAGATTATGGTTGATATTGAGCTCGCTTATGCTACTGGCCTTTTTGATGGAGAAGGTTCAATCTCGCTGGTTCGCCAACACAACAATCGCTGGCCGTCTCCTCAAGTGGCTGTTGCATCTGCGGATTTCGAGGTTGTTCGTTGGTTCCAAGAGCGTTTTGGTGGGGGCATTGTTAAGAAACAACCGCGAAAGTCAACACATTCGGTCTCTTACGATTGGCGGTTGACAGACCGCCGAGCGCTTGCATTTCTTGGACAAATTCGTCCTTATCTTGTGATCAAGCGGAAGATACGGCGAATCGATTTGTTACTCAACGATTATCTTGCCTGTACGCCAAGGAATGGACGATACTCTGAAGAAATGGTCGAGCAGAAGCAAGCGCTAATTGAGGCCTTTTTCTCCTTACCCTAGTGTTCCATATCACGGTCGTGACTTAGGAATCTATGAGTCGATGCAGGGCTTACCCCTTTCGGGTTCACCCCTCAGGGTTGGCAGCGGCGTTAGCCGGTCAGCTTTCCCTGATTAAGCCGGATTTTCCCTGCACGTCGCCGCACAGGGGGGCTCATTTTGTTTGTTAAAGAACCCGCGTCCGAAAGATTCGACCCTCGAAAATCTACGAGCGTAGTCTACCGGTGTGTGTCACCGGCGGGTCCCCGGTGGACGAAGAATCCCGCCAGCCAGTCGCTCAGGCCCGAAAGCCCTCTTTCGCACGTTTAGCGACGTTGCGTGCGGCACGCCGTCTTTGTGTCGCCCAGTCCTGCCTCCGGGCGGCGAGCGGGGCAGGTGGACGGGGCTTACTTGGTGAAGCCCGACTGTTCAGCCATCGCTTATGCAGCGAGGGGCAGAGCAGCGTAGGAAGTGCGTGTGTTGGCACTTGATTTTTTGCGCGGATTTTTCGAGTTCGGCGCCTCTCGGCTCGCATTCCGGGACCAGCCTCTCCCGTCGAAACCTGTCATCCCCAGGTGGGTGAGGGCATTGCCCTGCGGCTCGATTATAACATAACCCCTTGGTATATTGGATTGAAAATGTCATATTATGTCTCTTGCCTGTCTTAGCGCTTTATGCTAGACTTTGATTGATTAGAGTAACTCACTTTATGCAGAACGTCCCGAAGGCTCTCGTGAAACAAGCTTGGTCTGACGCCCAACGCCTTCGGGACGGTGCGTAACGTCAGTAAAGTAACTTCAAGGATGGACTTATGGCAGACAGGATTCTTATAATTGACGATGATCTCGATACTCTCAAACTGGTGGGGATTGCGTTGCAGCGCCAGGGGTATGAAATCATGGCAGCCAGCAATGGACGCCAGGGTGTCATCCAGGCTGAGGAAGAACTGCCTGATTTGATCCTTTTGGATGTGATGATGCCGGAGATGGATGGGTATGAAGTCGCCCGGCGTTTACGCGCCAACGAAGATACGGCGGCCATTCCAATCCTGATGTTTACGGCCAAGGCCCAACTCGACGATAAAGTCACAGGCTTCGAGGTCGGGGCGGATGACTATCTCACCAAGCCGACCCATCCCACCGAGTTGATCGCCCACGTGAAGGCGCTCCTGGGACGCAAAGGCCGGGCGGCATCGGCGGCAGGGGCCTCCGTGACGACGGGTCCGCGGGCGATGATGATCGGCGTGGTCACACCGCACGGCGGGATGGGCGGCACGACCGTGGCCTTGAACCTGGCCAGCAGCTTGATGCTCCGCACCAAATCGGAAGTGACCGTGGCCGAATTCAGTCCCGGTTACGGGTCGCTGGCGCTGGACATGGACCTGGATCCCAAACCCTACGCCGACCTGCTGGCGACCGCGCCTTCAGAGATTACCCGGCACAAAGTGATAGAATCGCTGGCCGTCCACGAATCCGGGCTGCGCATCCTGGCCGCAACTTACAGTTCCAAAGATGCCGAGCTTTCGCATACCGCCTCGGCCCAGCTTGAAGTCATTTTTAGCCGGTTGACCGGCGTTGGGCGTTACGTGGTGATTGACATGGGGGCCGGACTGGCTGCCTTGAACCAGAAACTGCTTAAAATGTGTGCCGAACGGATCGTCGTCGTCGAGCCGATCGAAAGTTCGATCAAGCATGGCCGCGCCCTGATTGACGACATCGTCTCGTTGGGGATCGAACCCAAGACCATTACGGTGGTCAGCAACAACCGTGTCCGCACTGAATTTACCATCCCCTGGGGCAACGTCCAGGAGCAGTTGGGCCACGCGGTAACCGTCAACCTGACACCCGCGCCCGAGCTGCACCACCAGGCGACGCGGATCAACTCCTCGGCGGTGCTGGTCCAGCCCGAAAGCCTGACGGCCCAGCAGTTCGCCAAACTTGCGGAACATATCACGGCCCGGCAGCCGAAAGCGGTCTGATGAGCCTGGCGACGCACACCCTGGCGTCCATTGACCTCGCGGCGGAACTCCTCCGAAATTCCAGGCGCGCCGTCGCCTTGACCGGCGCGGGGATATCCACCCCCTCGGGGATTCCCGATTTCCGTTCCGAGGGAACAGGCCTGTGGTCCCGCGATGAGCCGCTGGAGGTCGCCTCCCTATCCACGTTCCGTACCCATCCAGAGCTTTTTTTTAAGTGGTTCCGCGGCTTGGCCGGTCAAATCTACCAGGCCGAACCCAACCTGGCCCACCTCACGCTCGCCCAATGGGAATCCGCCGGGTTGCTGCAAGCCGTCATCACCCAAAACATTGACCGCCTGCACCAAAAAGCCGGCTCGAAGCACGTGGTGGAGATGCACGGAACCTTGAGCACCCTCTCTTGCACCCAATGTTTTCACCAATACAGCTATCAGGACTATTTGCAGGCGTTCGTGATGGACGGGATCATGCCCTTATGCCCGGCCTGCGGGGCTGTGCTCAAGCCGGACGTGATCCTTTTTGGAGAACAATTGCCCCAAAAGGCCTGGTACGAAGCCCAGCGCTTGAGCCGCACCTGTGACCTGATGCTGGTCGCCGGTTCATCGCTGGAAGTGCTGCCGGCGGCCGGCCTGCCGATGCAGGCCGTGGACCGGGGCGCGCACCTGGTCATCATCAACCAGACCCCCACTTACCTTGACGTGCGCGCCGACGTGGTCATCCCCGGCGACGTGGCCGAGATCATTCCCCTGATTGGCGAAAAAGTACTGCATGTTCGATACTGAAACCACCCCCATCCACAAGCGGCTGGAGGGCTACCGCCGCCTGATGGCGATTGCGCGTGACCTGGCCTCCACCCTCGACCTGGACCGGCTGCTCGACCGGATCGTCCACGCCGCCGCCGACATCACCGATTCGGAGGCCGCCTCGATCCTGCTCTATGACGACACTGCCCGCCAGTTGTACTTCCAGGTGGCGACCAATATGGACGAACCCACCATGCGCGGCCTGGTCGTCCCGCTGGAGGGCAGTATCGCCGGCTGGATCGTCACCAACCGCAAGTCCGTGCGGATCGCCAACGTGAACGAAGACCCGCGTCACTTCGACGACGTGGGCCAGGCGACCCAATACCCGACCCGCTCCCTGTTGGGTGTCCCGATGATCACCCAGGACAAGGTGATCGGCGTGCTAGAAACGATCAACAAGCGCAACGGGGATTTCACCGAGACCGAGGAAGATTTCCTGAAGGTCCTGGGTGCCCAGGCCGCGGTCGCCATCCAGAACTCCCGCCTGTTTCAGCAATCCGACCTGGTGGCTGAATTCGTGCATGAGCTCCGCACACCGCTGGCCTCGCTCAGTACCGCCACCTACCTGCTGACCCGTCCCGAAATCTCCCACACCCAGCGCGACCAGATCGTCACCAACATCCACAGCGAGACCCTGCGGCTCAACGCCCTGGCCGCCTCGTTCCTCGACCTGGCCCGCTTGGAATCAGGCCGGGTCCAGTTCCGCAAAACCCAGTTCGAGGTCAATGCCCTGCTGCTCGAATGCCGCGAGATCATGGAAAACAAGGCCGCCGAACAGCGCATCTCGATCAAGATCGAAGTCCAGGCCGGGGTGCCCAAACTCGAAGCCGACCGGGACAAACTCAAACAGGTGGTGCTCAACCTGCTCAGCAACGCCATCAAGTACAACCACGCCGACGGCTGGGTCATGCTCAAGGCCGAAGCCACCCCGAAAGAAGTCGCCATCATGGTCGCCGACAACGGCGTGGGCATCCCCGAAACGGCCCTGCCATTCCTCTTCCAGAAGTTCTACCGGGTGCGCGAGACCGAGGGCCAGGTCTCCGGCACCGGGCTGGGACTGTCCATCTGCAAGCAGATCGTCCAGGGGCACGGCGGGCGGATGGAGGTCAGGAGCCGGGTCGGGGAGGGGACGGTCATCAGCGTCTTCCTGCCCCGCTCACGCATCTAAAAAGCGAACCCGTTCCGCAAAAGGAACGGGTTTTTTGTTCAGGGTTCCAGCAGCACCTTCAGCATCCCGGATCGCCCGGCCGCCTCCATCGCTTCCAGCGCCTGCGCCAGCGGGTAGCGCCGGGCGATCAAAGGTGTGGGGTCCACCTCGCGGCGTTCGAGCAGGCGCAAGGCCGGTTCGAACGGGCCACAGCGCGAGCCGACGACCGTAATTTCGTCCACGACGAAGGGGGACAGGTTGAGGGTCATCTCCCCCCGATAAGTGGATTTGAGCACCAGCGTGCCGCGCGGCCTCAACGCTTTGCGCGCCAGATCGAAACCGGACGGGGAGCCTGTGGCCTCCACGACGACGTCCCAGCGCCCCGGAAGGATTTCCTGCTCCTCGATCAGACGGATGCGGCGGCTGGTGAGCAGCTCCTTCTGACGCGGGTGACGCGCCACCACCCGCAAGTCGCAGCCGGTGAGATTGAGCGTCTGGGCGATGAGCTGGCCCAGGCGTCCCGCGCCGACCAGCAGCACCCGGTCGGTGGGCTGGATGTGGACCTGCTGCTGGATCTCCAGCGCGGCCGCCAGCGGCTCGACGAAGACCGCCGCCTCGTCCGGCACCGAATCGGGGACGGGGTGCAGGTTCGCCAGCGGCAGGGTGGCGTATTCGGCGTGGACGCCGTCCCGGCCTACGATGCCCAGCACGGTCCGCCGTTCGCAGTGGGTCGGGCGCCCGTTGCGGCATTGTTCGCACTCGCCGCAGGCGGCGTTGATCTCGCCGACGACACGCCGGCCGATCCAATCCGCCTCCGCAGCCTCGGCCACCTCCCCGACGAACTCGTGCCCGATCACGCCGGTGTAAGGATAGTAACCGCGGGCCAACTCCAAATCTGTGCCGCAAATGCCCGAAAGCCGCACCTTGACCAGCGCCTCACCGGGCCTGGCAGGCCGGGGCAGGTCGTCTTTCAGCGAGAGTTTCAAATCTTCGAGCCATAGTCCGAGCATGGGATTCCTTTCTTGCCGACAGCGGACTCCTCTCGTATCGTTAGATTGCGCCTTTTCGCCCGAACTGTTTTTCGAGCATATCCACCGACAGATGGATCATTGTCGGGCGGCCGTGCGGGCAGGTGCGGGGCGAATCGCAGGCTTCGAGGTCGGCCAGCAGGGCGCGCTGCTCGTCTGGGGAGAGGGCCTTCCCGGCTTTGACGGCCAGCCGCTTGCAGACCCGGCCGGCGATGCGGTCTTCGATCTCGGCCTGGAGCGGGGTCTCGTCTTCTTCGAAGTCTTCCACCAGGGCCTTTAGCGCGGCGGCCGGGTCGCTCCCGGCGAAGAGGGCCGGCATCGAGCGCACCTGGAAGGTGTTCTGGCCGAAGGGTTCGACCTCGAAGCCGAGATGCTGCAAGAATTCGACCTGGCTATTGAGCATCGTCGCCTGGGCGGGCGGCAGCGTCACCGTGACCGGGGTTAGCAAGACCTGGGAGGGGATATTCTTCTTCTCGTGCTGGGCCAGCAATTTCTCGAACAAGACCCGCTCGTGGGCGGCGTGCTGGTCTATCAGGTACAGGCCGTCTGGGCCTTCGGCGACCAGGTAGGTCGCGCCGATCTGGCCGATTAGGCGCAGGAGCGGCATGCGGGCAAAGGGTTCGGGGAGACCGTTGACGGTAGACGGTAGACCGTTGACGGTAGATGGTGTTTCACTGCCTGCTGTCCACTGTCCGCGGTCCACTGTCGAGTGGCCCAACTCCCAGGCCGGGTCCACCTCGCCGGTCTCCTCGCGACGCGACCCCCACAGCGTCGGCGCGACCTGCGGGACGGGGGCGTAGGCCAGCAGGGCCCGCCGCACGGAACGCTGGACGAAGCTGAACATCCTGTCGGGTTCGCGGAAACGGACTTCGGCCTTCGCCGGGTGGACGTTCACGTCAACGGAAGCAGGTTCCAGGTCCAGGAAGAGCGCCGTGAGCGGGTAACGGCCGACCATCAACAGGGTGTGGTAGGCCTGGGTCACGGCCGCGCTCAGGGCGGTGTCCTGGATCCAACGGCCGTTGATGAAAAAGGTGATGTCGCGGCGGTTGGAACGGGTCAGCGAGGTGGGGCTGATGAAGCCGGTGATCTGCGCGCCGTCTTCGGCGGCCTCGACTTCGAGCAGTTGTTTGGCGGTCTCGACGCCGTAGAGGGTGGCCAGGATGGCCCGCCGGTCGCCGTCGCCGGGGGTCTGGAGGGCCACGTTGCTGCCCTCGGCCAGCCGGAAGCGGATGCGCGGGTAGGCCAGGGCGTAGCGGGTCAGCAGGGTGTCTATGGCGCGGCGCTCGGTGGTGTCGCTTTTCAGGAATTTCAGGCGGGCGGGGACGTTGTAGAACAGGTCTTCGACCCGGATGAGCGTGCCGGCCGGCGCGCCGACCGGTTCGAGCGCCCCGGTGCGTCCGCCCTCGACCCGCAGCCTGGCTCCGGCGGAGGCGTCGGCGGTGCGGGAGGTGATCGTCAGCCGGGCAACCGAGCCGATGGAGGCCAGGGCCTCGCCCCGGAAGCCGAGGGTGGCGATGCGGAACAGGTCGTCGGCACTGGCGAGTTTGGAGGTGGCGTGGCGCTCGACTGCCAGTGGAAGCTCGTCCGCCGGGATGCCGGAGCCGTCGTCGGCCACCTCGATCAGGCGGCGGCCCGCCTCGGCAATCGTCACGTGGATGCGGGTCGCTCCGGCGTCGAGGGCGTTTTCGATCAATTCCTTGACGACCGAGGCCGGGCGCTCGACCACTTCACCGGCGGCGATCTGCGAGGCCACTTCGGGGAGGAGGATGTGGATGGGCATGGGGGTATTATATTCCACGAAGCGCGGTTTCGAGGACTGGCGATGGGATCGAACCGGGAAGGGCGCGAAGAGGGATCGGGGAGCGAAGCAAGTTCCCCGAAAGAAAAAGCCCCGCGGCCTTTTTCGGGACATGGGGCTTTTTA
>DYLB01000096.1 GCA_020722305.1 Anaerolinea thermophila | reverse complement strand
CTTACGGCGTGTTGCCAGATATGGGGGCGCATCACGGAACATCCCAAAGAGACAATTAAAATTCACCCTGGAGCATAGTATTATGGACAGGATTGCCATGTTTACCGTAAAATAGTGACAACGGAGAGATTAGCCATGACCCTTGAAATTGAAGCCCAACCCTTGCCCTTAGCGGTGGACATTGACGGCGTGGTGCGCATCAGCGGAACCCGTGTCACTTTGGATACGGTGGTATACGCGTTCCTGGATGGCGCAACTGCTGAAGAAATCGCCCAGCAATATCCTTCCCTATCTTTGCCGGATATATATTCCGTTATTGGATACTATCTGAATCAAAGTGCCAAAGTCAACAAATACTTACGGCAACGTGAGAGGCTTGCGGCGAAAGTAAAATTACGGAATGAAACCCGGTTTGATCCTGAAGGTGTGCGTGACCGCCTGCTGGCGCGGCAGACAGGCCAGGGGACATAAAAATGCTCCGGTTTGCGGTTGACGAGAATTTCAATAATGCCATTTTGCGCGGTCTCTTGCGCCGCAACCCTGATATTGATATTGTCCGAATTCAGGATGTGGGTTTGTCTGGGGCAGATGATCCAACAATATTGGAATGGTCAGCACAGGAAGGAAGAATATTGCTGACGCACGATGTAGCAACGATTACCCGCTATGCCTACCAGCGCACCTGACCCCCGCCCCACCTATCGCATCACCGATCTGCACAGCGACGACCGGCCGCGTGAACGGTTGGCCGCGCTCGGCCCCCAGGCGCTCTCCAACGCCGAGTTGATCGCCATCCTGCTGCGGGTCGGTGTTCGGGGCGAGAACGCCGTGATGGTGGGTCAGCGTCTGCTCAACGCCTTCGGCGGATTGACCGGCCTGCACCGTGCCTTGTTCGAAGACCTGAAACGCCAGCACGGGCTGGGCGAGGCCAAAGCGGCCCAGATCAAGGCTGCCATCGAATTGGGCCGCCGCCTGACGCTCGAATCGCCCGAATCCCGCCCGACGATCAACTCGCCCGCCGACGCGGCCGCCCTGGTGCAGTACGAGATGTCCGCATTGGAGCAGGAGCATTTGCGGGTCATGCTGCTCGACATCCGCAACCACGTGCTCGAAACGGTCGAAATCTACAAGGGATCGGTCAACTCGTCACAGGTGCGGGTGGGGGAGATTTTCAAGGCTGCCGTCCGGCGCAATGCCAGCGCCCTGATCGTGATCCACAACCACCCCAGCGGCGACCCGACCCCCAGCCCGGATGACGTAGCCGTGACGCGCGCCATCGTCCAGGCCGGCAAGCTGCTGGACGTGGCCGTGCTCGATCACTTGGTCATCGGCCAGGGGCGCTTCGTGTCGTTGAAAGAAAGAGGCTTGGGGTTCTCGTAATTATGCGCTTGCCCTCACCCGAAAACCCCTAAATTCCCCCATCACCGTTTCCCATTCTTCGCGCCAGTCGTCCACGCGTGAGCCGAGCGGGCCGCGCACCATCACCCGGATGAACTGGCTGACCTTTTCCTTCTCCCCCTCTGCCACAGCTTCGACCGTGTCGTAGCCCACGTTGCGCACCCAGCCGAGGACGCCGATCCGCAGGGCCTCGCGCTGGACGAAAGCCCGGAACCCCACCCCCTGGACGCGTCCCTCGACCCAGACGTGGACGCGCACAGTCTCATTCGAGGAAGTGTTCATTTTCGCCACTCCTTTCCGGTTTGCGGGTGAAGACCTGCCAGAGCGGCACCAGCAGCACCACCAGCGCCGCGAGAATGTAAGGGGCCAAATTCCGCAGTGCCGCGCCGGCCCGGTTCTCGCCCAGCACCGATTCGCGCCACTCGCTCTCCAATTGGGTCAAAGGTTTTCCCAACGCGGCGGCCGCGCCCGGGTCACAGCCCTGGCCGCCGGCGTAGGCCGAGATAAGGGAATCCAGCCCCCGGCTCCCGTACGCATCGTACAGGAATCCCGTGAAGGAGCCGGATTCGGCGTAGGCCAGGTAATTCCGCTCCGCACCCGGCGGGAACGATCCGCACAGGTCGGCGAGCGGGATCAGGCTGTTCGTCCGGCTGGCGATTTCCAGCGCCCGCGAGGCGTCGGGGTCGGGGGCAAGCTCGGCCAGCGAGGCCAGGCCCTCCCGCAGCCATTCGGGCAGGCTGGTATACCCGGCACCGGCCCTGGCGTACAACAGCACGTGTACCAGTTCGTGGGGGAACTGCCGATCCATCTCCAGGCTTTGCTGCGGGCCGGGGGCGATGGAAACCAGCGCCACCCCCAGGTCGGGGTCGGCGTGTCCGGCCACCCAGGCCTGTTCGGGCCGGTTCAGGGCGCTTTGCAGGTCGGCCGCGCTGGCGTAGACGAAAATATCCAGCGGGTCGGGCGGGTCGGCAGCCACCAGCCGCCGGGCCGCTTCCAGACCGGCCAGAGCCTTGTCGAACGCCTGCTGCCCGAAGGCCGCCTCGCCGGCGTACCAATGCACCCGCAGCGGGCCGCCCTCCAGCGTTTGCCAGGCAAAGCGGTTGTCGTCGTAGCGGAAGGCGAAGCGGTCGCTCGCCAGCACCTGCCCGTCGGCCAGCGTTGCGCCGAACCAGAACACCACCCGCTCGAACGGGCGCAAAATCCCCGGCTGGACGGCGTAACGATACTCGACCCGTCCGTCTCCGGCGGGTTGGAGCGGGAAGACCAGGGCTTCGGGCTTGGCTTGGGGTTGGATGAAAAGGGTGGCGGATTGGAGCGGACTCCCGGCCTCGAGCCGTGCCGTTACCGTGACCTGGATCCCGAACTCGTAGCGCACCCCCACGTCGCTTACCTGGACCCGGGCCTGCGCGCCCGCGCCCGGAGCGGCCGCCAGGCTGACGAGGCACACCGCCAAAAAGACCTGCCAAAAACGCATTCTAGCCCCCCAGGAGGACCAGCAGCGGCGTGAGAGTGAGCGGGCTGAGGATCGTGCTGAAAAAGACGATGGCTGTCACCAGGGACGGCTCAAGCTCGTACTCGGTCGCCAGGACGATATTCGTCACCGCAGCCGGGACGGAGGCCTCGATGATGCTCGCCTGCCGGGCCGGGCCGTTCAGCCCGAAGGGTATGCTCAACAAAAATCCGAGCAGCGCTCCAATACCCAGGCGCATGGCGACGCTGATGCCCGCTACGCGCAGGTTGACCCCGTTTTTGGTCACCTGCTGCAATTCCAGGCCGAGCAGCACCAGCATCAGCGGGATGGCTCCGTTGGCCAGGGTCGTGACCGTGCGCTCGACCAGCATGGGCAGTTCGAACCCGGTGATATTGATCAGCGCCGCCAGCGCCACCGCGTACATGGTCGGGACGCGGGCCAGGCCCTTCACGGCTTCCAGCCAGGAGGATTTGCCCAGCGAGGCGATCAACACGCCGACGGTATTGAACAGGATGGACGACATGACGAAATAGATACTGGCAAAGGCCAGGGCGTCCTCGCCGAAAGCGAACGAGACCAGCGACAGGCCGTAGTTGCCCGAATTGCCGAACATCGAAGTCAGCACCAGGATGATGGTCAGCGGCCGGGTAAGGTGCAGCAGCTGGGCCACGACCCAGGCGATCACGCCGGTCGAAAAGAACATGAGGCCGGCGAAGGACATCGTGCGGGCCACCTGGTCGAAGGGGATTTCATTCTGGAGCAGCAGGTTGAGCACCAGCGCCGGGCTGAAGACGTAAAAGATGACCCGCCCGACTGAACGTGAGTTAATGGATAGGGATCTGCCAAGAAAATAACCTGTGCCTGCAATCAGCATGATGGGCAGCAGGTTGTTTGTAAACGTGCTGAGCAGTTGGTCCAATGGCGGCTCTACAATTCGTCGAGGTTGTCTTCATCATCCATATCGATTTCGAACATATCGAATAAATTCAGCTCTTCGGTGAAGGTCAGGTTGTCGAGGGCCTCGTCGAGGAATTCGATCTCCTCATCGTCGTCCAATTCTTCGTAAAGGCTTTCGAGCGCCTCGCGTACCCCTTCGCCGCCAATCTGTGACAGCGCCCAGATGATATCCAACCGGGTTTCGGATTCTTCCTCTTCTTCATCTTCCTTTTCCAGCAGGGCGATCAGGGTCTCGCGGGCATCTTCCACGGGCAGTTCGCCCGCGGCCCGGATGGCCTCGGCCCGGACGCCGGGGTCGGAGTGCTCGAGGGCGCCGAGCACCGCCTGGTCCCAGCGGTTGTCGTGGGAGCGGCCCATGGCGAACAGGGCGCTGACCTTCCAGTCGGCTTCCTTGCGGGCGAAGGCGCTTTCGATCAGCAGCGGCACCTCGGGGATGGACGAGAATCCCAGGGCTTCGACGGCCCGGCGCTGGACCAGTTCATCCCCGGCGTTGTGGGCCGCCTCGAGCAGTTCTTTTTCCACCTCATGCAGGACTTTCTCCGGGATTTCATCCAGTTCGCCGAGGTTGATGAAATTTCCCAGGGCGGTCGCGGCCGCGGCCCGCGTAACAGGCTCCGGGTCCGAGCTGAGGATGCGCTTGTAAACCGGGATGAGTTTGGTGTCGTCGCATTCCCACAACAGCCGGATGGCGAGCGTACGGACGCGTCCATCCCCATCCTCCAGCAGCGAGCGGGCGAAAGCCTCGAATGAGAGCAGGGTATCCGATTCGGCCAGGGCTTCCAGGTCTTCGAGCAGGCCGTGTTTGCGGGTCTGCGAGACTTTCGGCCAGATGTAGAGCACGGTGGACAGGTCATCCGGCTGGATGTCGGAAAAAAGGTACATCAGCCGGGGCGGGAAGGGCTGGCTTTCGTCCAGCAGGGCATCCAGGACGACCTGGAAAGCTTTATTTTCGTTCATGAGCTTATCCTAAGGGAATTGGACCGGGTTGATGAAATCCCTGAAGTTGACGAAGAGCAGCGCGCCGATCAACAGGATGAAACTGACGAAGGTAATCAGGTTGACGAAGCTTTCGTACTGCGGCGAAATGCGGCGGCCAACGACCAGCTCCGGCAGGGCGAAGAGGATCCGCCCGCCGTCCAGGGCCGGGATGGGCAACAGGTTGAGCATACCCAGAGAAACGGTCAGGGTGATCAGGAAATTCAACACGTTGAATGGCTGCGGGGCGCAGGCGAACAGGTCGCCGGTGCGCACCCCGGCGTAAATATCATACATGCCTTTGAGTCCCACCAGGCGGCCTTCTTCGGGCGCGATCTGGTTGCTGAGCATACGGATGGGCAGGTTGATCATTTCGTAGCCGGTGCTGGCCAGGGTCGAGAAACTGGCCGGCAAGATCTGCCCGGCGGACAGTCTCTCGAAGGTCAAGCGGTTGCTGACCTGGACGCCCATCGCGCCCTTGCCTTCCGGCGGGTTCGAACGCGGCACCAGCGAGACGGTGTTGGCCTGGCCGTTGCGGGTGTAGGCCAGGGTCACTGGCTGGTCGAGGTTCTGGGCGATGATGGCTGAAAGGTCGGTGTGGGTGTAAACCGGCTGGCCATTAATCGAGTTGATCACGTCGCAGGAGCGCAGGCCGGCGGCCTGGGCGGGTGAATCGGCGTCCACGGCCGCGATCTGGACCTGGTTCGGGATGGCGACCGGGTTGCCGTAAACCCCAAACGTGTAGACCAGGAAGATCAATGCGGCCAACAGGTTCATCACCGGCCCGGCGAAAGCCACGATCACCCGTTTCCAGGCCGGGGCGGCCGCCAGCCCGCCGAAGACCTCCGGGTCGTTCTCGCCTTTAGGGCGCACGAAGCCTCCCAGCGGCAGGGCGTTGATGGTGAACTCGGTCCCGAGCACGACTTCCTTGAGGATGCCCGAAATACGGACTTCGTCGTTGGGCAGTGCAACGTAATCATTGGCGGGCGGGGTGTACTGGCCGTCTTCGGTCGCCGCCAGGGTGATGGAGCGGAGCACCAGCTTGCCATTGACCGGTTTTACGGTCGCCTCCACGCCGCGCTTAAGGCTGTTCCGGGCGTCGAAGGGTAATTCGAAATTGCGGGGAATCTCAAGCCGGTGGCGGCCAATGGTCATAGCGCCTTTCAAGCGCCAGAATCGGAAAAGTTTGGGGGGCAGGCCTATTCCGAACTCTTCCACTTCGACATTTAGCGCCCGGCAGGCGATGAAATGTCCCATTTCGTGGATGATGATGAGGAAGGCCAGCGCCCCTATGAATTCGAGGATCAATCTAAGTGTCATTGGGTTACCTGTATTCTGTGAAAATCAACTTGCTATTATATCAGCTCAGCAAACGCGCCGGACCGCCCACGCCGGCGACCAGGACATCTGTCACACCCGGCAGGCCGCGCAGGTTTTTCTCGGTCTCGCCGAGGGCAGCCTGGGGGCAAAGGACGTGGACGTTCGGTCCGGCATCAATCGTGTAAAAGACCGGCAGTCCCTGGCTACGCCACTCACGCACGGCCTGCATCACCGTCAGGGTGGCGGGCTGCCAGTAGAACAGGGCGGGCTGGCTGGTCATCATCACCGCGTGCATCATGTCTGAGTCCAGTTCCACGATGGAGGCCAGGCTCTCGAAATCCCGCTTCAGGATAGCCTGGCGGCACAGGTCGAGGCGGCGGGGAGCGTCGGCCACACGCGCGGCTTGCAACGGGCTGGTGGGGGCCAGGGCATGGCCCTCGGTCGAGCCGGTCTGCTTGTGCCCGGCGCTGAGGATTGCCACGCAGTCGGCCAAATCCCAATGATCGGGGGAGGCAATGGATTCGGCGAACGACTCTTCGTCCGTGTTTCCAGCGTGCCATTCGACGAATCCGCCCGGGACCGAGCGGCTGGCTGACCCCGAACCGCGCCGCGCCAGCCGGGAGAGTTCCGCCTCGCTCAACCCCAGACCCGCGGCCTGGGTCGCCGCCAAAGCCAGGGCCGCGAACGCCGAGGCGGACGAGGCGATCCCCGCCCCGGAGGGGAAGTTGCTCTCGCTGATGACCTCCGCCTTCATCCCGATCCCGGCCATCCGGCGCACCAAATCGAGGATGGACGAGACCCGATCCAATCCCTTGCCGATCACCTCGTGCCCGTTGATGGTCAACTCATCGAACGGCAGCGAGGGCTGGAAACTGACCGTCGTGCGCGTGGTCAAGCCATCCAGGTTCATCGAGATGGAACCGTTGGACGGGAGGCGCAGGACAGAGTCGCGATTACCCCAGTACTTGATGAAGGCGATGTTGGGGTGGGCTTGGGCGGTGGCAGATAAGGTTTTCACAGCAGATTTCTGTAGAATTTAGTCACTACCTACCCATCTTACCAGAATTTGGCTGCTTCTAGGTGATTTGTGCCGCCTGATGAGAGGGATGTGTCCTATTTGTGGGACATGCGGAAATATGCTTTGGAAATCACCGAGATCATCAAAGGTGTTCCACACGCGAAGCTCGTCGAGAACAAGACAATTCGCTATGCCATTGAACGATTGTTTCTGATCGTCGGCGAAGCGGCAAACCAGGTTTCCAAAGGCTTTCAGGAAAAACATCCCGAAATCGAATGAGCGCAGATCATCAGCTTGCGGAACATTCTGGCACATGAATACGGTGAAGTAAAAATGGACAGGATTTATCTCGCCGCCACAAAAGCCGTCCCCCCCCTTGTTGGAAAATCTAGAGCCGCTGATTTCAGAAGAAT
>DYLB01000095.1 GCA_020722305.1 Anaerolinea thermophila | reverse complement strand
GGACGATGTGTCATTTTTCGCCCCAAACGTTACCATCCATTTCAAAATGCCCACGCCGCCGGGCATGGGCATTCTATGGTACCCGCGGAGGGATTCGAACCCCCAACCTACTGATTCGAAGTCAGGCGCTCTGTCCATTGAGCTACGCGGGCGGGCAGGGCGATTATACTTGAAAAACCATCCTGTGGTACTTGCTCATCCGCCATAAAGCCCTTAAAATCAGGGCATCCCGCTCCGAAAAGGAACCTTATGACAGACATTCAAACCCTTGGAGATCGGCTGATCGCCAACCTGGAAAAAGTGGTGCTGGGTAAACGTCAGGCCATCGAGTTGACCGTGATCGGCCTGCTGTGCCAGGGTCACGTATTAATCGAGGACGTGCCCGGCGTGGGTAAGACCATCCTGGCCCGCAGCCTGGCCAAATCTCTCGGCTGCACCTTCAACCGCATCCAATTCACCCCCGACATGCTCCCCAGTGACGTCACCGGCGTCTCGATCTACAACCAGGAAAAGCGCGAGTTCGAGTTCCGCCCCGGGCCAATCGTGGGCCAGATCATCCTGGGGGACGAGATCAACCGGGCTACACCCAAGACCCAGGCGGCGCTGTTGGAGGCGATGGAAGAACGCCAGATCACGGTGGATGGGGCGACTCACGAACTGCCGCGGCCTTTCATGGTCTTGGCGACGCAGAACCCGATCGAGTACGAAGGGACCTTTCCGCTGCCCGAGGCGCAACTGGACCGGTTCATGCTCCGGGTGCGGTTGGGGTATCCCAGCCTGGCAGATGAGATCAGCGTCCTCGAGGGGCAGCAGATCCGCCACCCAATCGAGACGCTCGAAGCGGTCCTCAGCGCCGCGGAAGCGCTCGAGGCGGCCGCGGCCGTCCGGGAGGTGTATGTTTCCGAACCCGTCAAGCGTTACATCGTCGAGCTGACCAGCCGTACCCGCTCCAGCCCCGATGTGTATCTTGGAGCCAGCCCGCGCGGCAGCCTGGCCCTGTTCCGGGCCAGCCAGGCCAAAGCCGCCCTCCAGGGACGCGCTTACGTCGTCCCCGATGACGTCAAGGCCATGGCCCTGCCGGTATTGTCGCACCGCCTGATCATTGACCCGGCGGCGCGGCTGCGCGAATTGAGCGCCGAGCGGGTCGTCCAGGAAGTCTTGCTGACGGTGGCGGTCCCCGGCAGCAACTTCGAGCCGTCTGCGCCGGCCAGACAGGCATGAAGCGTTCACGCATCCTGATCGGCATCCTGCTGGTCGTCGGGCTGGCAGGCGCGCTCGTCTCGGACCGGGTGGTTTACTTGCGCCTGTTGTACCTCGCGTTATTGGTCCTCCTCGCCGCCCGGGTCTGGTCCGGGTTTTCGCTGCGCAATATTCGCCTCACGCGCCAGGCCCGCACCCCGCGCGCCCAGGTGGGAGACACTTTCGAGGAACTGATCGAAATTTCCAACGACAGCCGCCTGTGGCGGCTCTGGCTCGAAGTGCGGGACGAATCGTCGCTGCCGCACCATCCGACCTTCCCAGCCGCCTCCCATTCGCGGCTGCTGACCAATATCGGGGGACGGCAGACGCGCACCTACCAGGCGCGTACCTGGCTGATGCAGCGCGGCGGCCACCTGCTGGGTCCGACCCGGCTCGTCTCAGGCGACCCTTTCGGCCTGTTCCTGAACGAGAAAGTCATCCCCGCCGGCGAGTCGCTGGTCGTCTTCCCTTACATGATTGACATCGCATCCTTCCCGGCCCCTCCCGGCCTGCTCTCCGGCGGACGCGCCATCCGCGAAAAAGCCCTGGACGTGACCCCCCACGCGGCCGGGGTGCGCGAGTATGCCCCCGGCGACCCGCTCAAGCGCATTCACTGGCCCACCACGGCCCGGAGGGACAGGCTGATGGTCAAGGAGTTCGAACAAGACCCGCAGACCGAGGTCTGGCTCTTCTTCGACGCGCAGGCCGAAGTCCAGGCCGAACTGCCCGACCCGGCGCAGCTCCCGTCCTCCACCGACTGGGTGTTCGGGCGGCGTCCCAAATTCCGGCTGCTGCCATCCACCATGGAATACGGGGTTTCGATTGCGGCCTCGCTGGCGCGTTATTACTTGCAAGGCCGCCAGGCGGTCGGCTTTGTCACTGCCGGGCGGACGTACACGGTCCTGCCCGCCGACCGCAGCGAGCGCCAGGAAGCGAAGATTCTGGAGACCCTGGCCTTTTTGCAGCCGGGGAACTCGCTCTCGATCAGCGCCCTGGTGGCCGCCCAGGCCCGCCTGATGCCTCGCGGCAGCAGCGCCGTGCTGATCACCGCCACCACCCGCCCGGACCTGATTCTGGCGGTGAGCGAATTGCAGCGCCGCAACCTGCATCCGCTGGTCGTCTTGCTCATGGCTGAGACTTTCGGAGGGCCTTCGGGCAGCGCAACCCTGGTAGAATCGCTGCAACGGCTGAAAATCCCGGTCTGGCAAGTCAACAACAACGTGGACCTGTCCACGTCGCTGGCGCAGTTTACGGATCAAAACTCATCCCAGGAGACGAACACATGGCAAAAACCCAGGTACGGACATTGGACTTGAACTTCAGGGGCAGGCCCGAAGCCATTGCCTCTTATCTGCTGGAACATTCCAGCGGGGCGG
Source organism: Anaerolinea thermophila (assembly GCA_020722305.1). Taxonomy (GTDB): domain Bacteria; phylum Chloroflexota; class Anaerolineae; order Anaerolineales; family Villigracilaceae; genus UBA5796. The sequence continues at coordinate 4,985 of DYLB01000095.1, read as the reverse complement.
TGCTGGTCGAATCGGGTCCGGCAAGTACGCTGGAGAGTCTCAAATCCAGATTAAGTGAATTGGGGATGACCTTGAAAGATGTCACCCACGTGCTGGTCACGCACATTCACCTGGACCACTCCGGGGCGGCAGGCTGGCTGGCGCAGGCGGGGGCGCAGGTCTTCGTCCACCCGGTCGGCGCGCCGCACCTGATTAACCCGGAGAAGCTGCTCGCCAGTGCCGGGCGCATCTACGGTGACATGATGGCCGAGCTGTGGGGCGAGACCATTCCCGTCCCGGCCGAGAAGGTGACGGTCGTCCAGGATACGGAAGAGATCGTGATTGGCAGCCTGCGTTTCGTAGCGCTCGACACCCCCGGTCACGCCGAACACCATTACGCTTACCTGCTCGACGATATTTGCTTCACCGGCGATATCGGCGGGGTGCGCATCCCCGGCCCCCCGTTCATCCGCCTGCCCATGCCGCCGCCGGAACTGCACCTCGAAAAATGGCGACGCAGTCTCCAGCGCCTGCGGATGCTCTCCTTCGACCGCATCGCCCCGACCCATTTCGGCATCTTCACCGACGTGGGCTGGCACCTGGAGACGGCAGAAAAACTCCTGGATGCGGTCGAGAGCTGGCTGATCAACCGGATGGTCAACGCGGTGACGGACGAAACGTTCCGCGACGAACTCCTGGCCTGGTACCGCCAACAGGCCGCCGCCTCGGGACTCCCCGATAGCGTGATCAACACCTTCGAAGTCGCCAACCCGAGCGGCATGTCCGCTGACGGGTTGCTGCGCTACTGGCGCAAATACCGCGAGTAAGGCAAAAGTTTGGCTAACTCATTTTGCCTAACGCTCGATTTGCTCGTGATGCAATTCGTAACGCGGCATTCATGCCGCAACCAAACGGCGACATAAATGTCGCGCTACAACATTTGCGCGTTCGATGCAAATGTTGCGCGGTAATACTATATTCAAGAAGCTCTTTGGGAATCTCCGTGATGACTGCCATATCCGGTGGCGTCCCGTAGGTCACGCTTCAAGCGTGACCTACATCTGGAGGTGCATCACGCTAATTCCCAATGAACCTATTCAAGATACAATCAGGAGAATTCAATGAAAAAAGATTTTTTGGCCGTATCCGACTACACTTCCCAGGAGATCCAAGAGTTGCTCGACCTGGCAATCGCGCTGAAAAAGGAATATTTCGCCAGCGGCAACCCGCCGCTGTTCAAGGGCAAGGTACTGGCGATGATCTTCCAGAAACCCAGCCTGCGGACGCGGGTCTCGTTTGATATGGCGATGCGTCACATGGGCGGGGATGCGCTCTACCTGTCCCCGGCGGAGATCGGGCTGGGCAAGCGCGAGTCCATTGCGGATATCGCCCGGGTCATGTCCGGCTATGTTCACGCCATGATGGCCCGCGTCTTCGATCACGCGCACGTCCTCGAACTGGCGAAATGGTCGAGCATCCCGGTCGTCAACGGCCTGAGCGACTACAACCATCCCTGCCAGGCCATGGCCGACGCCCAGACCATCCAGGAGGAGTTCGGCAAAGCCAAAGGTCTGAACGTGGCCTACGTCGGCGACGGCAACAATGTGGCCGTCTCGCTGATGCACGTCTCGGCCAAACTGGGCTGGAACTTTACGATCGCCAGCCCCGAAGGGTACGATATCAAGCCCCAGGCGGTCGAGATCGCCCGTCAGATCGCCGCCGGGACCGGCTCGAAGCTGACCTTCATCCGTGACCCGCATGAAGCCGTGAAGGGTGCCAATGTGATCTACACCGACACCTGGACCAGTATGGGCCAGGAGGAAGAGACCGCCAGGCGCGAGAAGGTCTTCCCGCCGTACCAGGTCAACGCCGGGCTGGTGGGCGAGGCCGACAAAAACGTGATCGTGATGCACTGCCTTCCGGCCCACCGCAACCAGGAACTGACCGACGAGGTCGCCGACGGCCCCCATTCCCGTATCTTCCCGCAGGCCCACAACCGCCTGCACGCCCAAAAGGCGATCCTGGCTCGCCTGTTTGGGGTCGCATAATCTATACCCTACCCCCACCCCTGCCCTCCCAAAATTTCAGCTGATGTTCGCCGAAATTGGGGGAGGGAGGCCGAAGGCCGGGAGGGGGCGGGGACGCCTCTCGACTGCGCAGCGCTCGGGGCAAAAAATCCAACACAAGAGGACCATGATGAACACAAAGGATTTTATCCAACTCGAAGAGCAGTACGGGGCGCACAACTACTACCCGCTGGACGTGGTGATCGAGCGAGCCGAGGGTGTTTGGGTCTACGACGTGGACGGCAAGCGCTACCTCGACTGCCTGAGCGCCTATTCAGCGGTCAACCAGGGGCACGTCCATCCCAAGATATTGGCCGCGCTGACCGAACAGGCCCAAAAAGTAACCCTCACCTCACGCGCCTTCCGCAACGACCAGCTCCCCCTGCTCTACAAGGAACTCTCCGAATTGACCGGCTACGAGATGTCGCTGCCGATGAATAGCGGCGCCGAAGCGGTTGAGACGGCCATCAAACTGGCCCGCAAATGGGCTTACCGGGTCAAGGGCGTGCCGCGCTACGAAGCCGAGATGATCGTCGCGGCGGGCAACTTCCACGGGCGCACGGTCTCGATCATCTCGTTCACGACCGAGCCGCTCTACCGGGACGATTTCGGCCCGTTCACGCCCGGCTTCAGAATTGTCAAATATGGGGATGCGAAAGCCATCGAAGAGGCCATCACGCCCAATACGGCGGCGGTGATGCTGGAGCCGATCCAGGGCGAGGCGGGGGTGATCGTCCCGCCGGAGGGTTATTTGAAGCGCGTAGCCAGTATTTGTAGAGAGAATAACGTGCTTTTCATCGCCGACGAGATCCAGACCGGTCTGGGCCGGACCGGGAAACTGTTCGCCAGCCATCACGAGGGAGTCCGTCCTGACATGGTGATCGTCGGCAAGGCGCTCTCGGGCGGTTTTTACCCCGTTTCGGCGGTGCTGGCCGACCGGTCCACGCTGGGGCTGTTCACCCCCGGCGAGCACGGATCTACCTTCGGCGGGAATCCGCTCGCGGCGGCGGTGGCGCGTGCGGCGCTGAAAGTCCTGGTGGACGAGGACCTGGCCGGGAATGCCGAGCAACTCGGCGCGTACTTCATGGAGCAATTATCCGAAATCCCCAGCCCGCACGTGAAGGAAGTACGCGGCAAGGGTCTGCTGATCGGGGTGGAACTCAAGCCCGAAGCCAGGGGCGCACGGCGTTTTTGCGAGGCGTTGCAGGCCAGGGGTATCCTGGCTAAGGAGACGCATGAGCACGTCATCCGCTTTGCGCCGCCGCTGGTGATTGATAAGGAAACCATAGACTGGGCCTTGCCTCGCATCCGCGAGACGCTATTCATGGCCTAGATGTAAATGCCGACCTTGTGAAGGGCCAAAACCTTCGCAAGGTCGGCAACATTTTGAAAAGGAGAACCTATGAACATTGGCGTACCGAAAGAGAGACGTCCTTCCGAATACCGGGTGGGGTTGACCCCGGCGGGGGTCGAGATCTTGGCCGAGCGGGGTCATACCGTTTTCGTCGAGCACGAGGCGGGGCTGGGGGCGGGCTTCAGCGACCAGGATTACGAGCGGGCCGGGGCGCGGGTCGCCTATTCGCCCCACGAAGTCATTGGGCGAGCTGACCTGGTCTGCAAGATCGCCCGCCCGTTGCAGGACGAACTGGAATGGATGCGGCCCGGCAGCGCGGTGGCCGGATTTCTGCACCTGGCCTCGACCCGCCAAGACCGGATCAACACTCTGCTCGAAAAGAAGATCACCGCCATCGCCTACGAACAGATCCAGCTGCCCGACGGGTCGCTGCCCGTCTTGCGGCCCTTGAGCCAGATCGGCGGCCTGATGACGGCCCAGATCGCGGCCCGCTTCTTGCAAAACAACTGGGGCGGCAAGGGTATCCTGCTCGGCGGCGTGGCCGGGGTGCCGCCGGCGGAGGTGGTCATCCTCGGGGCCGGGTCTGCCGGGACCTGCGCGGCGCGGGCCTTCCTGGGAATGGGTGCCCACGTGACCTTGCTCGACAACGAGATGGAACCCTTACAGCGCATCGCCGACCGCTTCCCGGCTGCCGTGACTATGATCGCCTCGAAACGCAACATCGAGCGCGCTTGCGCCTTTGCGGATGTCGTTGTCGGGGCGATCCTCGTCCCGGGCGAGCGCGCCCCGGTCATCGTCTCGCGTGAGATGGTGCGAGCCATGAAGCCGCGCGCCCTTATCATTGATCTGAGCATTGACCAGGGCGGCTGCTTCGAGACCTCCCGCCCGACGATGCACGACCGCCCGACCTACATCGAGGAAGGCATCATGCACTATTGCGTGCCGAACATCTCCGGCGTAATCGGGCGGACCTCCTCGCACGCGTTCATCAACGCGGCCATGTGGTACATCATCGAACTCGCCGACGGGATCGAAGAGGCCATTACCCGCAACCCCGCCCTGGCACTGGCGGTCAACACCCACAATGGTGAGATGCGCAACCTGACGCGCCTGGTTGGTGGAGGCTCCGATGGCGTGGATTGACGTTTACAAATCCCGCGTGGTCAGCGCCGAACAAGCCGCCGGCACGCTCCAGTCCAACATGCGCCTGTTCCTGACCGGGAACGTCTCGGTGCCCCAGAAGGTGCTGGCGGCGCTGGTCAAGCGCGCCCCTGAACTCCAGAACGTGGAAATCTGCCAGGCCCTGACCGTCGGCCCGGCGGACTACGTTTCGCCGGAGATGCAGGGCCACCTGCGGGTCAACTCGATGTTCATCAGCGCCAATATCCGCAAGGCCATTCACGATGGACGGGCAGACTTCACCCCGGTGCTGCTCTCCGAATTCCCCTTGCTCTTCAAGAACGGATACCTGCCCCTGGACGCGGCCCTGATCCACGTTTCCCCGCCGGACGAGCACGGCTTCTGCTCTCTGGGCGTGGAGGTCGGCCTGACCAAGTCTGCGGCGGAATCGGCTAAGATCATCATTG
>DYLB01000094.1 GCA_020722305.1 Anaerolinea thermophila | reverse complement strand
GAATTAATTCCGCCCTACATCTGGCGGCTCGCCACGCCAATTCCCAATGAACCATAATTACTAAAACCTTCGGGACGTTCCTTCTTCCATTTCGATTTTACCAGAGCGGGCTGCCAGGGACTATCAGGAATATCCGGCCTTGAAAGTCGAATCATTGGTGGGTGATAATGGAAGGCAATTACGGTAAAATTGAACGGGCGCTGGAGGATCGGCTTTCCTCCTCGCGCCGTCCCTTTGATGTCTGAATATACTCCTGATGCCCGGTGAACGAAATTTCCCAGTAAAGTGAGTTGAAATGCCCCCTCTTGCAATAATCATCGAAGATGACCAGAGCCTTTCCGAAATTTTCCAGGCGTCGGTCGAAGCCGCAGGCTACGAGACCAAAACCTACCTGGACGGCGCCCTGGCGCTGGTCGCTTTGCAGTCCGAAACCCCAACCCTGGTCGTGCTCGATATCCACCTTCCGAAAGTATCCGGCCTGACCATCCTGAAGAGCATCCGTAACCAAAGCCGGCTGGACAAGACCTGGGTGGTAGTCATCACCGCCGATTCAGCCGCAGCCGATTCGCTCAGGAGTGAAGCTGCCGCCGATTTCGTGCTAGACAAGCCGGTCACATTCATCCAGCTCCGGGATTTGGCGACCCGCCTCCACCCGGACAACGCTCCCGGCGGACGCAAGTGACCCCCACCCGGCCCGCTCCCGCAAGCGCCCCGACGATGGGCCTGTTGACGAAAAACCCCAAAGGAATCCAGCCTTTGGGGTTTTGACTCGCCAACCCCGGTGGGTTCAAGTGACCGTCCCGGGTTCCCTCACGGATACGAACAGCATGACCAACATCAGCGCCGCGAATAGCGCCGAGACCATGAAGGTGCTCTGGAACCCGGAAGTATCCGCCAGCCAGCCGCCCAGGAGCGGGGCCAGGATGGCCGCCGGCGCGGTCAACGAGTTAGACAGCCCAATGTAGACCGGGCGGTCTTCCTCGCCGCTCGCAAACCGGACCGTGAGCGACATCGGCGCGACCCAGATGGCGACCAGCGCCACGCTTTCGAGCAAGAAGACCATGTAGAACCATCCCGGCGAATCGGCGGCCGCCGCCAGGAGCGTGCTGGATATCGCAGCCAACGCGCCGAGCAGCATGGCATTGCGGTGTCCCCAACGGTCGCCCAGGCGGCCCACCAGCGGGTTGACCAGCACTTGGACGATCAGCAGGAAACCGGTCATCGCGCCGATGGCCGCTTCGCCTACGCCCATTTCATTCACGAGGTAGACGGTGTAAAAGGCGAAGGCCATGCTGGCAAACTGGCTGAAGGCGCGTACGACCAGGAAGGCGCAGAAATTTCGGTCGCGCTTGAGAATCGCCAGGGCCTCGCCCCAGAAAGCATTGTCAGGTTTTGGGAGGCGTTCGGGGCTTTCCGGCTCGCGGGTCTGGGCGATGAAGACGTAGGAAACCGCCATCGCGACCGAAGCAGCCAGGAAGCAGACAGCAAAATCCAGGGGCGAGGCCAGCCGTTCGAGGAGGATCCCGGCGGCGATGGCCGAGATTCCGGCCAGCCCGTTGAAAGCGGCGGCCTGGCTCCCGTAAAAGGTGCCGTGCAGCCGGCCGGGAATGACTTTGGCGATCATGCTCTGCCAGGCGTTGGCCGTGAAGCCGCCGCCCAGCCCTTGCCAGGTGAGCATCAGGAAAGTCAGGGCCAGCGCGGTCCGGCTGCCGAGGCCAGGCAGGAACCAGGCGATCAACGCCAGCCCCACGAATGGGATGCGCTCGTGGACGGTCATCCAGACCACGAGCGGCTTGTAACGCCGGGCGCGGGATACCCAGCCTGCGGTCAGCAACTGGGGCAGCTGCCAGCCGACGTTATGGATGGCGGGCACGAGGCCGATCAACAGGGCCGAATCCGTGAGCTGGTTGACAAAGAGGGGGAGGACGGCGATGAAGGAGGCGAATCCGAGCGCGAACCCGAAAAAGCCCCCGTCGAAAATGCCGACGATGAAGTTGAAGCGCAGGTTTTTGCTCAAGAAATGTTCGTTTGGCGATGCAGGCAACATGGCCTGGATTGTACTTGCCAACGTGGTTGTTGACAACGTATCATCACGACTCCCATCGCTGCATCAAAAAGCTCACATCACTTGACAACGGATTAAAAATCATTATAATAAAAACGAACGTTCGTTCATTTACGGAAGGAAAGCATGGCAGAAGAAAACCTGAGTAAAGGTGAACGCACTCGAATGGCAATCGAAGAGGCCGCTTACGAATTGTTCCTTGAACAGGGTTATTCGGCCACGTCCATGCGCCAGGTTGCGGAACGGGCCGGGTTAGCCGTGGGCGGGATCTACAATCATTTCGCCAGCAAGGATGCAATTTTCGAAGCCATCATTCACGACAAGCATCCGTACAAGCAAATCTTGGCGTTGGTTTCTGCCGTACCCGGCGAAACGGTGGATGAATTCATCCATAACGCGGCCCAGGCCCTGGTCGAGGAGTTGGGCCGCAGGCCGGATTTCCTGAAGTTGATGTTCATCGAGATCGTCGAATTCAACACCAAACACATGGCAGGCTTGATGGAGGAAATCATCCCGCAGGTACTTCCGCTCATCCAGCGGATCCAATCCCCGGATGGCGCGCTACGGCCCATCCATCCGGCGATCATCCTGCGGGCTTTTCTGGGTATGTTTTTCTCGTACTTCATCATGGAAATGATGGCGGGGCAGGTGATGCCGCCCGAAATGCGAGAAGACAGCCTGGATATTTTCGTGGACATTTTCCTGCATGGGATTATCAAATCTGAATTGTAAGTTCAGAGTAACCATTCAGCCCAACGTCGAAAAGAGCATTTACTCCGCTAATCTTCGCTAATCTCCACGAATAAAAAGGCCTCAAAACCGCAAAGGATTAGCGAAAACTTGTGCTGAGTTTATCGAAGCATTGGCGCAGATTAGCGGATAAACCGAAGGCTGAACAGATACAGTTCAGAATGCTAACTTTTGGAGTGACTATGAACTCTCGCCTCATCTCCATCATCCGCAAGGAATTCATCCAGATCCTGCGTGACCCGCGCACGCTGGGCATCATCCTGGTCATCCCCATCGTCCAGCTTTTCCTGCTCGGATACTCGGCCACCAGCGACGTGCGCAACATCCCGCTGGCGGTCTTCGACCAGAGCCAGTCGCCCGAAGCCCGCGCCCTGCTGGACGCCTTCCGCGCCGCCGACTACTTCCGCATTGATTACGCGGTCAACTCGCAGGAGGAAATCGCCGTCCTGATCGAGAGCGGGGAGGCCCGCGCCGGGCTGATCATCCCGCCGGACTACGCCAATCGGCTGGCCCGAGGCGAGGCCCAGGTGGCCTTCATCCTGGATGGGTCGGACCCGACCTCGGCCTCCACCGCGCTTTCGGCGGCCCAGTTGATCGGCCAGGCTCACGCCACCGACATCCTGCAAGAGAAGATCGCCCGTTCGGGGATGCCCTTCGACCTGAAACCCCCGGTCGAGGTGCGGACCCGGGTCTGGTACAACCCCGACCTGGTCAGCGCCTACTTCATGATCCCCGGCGTGATCGGCATGATCCTGTTCGCCATCACCTCGATCCTCACCGCCACCGCCATCGTGCGCGAACGCGAGCGCGGCACCATCGAACAACTCATCGTCACCCCCATCCGCTCGTGGGAATTGGTCATCGGCAAGATCACGCCTTACGCCCTGCTGGCTTTCCTCGACACGCTCGAAGTGCTGGCCATCGGCCACTGGTGGTTCGGCATCCCCATCCGCAGCCCGCTCAGCCTGATCCTGGCGCTTTCGGGTCTGCTGCTGCTCTCCGGGCTGGGCATTGGCCTGTTCGCCTCGACCATCGCCAACACCCAGCAGGAAGCCATGCTGACCGTCTGGATGACCCTGCTCCCGGCCATCTTCCTCTCCGGCTTTTTCTTCCCGCTCGAAGCCATGCCCAAAATCTTGCAGGTGGTCTCGTATGTGGTCCCGCTGCGCTACTACCTGGTCATCATCCGCTCGCTGCTGCTCAAAGGAGTCGGCGTGGCGGCCATCCAGGGCGAGGTCATCGCCCTGGCCCTGTTCGGTATCTTCATCATGGGCGCTGCGGCCCTGCGCTTCCGCAAACGCCTGGATTAATCACTTCAGGAGTGAACCATGTCTCACAAACGTCCCCCTGTTCCTGTCATTTTGCTCGTCTTGGCCGTAATCGCCACCTCGGTCTACTTCATCATCCAGCAGCAGCTCAAGCCGGTTGATACCAGCCTGACCGCCTCCGGGACCATCGAAGCCCTGGAAGTGATCGTCTCCCCCGAGATGGCCGGCAAAGTGGTCGAAGTCCTTGTAGATGAAGGCGACTCGGTCCGGGCTGGCGACTTGCTCTTCCGCCTGGACGATTCCCTGCTCCAGGCCCAGCTCCGCGCCGCCCGTGCCGGACTGGAAACGGCCCGCGCCGCCCAGGCCACCACCCAGGCCGCGCTGGATTCCGCCAAAGCCCAGTACGACCTGGCGCTGACCGCAGCCCAGGCCGAGGAACAGGCCATCCGCACCGCAGATTGGAAGGCCTCCGTCCCGGCCGATTTCGACCAGCCCAACTGGTACTTCGACCGCGAGGAGCAGATCCGGGCTGGCCAGGCCGAAGCGGCCGCCGCCGAAGAAGCCCTCACCGCCGCCCTGGCCGACCTGGAATTCATCGAAGAGAAGGCCACCAGCGCCGGGTTCCTGGCCGCCGAAGCGACGCTGGCCCAGGCCCGCCTGGCCTACCAGGTTGCCGAAGACGTGCTCGACCGCACCTCCGGTGTCAGCGGGCAGGAACTGCGCGACTCGGCCCAGACCGCCTTCGACGAGGCCGAAGCGGATCTCTACGATGCCCAAACGGCCTACGACGACGCCCTGACCACCGAAGGCGCGGACGACGTGCTGCAAGCCCGGGCCGACCTGGCCATCGCCCGCGAGCGCCTGGATACCGTCCGCGATAAATTGCGGGCGCTGCAAGTGGGCATCTACTCGCCCAAATTGACCGCGGCCGAGAGCGCCGTCCGACAGGCCGAAGCCGCGCTAGAGCAGGCCGCCCGGGCTGTCGGGCAGGCAGAAGCCCAGGTGGCGCTAATCGAGACCCAGGTCCAGAAAACGCAGGTCTTCGCCGCGGTGGACGGGTTGGTCTCGGTCCGGGAGGTCCAGTTGGGTGAAGTCGTCCAGCCGGGAGCGGCGGTCATCACCCTGCTGCGCACCGGCGACCTGACCCTGACCGTCTTCGTCCCCGAAAACCGCTATGGCGAAGTCAAATTGGGCCAAGCCGTCACCGTCAAGGTGGATTCCTTCCCCGGCGAGACTTTCAGCGCCACCGTCACCCAGATCGCCGACCGGGCCGAGTTCACCCCGCGCAACGTCCAGACCGTCGAGGGCCGCAGTTCGACCGTTTACGCCATCAAGTTGAGCGTGGACGACCCGGCGGGTAAGTTGAAGCCGGGCATGCCCGCAGATGTGATCTTTCGTTGAACGTTGAATGACGAAGATGCAATACCTTATTTATGCGACCGATTTGAGAAAATCCTTCGGCAATAACCACGCCGTGGATGGGGTTGACCTGAGCATCGCTTCCGGCGAAATCTACGGCCTGGTCGGCGCGGACGGGGCCGGGAAGACGACCACCCTGCGGCTGCTGGTCGGCGCCCTGCGCCCGGACGAGGGGCAGGCTTCCATCTGCGGCTATGACCTCCTCAAGCAGACCGAACAGGCCCGCTCGCAGACCGGCTACCTCTCACAGCGCTTCTCGCTCTACGAAGACCTGACCGTGCTGGAGAACATCCGCTTCTTCGCCGAAGTGCGCGGCCTGACCCAGAAGGAGTGGCTGCCGCGCTGCATGGACATCCTCGAATTCGTCGGCCTGGCCGATTTCAAAGACCGCCGCGCCGGCCAGCTCTCCGGCGGGATGAAGCAGAAGCTGGGACTCGCCTCGGCGCTGGTCACCCGCCCACGCGTCTTGCTGCTCGACGAACCCACCACCGGCGTGGACCCCGTCACCCGGCAGGATTTCTGGCAGTTGGTCATCAGGTTGGTCTTGCAACACGAAGGCGTCTCCATCATCATCACCACCCCCTACATGGACGAGGCCGCCCGCTGCCACCGGGTCGGCTTCATGAAAAGCGGGCGGATCATCGCCGAGGGCACGCCCGGCGACCTGCGCGCCACCCTGTCCGGCCGCATCCTTGAACTGCGCGGCCAGCCGCTCAACCTGCTGCGTCACCTCGCCGCCGAGGACGAAGACGTGGAAGACGTGCAGGCTTTCGGCGACCGGCTGCACCTGCGCCTCCGCCAGGAGTCAACCGGCCGGGTGCTCAAGCGCCTGCCGCAGCGGATCAGCTCCGGCGGCGGGACGGTATCCGACCTGCGCCAGGTCCCGCCGGTGCTGGAAGACGTATTTATTGCATTGACCGAGTGAAGTACCAACCTTGCGAAGGTTGGATGGAGCAACCCATGATCACTTTCGAAATCGTCACCTTGATTGACCGCCCCGTGAAGGAGGTCTTCGCCTTCGTCACAGACTTGAATAACCTGCACCGCTGGCAGTCCACCGCGCAGGAGATCGAACCCGCCTCGGACAAGTCAATGGGCGTCGGCGCGACCTTCAACGTCAAGGGCGAGATGCTGGGGCACAAACTCGAAGGCTTGCTGGAAATCGTCGAGTACGAACCGGACAGCAGGTTCGGCTACCGGGCCAAGATGGGGCCGGTCACGGTCGGGGCGGTGATGACTTTCAAACCGGCCGGCACCGGGACGAAGCTCAGCATGTCCGGCAAGGGCGAGCCGGGCGGCTTCTTCAAGATCGCCGAAGGTATGCTGGCCGGCCGGATCAAAGGCCAGATGGAAGACAACTTTGCCCGGTTGAAATCCGTGCTGGAAAGCGGAGCCTGAAATTATGACCCTGCCCATCGTCATGGTGGATAACCTGACCCGGCGCTTCGGCGATTTCGTCGCCGTGGACCACGTCTCCTTCGAGATCAACCAGGGAGAAGTGGTCGGCTACCTCGGACCGAACGGCTCGGGCAAGACCACCACCATCCGCATGCTGCTCGGATTGCTCCAACCCAGCGAAGGCCAGGCCTTCGTGCTCGGCTACGACGCTTTCCGCGAGACCGAGCAGGTCCGCACTCGTGCCGGGTATATGTCGCAAAAATTCGCCCTGTACGACGACCTGACCGTTTGGGAAAACCTGTCTTTTTACGGCGGGGTGTACGGCGTGCGGGATAAGAACCGGATCGCCGGCACCCTGGCCCAGGTGGGACTCAGCGGCCACGAAGACGACCTGACCCGTGCCCTCTCCGGCGGTTGGCGGCAGCGCCTGGCGCTGGGGATCGCCCTGGTCCACCAGCCGCAGCTGCTCTTCCTCGACGAACCCACCTCCGGCGTGGACCCGACCGCCCGCCGCGCCTTCTGGGACCTGATCTACGAACTGGCCGAAAGCGGTGTGACCGTCTTCGTCACCACCCATTACATGGACGAAGCCGAATACTGCGAGCGGGTCGGCATCATGCGCCGCGGCAAGCTGCTGGCGATGGACACGCCTGCCAATCTCAAGCGGCAAATTGTCGAAGGGGAAGTCTGGGAAGTCTATGCCCGTCCGCTGGAGGCCGGGTTGGAGGCGCTCTCGAAAACGGAGAACGTGCAGCGGGTAAGCCTGGCCGGGGACAACCTGCGGGCCATTACCCAAAACGGTTTGACGGCGGACAGGCTCAAGTCCCGGCTCGAGGCGCTGGGCCTCAGCGTGGCAGAAGTCCGCAGGGGCGAACCCACCCTGGAAGACGTCTTCGTCTCATTGGCGAAGGATTAGAGCAAATCATGACTCCACTGCAAAAAGGTATTTTTCAACGCAAAGGCGCAATCCCCATTCTGG
>DYLB01000093.1 GCA_020722305.1 Anaerolinea thermophila | reverse complement strand
GCACTGAGCAGGCGGCTTCCCTGGCACCGCCCGCCAGGGCAGGTGTAGCCCCGCTCACTGTTTCGAGGTGAATCTACAACATTTGAATGCTCCCCACGGATGTGGAAAGAACAGTAATTTGGACAGTTATGGTATAATTTCGCTAGAACATTTATTCGGTATTCGCGCCAAAGGAGTTGAAAATGGCTTCCAAAGTGATGGTTTTTGTCGGCACCCGCATGACCCGCGCACGGTCTACGTGGTGCTCGAAGAAAGCGACGAGTACCGCATGAGCGTTGACGGGCGTTTCGCCGTCTGGCGCAGCCGGGACGCGGGCGAATCGTGGCAGCGCCTGACCGACGGCCTGCCCGAACGCGCTCACCTGGTCGCCTTGCGGGATGCGATGGCAACCGACAGCCTCGACCAGGCCGGGATCTACGTTGGCACCAACACCGGTCAGTTGTTCTACAGCCGGGACGCCGGGGATAGCTGGGAACTGCTGGCCGATTACCTCCCCGGAATTTTGTCGGTCGAGGCCGCGGTCGTTTCAAGTTAAGCCCCATCATGCGCAGGGAATCCGATTCGCTCGGCGAAGTCCTCGTCCCGGAAAATGCGCTCTACGGAGCGCAAACCCAGCGCGCCGTCGAGAATTTCCCCATCTCTGGCCTGAAACCCTGGCGGGCGTTCATCTGGTCCATGGCGGTCATCAAGCAGGCTGCGGCGGGCGTCAACTGCGACCTGGGATTGTTGGATTCCGAACGCGCCGAGGCCATCCACGCAGCCGCGCAGGAGGTGATCGCCGGGAAATGGGACGACCAGTTCGTGGTGGATCCGTTCCAGGCCGGAGCGGGAACCAGCCACAACATGAACGTCAACGAGGTCATCGCCAACCGGGCCACCCAACTCATGGGCGGCAAGCTGGGCGAGTACCGCGTCCATCCCAACGACCACGTCAATATGGCCCAGTCCACCAATGACACCATCCCGTCCGCCATCCGCCTGGGATGCCTGTGGCGGTTGGAGGAGCTGTCATCAGCAATTCAAAATCTTGTGGATGCGTTCGCCGCCAAAGCTGACGAGTTCGACGACATCCTCAAATCCGGGAGGACGCATTTGCAGGATGCCGTGCCGCTGCGTCTCGGACAGGAGTTTGGCGCGTACGCCCGGGCTGTCGAACGTGACGGAGAGCGGATCCGGAGGGCGGCTGAGGGGCTGAGTCGCCTCGGAATCGGGGGTACGGCCGTCGGGTCCGGGTTGAACGCCCACCCCGAGTATCCCGCCCGGATGGTGGCGAAGCTGTCCCAAATCACCGGTTTTAAATTGACCGGGTCCGAGGACCTGTTCGAGTCCATGCAATCCATGGCTGACGCGGTCGCTTTTTCGGCCTCGCTCAAAACCCTGGCCCTGACCCTGATCCGCATCGCCAACGATCTGCGTTTGTTGGCTTCCGGCCCCTCCACCGGCCTGGACGAGATCCGCTTCCCGCCGGTGCAGCCCGGTTCGAGCATTATGCCGGGCAAGGTCAACCCGGTGATGGCCGAGATGCTGGATATGGCGATGTTCCATGTGGTCGGCTGCGATACGACCATCGGGCTGGCGGCCCAGGCCGGGCAACTGGAACTGAACGTGATGATGCCGGTCATCGCCCACAACCTGTTCGAGGCCATGCAGGTGATGATCGGCTCGATCAACGCCTTTACCGAACGGGCGGTGCGCGGCTTGAAAGCCAACCGCGAGAAAGCCGAAGGCTGGTTGGCAAAGAACGCCATCGTGGCGACGGCGCTCAACCCGCTAATCGGCTATGCCCGGGGCGCGGAACTGGTCAAGGAGGCCCAAGCCCGCAATCTGACCGTCCGGGAGGTGGCGCTGGAAAAGGCCCAATCCGGGCAGCTCATCCACCGCGAGAGCGGGCTGCCGGTGAGCGCGGCGGAAATCGAACGCGCCCTGGGCGATCTGCGCCGAATGACCGACGGGGGAATCGTTTAGCCGAACTTTATGCCGGGCAAGACCAAAGACCTTAACGCGAACGACAGGGTATTAATTTGCAGAACAGGTCGCGGCGTGGATGCCGCTTAGCGCCTCCCAGAGGGCGCGGGCCATCCGGTCGCAGGCTTCGACGGCTTGGGCCTGCTCATCAGCGGGCAAGGCGTTGATCTGGCGCAGGAGTTTTTGCGCCTCGTGCCAGTTGGCACTGTGGGCCTCGAAATAGGGTTCGACTTCATGGGGCAGGGTGTAGTGGGTCTTCAACCCGTTGAGTTTCGATTTGGCCGTAGCCGGCTGCTGGACCTCGAAAGCGTACATTGCTCCCAGAGCCGATGCGGGCCGGCTGAAAAGCTGTTCAGCCGTAAGCGCAAGCTGGCGCGCTTCAGGGACCGGTGTTTTGTAATCGGCCGCGCCCAGGGCGGCGCTGAAACCCTCCCACATTTCGGCATGTTCGCGTTCTTCCTCGGCGGTTTCGTCGTCTCGCAGGGTTTCCCATCCATTAGGCAGCAGGTTGATGAACTGCCCGTATTCCCGTGCATAAACTTTCAGCGCCTCCACCGGCAACGTCCCCGCGCTCCAGGCCCGGTAAAAGGGATGCTTGAGCAAATCCCATTTTTCAAGGATGGCATCAAGCTGTTTTTTGGTACTCATAAAGCGGCTCCTCTCTAAATCGGATAAATTTACTCCAAATATAATCCGAATCAAGTTGGAGCGCAATGTAAAATTAGGAAAAGATAAGGGCGATTTGCGTCGCCCTGTTTCGTCTACTTGAATTTCTCTTCGACTGCTTTTGCAACTTTCCCCAAAGCGCCGGTCACGCTGTCCGGGCTTGGCAGGCTGCCCTGGGCCAGGTTGGGGCGTCCACCGCCGCGCCCGCCGATGGCGGTGATGATGTCCCCAGCTTTCAGGCCGCGCTTGACCAGGTCCTCGGTCAGCACCGAGATGACGGTCGTCCCCGTCGCCAGCACCGCCGCGCCGCTGCTGGGGAATTTCTCGCGGAACTTGTCGGCCAGGGCGCGGAGCGTATTCACGTCGGCATTGGGGATTTCAGCCGAGAGCACGTGTATGCCGTCCACGGTTTGCACGTTGGCGAGTTGTGAAATGAAAGTCGTCAGGGCTACGTCCAGGCGCAGGTTGGCCAATTCTTTGCGCAGCTCAGCCATTTCGTCTTGCAGACTTTCGACTTTTTGAGGGAGTTCTTCGACCGAGGCTTTCAGCAAGCTTGCGGCCTGTTTCAGGGTCTTGAAACGCCGGGCGATCAATTCATAGGACCCTCGGCCTGTTACCGCTTCGATGCGCCGGATCCCGGCTGCGGCCGATCCCTCGCTGGTAATCAGGAACGCGCCCACGTCCG
Organism: Anaerolinea thermophila; assembly: GCA_020722305.1. Taxonomy (GTDB): domain Bacteria; phylum Chloroflexota; class Anaerolineae; order Anaerolineales; family Villigracilaceae; genus UBA5796. The sequence goes on along the minus strand of DYLB01000093.1, from coordinate 4,601 downwards.
AGGTGCGGTCGAGGTGGGTCCCGCCGCACAGTTCGTAGGAAAATTTTTCCTGCTGTTCGGCGAACGAGGTCGGGTGGGCCGACGCCGCCTTGTCAAGATGTTCCGTGCCGAGGGGGGCGATGGTGATTGTGCGCACCGTTTCGCCGTATTTTTCGCCGAAGAGCGCCATGGCGCCCTCGGCAATCGCGTCCTCGCGGGGCTTGAGCTTGGGCAGCACTTCCATATCTGCCGCCACCGCCTCGTTGACGATCCGCTCGACGCGCTCGATCTGCTCCGGGGTCATGGCTTCGGGATGGGTGAAGTCGAAACGCAAGCGGTCGGGCGCGACCAGCGACCCGGCCTGGCGGGCTGCGCTGCCCAGCACCCGATGGAGCGCAGCGTGGAGCAGGTGGGTGGCGGTGTGGTTGCGCATGATGTCGCGGCGGCGCTGGGCATCCACCCGGGCCGCGACCTTGTCGCCAACTTTCGGCGTGCCGTAAGCCACGTAGCCCACGTGGACGATCCCACCGGGAGCGGGTTTGCGCATTTCGGTCACGTCAATGGCCCAGGCTACGTCGCCTTTTTTGTCGGGCTTGGCGGTGATGACGCCCGTGTCCGAGACCTGCCCGCCAGATTCGAGGTAGAAACCGGTTTTGGGCAGCAGCACTTCCACGTAATCGTCGGGAGAGACTTCGTCGAAGAATTTGCCGCCGTTGTACAGCGCCAATACCTGGCCTTCGAAACTCAACAATTCGTAAGGATTGTAATGAACCCCTTCCGGGCCAAGTTTCTTTTCGTTTTGGAGCGATTTGATCTTCTGCCTCCAGATTTCGGCGTCTTCGCCGCCGAGCGGTCCCATAGCCTTGCCGCCGCCAGAGGCGATACGGTGATTGTCCATGGCGGAGCGGAACCCGGCCTCGTCTACGTCCAGGTTTTGCTCGCGGGCGATGTCGCGGGTGATCTCGAAGGGCAGACCGTAGGTGGCATACAGGTCGAAGGCTTTGCGCCCGTCGAGGGTGCGGGATTTGGCGGCAGTTAGCCCGTCGAGGAGATTCTGCAAATGAGCGGTGCCCGTTTCGACCGTCCGCGCGAAGCGGATCTCCTCCCGGGTCAGGTTCTCGAGGATGGCTGTTTTATTTTTCCCCAGCTCGGGATAGAACCCGCTGTACGTCTCGATGACCTGTTCGGCGACTTTGGCCAGGAACGGTTCGGTCAGGCCGATCTTTGTCCCGAAGCGGGCGGCGCGGCGGATGATCATGCGGCAGACGTAGTTGCGGCCCACGTTGCCGGGCACCACGCCGTCGGCAATCAGGAAGGCGGCCGAGCGGGTATGGTCGGCGATGACGCGGTAGGGGGTGAAATCGGCCAACATTTCGGATTCGGTATGACCGGTGAGACCGCGCAGCACTCCGAGCGGCTTCTCGAACAGGTCGGTCTTGTAATTCGAGTCAACATCTTGCAAAACGGAGACGATCCGCTCGAAGCCCATGCCGGTGTCCACGTGGGTGGCGGGCAGGGGTTCGAGCTGGGTCGGGCTAAGGCGGTTGTACTGAATGAAGACCAGGTTCCACAGTTCGAGGAAGCGGGTGCAGTCGCCGTTGACGCCGCAGACGTGGCCGGGGACGTTTTTCATGTTGCAATATTTCTCGCCGCGGTCGAAGTGGATTTCGGAACACGGACCGCAGGGGCCGGTTTCGGCCATTTCCCAGAAATTGTCCTTGCGCCCGAAGTAAAGCACCTGGTCTTTCTGGAACCCGGGCTGGGCGCGCCAGATTTGGGCTGCTTCCTCGTCTGTGGGGATGTCTCCCTTATCGTCTTTGAAGACGGTTGCCCAGAGACGGGCTTTGGGCAGCCCCCAAACGTCGGTGAGGAGTTGCCAGGCCCAGGCGATGGCTTCTTTTTTGTAATAATCGCCGAACGACCAGTTGCCGAGCATCTCGAAGAAGGTATGATGGGTGTCGTCGCGGCCCACGTCATCGAGGTCGTTGTGCTTGCCGGCCACGCGCATACATTTTTGTGAGTTGGTAGCCCGGCTGTACGGGCGTATCTCGGTGCCGAGGAATACGTCTTTAAACTGAACCATGCCAGCGTTGGTGAACAGGAGCGTAGCATCCCCGCCCGGGACCAGCGAGGCGGAGGGCACGAAAGTGTGTCCGTGTTCGACGAAGAAGTCAATGTAAGTCTGGCGGATTTCGGCGCCGGTAAGTTTTTTCTGGACCATTCAAACTCCATATTTTTGTGGAATTGGCAAATTATACCCGCAATCGAGCCGGGGGCCGGTTTGCGTTTGCCGGCTAGGGTTCCAGGCTGACTGTGCGGGCATGGGTGTTTGCAACTTAACAGAATTGATAATGAACTATGACCCAAGTAGAATTGACAAGACCAGACAATCTTATTTATGATGGTAAATGAAATCGTAACCGAAGTCTCGGATATCCGAATCGGATCGAAAAGGAGTGACGATGAACAGGAATGCAGGAATGAAACTGGCAGTTTTCATTGTAGTAGTGGCTTTGCTTATTGCAAATATGCCATCGGCGAAGATCGCCAGCGCACAGGGCGAAGAACCCGTTAATGCGGGGTATGTGCCGGGCGAGTTGATCGTGGGCGTTATCACCGACAGTAAAGACGGACCCGCGCTCAAGGCAGAGAGTTTCAATGCCGCGGCGGCCCAGATTGGGGCCAGCGTGGCCGATATCGCGTTGGACGAATCGTCATATCTGATCCGTTTCGATAGCGATGAAGAAGCTGAACGGGCGATCGGCTATTTGCAGCAGCAACCCTGGGTGTCGTTCGTGGAACGCAACCAGGCCGCGACCGTTGCCGAATCCCTTCCCGCGGGCAAAGAGGTCTCGCCCTTGTACTACAACCCATCGGATCCGAGCCGTTTCCTGGAGTGGCAGCTCAATAAGATCATGTATTACCAGGCGCCGGCTCCTGTAAGCACCAACGTCCCCTGTATCGTTGTAATAGATACCGGTGTGGCCTACAATCATGTTGATCTCCAGGGGAAAGTCTACCGAGGCAAGGATTTCGTTTCCAACGATATGTATCCTATGGATCTCCATGGTCGCGGCACCCACATGGCAGGCATCGCCGCGGCCAAAACCAATAATGCGGTCGGGATCGCCGGCATTTCTCCTCTCAGCAAAATCCTTGCCATCCGTGTTGCAAATGCCAACGGGTCAGGGACAGCCTGGAAAGTCTCGCAAGGTATCCAATGGGCGAACAGCGCCGGGGCTTCCAAGTGCGGTGGGCAGGTGCCGAAGATATATGTTCTGGGCTTAAGTTTTTCAAATCGCAGCACTGCGATTACCAACCAGGTCAACATTGCTGCGAACAAAGGGCGTCTGGTCATTGCGGCAGCCGGCAACAATAATAGTTCTGTCAAAGTATGGCCTGGAGCCGAACCGAAAGCTTTCGGCGTGGCTGCAACCGAAGAAAACGACCGGCGGACCTGGTTTTCGAATTTCGATACCGCGGCGGCTCCCTGGGTGGATATTGTTGCGCCAGGGTATTCGATTTACTCAACGCTCATTGGCGGGAAATATGACCTTATGGACGGCACAGCCATGTCGGCCGCAGTTGTTGCAGGGGTCGCAGCCCGGGTGTGGTCGAAGTATCCCAATTTAACCCTGGCCCAGTTAAGGTCGAAGCTGCAAAACACTGGTGATCCTGCTCAGGGATTCCCGCGGGTGATCAAGCGCGTCAACCTCTATCGCGCCCTGGGCGGGACAAAAATTACGTTGCAAGGCAGGATTTTCAACGGCCCAAATTCTGAACCACTTTCGGGGGCTAATGTGGTTGTGAAGAACGCGGCGACGGGTCAAGTGGTTTGTTCGACCATAACCAGAGCCAACGGGTATTACTCCTGCCTGGTGCCGAAAAGCACCAAGTTTCAGGTTTCGGCATCGAAAACGGGATATCGGTATCAGACGAAGACCGTTTATCTCGGTACCAGTTCAAAGTTGAACATAAACCTTGCCCTTGCCAGTAACGCAGCCGGGAGCTGGGAGGTCGTGATCCAGTGGCAGGGATGGCAGCCCTACCAATCCCCTGGCCGCGAAATGGACCTGTGGTTGGTCGAACCCACGACGCCTACCTGTTATTCAGCCTGGTTGGGCAATAATTACAACATCAATGTCACCACAGGGGCAGACTCGTTCAAGTTCGGCCAGACGGAAGGCATCATTGTCAAGGAGGCAGAGGGCGGCTTGATGGACGTTTGGGTCAGCATTTGGGATGGCAGTCCATCTCCCTGGGGCGACTCGCGTATTACAGGTTCCGGCCTGGAAGCGGTTATTTATCATAACAATGCCTGGGTAGGCAGGCTTTTCGTACCGGGGACCCCGACAACTTTGACGAGTGACAACTGGTATCTTGGACAGATAGACCTCGACAACGGGACATGGACCAAGGTCAATCAGATCAAAACCGATGAGCAGGTTCCGGCTTGCATGAACAAGTAGCCAGACGAGCGGAACATTAGGGCTGCCTCGAAAGAGGCAGCCTTTTTTATTCTGCGAAGCTACGGCCTCAAATTTCGCCTTTTATCGCAACAGATGGTGTGAGTCTACTGCAAAAAGGTCTTTATCCACAAAGGACACGAAGTACACCAAGGA
>DYLB01000092.1 GCA_020722305.1 Anaerolinea thermophila | reverse complement strand
TGCGTGGCTGCTGGGCGATGAAGATGGCTGCGTTGGGTGGCAAAAGTTGGGAGACTTTTGATTCCGCTCCCGTCGTTGGAGGTCATTTGTCGGTATAATCCCCGCATCCCTTTCATGGAGCGCCCATGCGACGATACCTGTACTTCACCGTTTTTGTTTCCGGCATGACCACCCTGGCGGTCGAGCTGAGCGCCTCGCGGCTGCTCGGCAACGTCTTTGGGATGAGCAACCTGGTCTGGGCGGCAATCATCGGACTCATCCTCATCTACCTGACCCTGGGCTATTTCCTCGGCGGGCGCTGGGCGGACCGGTCGCCGGCCGCGGCCACGATGTACGGAATCCTGGCCTGGGGCGCGTTCACGGTCGGGATCGTGCCTTACGCGGCGGGCCCCGTCTTGTTGGCCGCTGCCAACGCCTTCGACGGCCTGGCGGTCGGCGTGATGCTGGGATCGTTCGCGGCGGTGCTGGTGCTGTTCAGCATCCCGATCACCCTGCTTGGCATGGTCTCGCCCTTCGCCATCCGCCTGAGCGTGGAAGACCCGGCCCGCGCCGGCAACGTTTCCGGCAACATTTACGCCATCTCGACCCTCGGCTCCTTCATCGGGACCTTCCTGCCGGTGCTGGTGCTGATTCCCACCATCGGCACGACCCGCACTTTCCTGGTCTTCAGCGTTTTCCTGCTGTGCGTGGCGATCGCCGGGCTGCTGGTCAACCGGGAGCGCCGCCTGGCTCTGCTCTATCTCGGACTGGTGCTGCTCCTGGCGCTGACGGCCGTCCTGTTCCCGACGGCGCGCATCAAACAGTCCGAAGGGCAGGTTTACGAAACCGAATCGGCCTACAACTACATCCAGGTGATCCAACGCGACGGTTACACCTACCTGCGCCTGAACGATGGGCAGGGCGTCCATTCGGTTTACCACCCCGAAAACCTGGACTACAATGGCCCCTGGGAACAGTTCCTGGCCGGGCCGTTCTTCAATCCCGGATTCAGGCCGGAGGATGTGAAACGGATCGCCATCGTCGGCTCGGCCGCCGGGACCACCGCCCGCCAGGCTACCGCCGTCTTCGGCCCCATCCCGATCACCGGCTTCGAGATTGACCCGAAGATCGCCGCCGTGGGCCGGGAATACTTCGGTATGACGATGCCCAACTTCGACGTGGTCATCGGTGACGGGCGCTACGGCCTGGCCCACAGCCCGTACACCTACTCCCTGATCGCCGTGGATGCCTACCGCCCGCCCTACATCCCCTGGCACATGACCACCCGGGAATTCTTCCAGGCGGCTTACGACCACCTGGACCAGACCGGCGTGCTGGCGATCAACGCCGCCAGCGTCCCCGGCGACCGGCGGCTGATCAACGGCCTGGCCACCACAATTGCTTCGGTCTTCCCCACCGTCTATGTGATGGACCTCCCCGGCACGCTCAACTCCATCATCTATGCCACCAAGCAGCCCACCCAAACCGAAACCCTGACCGACAACCTGGTGGCGCTCTACGCTGAAGGCGGTGTCCATCCCCTGCTCCTGGACGTGATCGTGACTGCCGCCCAAAACTTCTCCGCCTACCAGCCTTCGACCGTCTTCACCGACGACCTGGCCCCTATCGAGTGGATCACGAACGACATGGTGATCCGCTTCATCCTGTCGGGCGAGGTGGAGACCTTGCAGTAGAGGTCATTGCGGGGAGGGTGTTCTCCCTGGCACCGCCCGCCATTACAATCCCCGTAGCGTAGCGGAGCGGGAGGGCAGGTGTCCCGACGAAGCCTCTCCCGTTGATCACAGATTTTTCTACAAAGTGGAGCTTGCTTCGGGACGAACATCCTCGCAATGAATGAGGACTTTATGAACAAAATTATCTCCTGCCTCACCACCCTGCTCGTCCCTGTGGCGCTGCTGTTCCTGCCGCTGCGCCTGATGCTCACCCCGGTCTTCCCGGAGATCGAATACCGCATGCCCGGCTTCCCGGCGGACAGTTACGGCTTCAGCCGCGAAGACCGGCTCGAATGGTCGAAAGTGGCCATCGAGTACCTGGTCAACGACGCCGGGATCGAGTTCCTCGGCGGGCTGACCTTCCCGGACGGGTCGCCGCTCTACAACCAGCGTGAACTCGGCCACATGCTGGATGTCAAGAACGTGGTCAAGCCGGCGCTGGCGCTCGGCTACCTGTCCTGGGCGGGGCTGCTCGGCCTGGGACTTTGGGCCTGGCTCTCGAAACGGGAGCAGGCCTACCGGTCCGGGTTGATCTGGGGGGGCTGGCTGATGGTCGGATTGGCCGCGGCCGTCGGCTTGTTCGCCACAGTCGCCTTCTGGCAGTTCTTCACCCTGTTCCACAGCCTGTTCTTCGAAGGCGATACCTGGCTGTTCGAGTATTCCGACACGCTCATCCGCCTCTTCCCGCTGCGCTTTTGGCAGGACGTGTTCGCTTATGCCGCCGTTTTCGCCGTCGGCGGCGGGCTGGGGCTGGCCCTGGGGCTGAAACCCAAAACAAAATGACGGGTTAGAGCGGGTGGTGTATAATCTCAACTCAAGGAGCATCCCATGACTGATTTTTTGTCGCTGGAAAACAAGGTCGCGGTCGTGACCGGGGCTTCGCGCGGCATCGGCCGGGCGGTGGCCCTCGAACTTTCGCGGCGGGGCGCGGCGGTGGTGGTCAATTACCACAATTCCGCCGGGCCGGCCGAGGAGCTGGTAGCCCAGTTGACGGCTGGCGGCGGCCGGGCCGCGGCCTTCCAGGCCGACGTGTCCAGCTTTGAGCAGGCCAACGCCCTGATCAAGTTCGCGGTGGATACCTTTGGCGGCCTGGACATCCTGGTCAACAACGCCGGGATCACCCGTGATATGGTCATTATGATGATGCCCGAAGAAGACTGGGACGCCGTGCTGGCCACCAACCTGAAGAGTACCTTCAACTGCTCGAAGGCCGCCGTGAAACACATGATGCGCAAACGCTACGGGCGGATCATTAACATCGCTTCGGTGGCCGGGCAAATGGGCAACCCCGGACAGACCAATTATTCGGCCTCGAAAGCCGGTCAGATCGGTTTCACCAAAGCCCTGGCGCGGGAGGTAGCCGCCCGCAACATCACCGTCAACGCCCTGGCTCCCGGATTTGTGGATACTGAAATTTTGAACGCCATGCCCGAAGGGGCGCTCGAAGCCGCCCTGAAAATGGTACCGCTGGGACGCATGGCTAAACCCGAAGAAGTTGCCTACGCGGTCGCCTTCCTGGCTTCGGACCAGGCTGCGTATATCACCGGCCAGGTGCTGGGCGTGGACGGCGGCATGGCAATGATGTAGGCATGGAGGAACTTATGGAAGAGACCCGCAAAGGCAAGACCACCGTCGCGCCGGAAGTGCTTCTGACGATTGCCCGCATGGCGACCCTGGGCGTGGAAGGCGTCAGCCGTATGGCCCCGGTCTCTGGCGGCGTCAACCGCCTGTTCAGGCGCGGAGCCGGCGACGGGGTACGGATTGCGGTGGAAGACAACTTCGTCTATGCCGACCTGTACGTGGTCATGGACCAGGACGTCAACATCCGCGAGGTCAGCCGCAACGTGCAGCAGCAGGTGGCCCGCGCCATCCAGGAAATGGTGGCGATGGACATCGGCCACATCAACATCCACATCGAAGATATTGATTACGGTGTCGAACCAGGCGAGGCCCAACCAGCATGAAATCCCGCACCCGGGCGCGCAGCCTGGCCTTGCAAGTACTTTACGAAATTGATCTGACCCAGCACCCTCCAGCCGACGTTTTGCGCCAGCGGCTGGAGGAGAACCCTTTGAGTGACGACCTGGCCGAGTTCTCCCGGCAAATCGTCTTTGGCGTGCTCCCCCTCATCCAGGAACTGGACCATGTGATAGCCAAATACGCTCCCGAGTGGCCGGTAGATCAACTGGCGGCCATTGATCGCAACATCCTGCGCATTTCGGCCTGGGAGTTCGCCGTCCAGCGCGAGACGCCAGTCAAGGTGGCGATCAACGAAGCTGTGGAACTGGCCAAACTCTTCGGCTCAGACAGCACGCCGCGTTTCGTCAACGGGGTGCTGGGCAGCCTGGTGGCCCATCAGAACGAGATCACCCAGAGGCTGCAATCCTTTTCTCAGGATTAATGGAATGGATATTTTAGGTATCGGTATTCAAGAAATTCTTTTGATCATGGTGCTGGCACTCATCATCCTGGGACCGAAAGATATCGTGAAAAATGGCAGGAAGATCGGCGCCTGGCTGAGGCAATTCGTCCTTTCAGAGGAGTGGCGGGTGATGCGCCAGACCAGCGAGGAATTGCGCCATCTGCCCAACAAGCTGATGCGCGAAGCCAACCCGGACCTGGACATGCCAGCGGAGAAAGACAACCGGAAAGTGTCCGGGAATACCTATGGGACCTGGTCTGGCCAGAAACCCATCCCGACCGAGGGCCTGCCGCCCGATCTTGGCAACACCATCGCCCCGCCGCAGCCCGCCCCCGAGGCGAAACCGGGACAAAAATCCACTGCTGACCCCAACGAAGAAACCCATGAAGACCCTGCTTAAACGCCTTTGGTGGCTGGTTACTGCGCCCTTCCGGCTCCTGTTCTGGCTGGTGGCCCTGCCGTTCAGGAGCATCCGCCGTTTCAGCCAGTTCATGAACGAGGTCCCGGACGAAAACTCGCTGGCGGATGCCTTCGTCAACGCGGTCCAGTCGGGGAGCAGCCTGATCGAGCACTTCGAAGCCCTGCGCCGCCACCTGCTGCGGGCCTTGATCGCCCTGGCCCTCACCACCACCCTCTCATTCGTATTTTCAGAGCAATTGATCGCCTTCCTGGCCGTCCCGGCCGGCGGCCTGGATTCATTGAAAGCCATAGATGTGACCGAGACCATCGGCGTGTTCATGAAGGTCTCATTCCTGTTGGGCATCATTTTCGCCCTGCCTTACATCGTCTTCGAAGTGTGGCTGTTCGTCGCCCCGGGCCTGATGCCCGCCGGCCGCCGTCGGGGACTGCTGGCCATTCCCTTCGCGACCCTGTTCTTCGTGGCGGGCGTGGCTTTCGCTTATTACGTGATGCTGCCCAGCGCCCTGCCCTTCCTGCAACAGTTCCTGGGCATCCGCAGCGAGTGGCGTCCGGCCTCCTATTTCAGCTTCGTGACCGGGCTGATGTTCTGGCTGGGCGTCTCCTTTGAGTTCCCGCTGGTGGTTTACATCATGAGCGCGATGGGCATCCTCCAGCCGAAGCTGCTCGCCAGCCAGGGACGCCTGGCCATAGTGATCATCGCCGTGATTGCGGCCGCCATCACCCCCACCGTAGACCCGGTCAACATGGCGCTGGTGATGCTGCCGTTGATCGTCTTGTATTTCCTGAGCATCGGCCTGAGTTTCATCGCCTACGGCGCGCGCCGCAGGAAAGAAGCCGAAACATGATCGGAGGGGTCATGCGTAACCATTCCATCTCCCACCGGCTTTCAGCCATTTTCATGATCCTGGTCCTCCTGTTGACCGGGCCGGCCTGCACCCTTTCCTTGATCGAATGGCCGTTCGGGGGCGGCGGCTCGCCGACCGAAACCCCCAGCGGCCCGGACGGTGAGCCGACTCCGATCCCCGTAGCCGACTTCGCCTTCGAGGCCGTCCTGCGCGAACCGCTGTCCCCGGGCGAGAGCCTGGCTCTCAGCGTGCTGGACGAAGTGACCGGCCTGCCGTTGAACCCGGTCAACTACCCGATGGAGGCCGCCGACAGCACCCACTACCGCGCCCTGTTGCCCATCCCGCCGGGATCGGTGGTCAAGTACCGTTACCTGCGCTTGGGCGGCGCGACTGTCGTCGAGGACAGCGCGGCCGACCGTCCCGTGCGCTACCGCCTGCTCCACGTCAGCGGGCCGGGCGGCATCACCGACCAGATTGCCAGTTGGGCCGACCGTCCCTATAACGGACCCTCCGGCATCATCCAGGGCCAGGTCAAAGCCGCCAATGGCGACCGTCCCCTGCCCAACATCCTGGTCGCCGCTGGCGGGATGCAGGCCATGACCGACTCGCAGGGAAATTTCAGCCTGCGCGGCCTCCCGCCCGGGACGCACAACCTGGTGGCCTATTCCCTCGACGGCAGTTATCGCACCTTCCAGCAGGGCGCCGAAGTCGGCGACGGCATGGTCACGCCCGTGTCGCTCGCCATGCAGCCCGCCCCGCTGATCAAGATCCATTTTACGGTCTCCGTGCCTAAAGAAACCGTCGCCGGCGCGCCGCTGCGCCTGGCGGGCAACCTGGCCCAGTTGGGCAACACCTTCGCCGACCTGCGCAGCGGACTGAGCACCCTGGCCGACCGGATGCCGGTGCTTATGCCGCAGACCGACGGCACCTACACCCTCACCCTCGACCTGCCCGCCGGGGCTGACGTCCGTTACAAATACACCCTGGGCGACGGCTTCTGGAACGCCGAACACCGCAGCAACGGTCCGTTCATGGTGCGCCAGTTGGTCGTGCCAGAGAGCGAAACCTTCATCCACGATACGGTCCAGACCTGGCAGTCCGGCCCCAACGCACCAATCGTCTTCGACGTCACCGTGCCCGCCAACACCCCGCCCGGCGACGTGGTTTACATCCAGTTCAACCCCTTCGGCTGGACCGAGCCGATCCCGATGTGGCCGCTCGGCAACAACCGCTGGGTCTTCAAACTCTTCAGTCCGCTCAACATGGTCGGCAATTTCGGCTACCGCCTGTGCCGCAACGCCCAATGCGGCAGCGCCGACGACAGCCTGACGGTCGGGCCTTCGACGCCCGGGCGCTCGATTGGCACCAGCCTGCTCCCGGAGAACATCCAGGTCAAGGTCGAAGGCTGGCAATGGCTGGGCGCGCCGCCGGCTCAACTGGTGGCGGCCGAGATCACCTCCCGCGGCCCGGATTTCGTGGCCGGCATCGAAATGCAGCCCGACTGGGACCCCACCTGGCAGAAAACCATGCCGACCGCCCTCCAGAACCTGGGAGCCATCTACGCCAACTGGGCCATCCTGACCCCCACCTGGACCTTCCAGCGCACCTCGCCCCCGGTGTTGTCCCTGCTCCCCGGCCCCGACGCGCTCTGGCCCGAGATGCAGGCCTCCATCGGCAGCGCCCGGGCTCTCAACCTGAACGTGGCCCTCTTCCCCACCCCGAATTTCCCGCAAGACGTCGATTCCTGGTGGATCAGCGCCCCGCGTGACCTGGGCTGGTGGAACGATTTCTTCGACCAGTACCGCACCTTCCTGCTGAATCACGCCGAGATGGCCGCCCGTTACAACGCCCAGGCCATCATCCTGGGCGGAGCCTGGCTGGACCCGGCCCTGCCCGGCGGTATCCTGGCAGATGGTACGCCCTCGGGCGTCCCGGCTGAGGCCGAATCCCGTTGGCGCGGCATCATCGCCGACGTGCGCGCCCGCTTCCAGGGCCGCATCTGGTGGGCCCAGCTCTATCCGGGCCTGGAAAACGCCCCCACCTTCCTCGGCGACGTGGACGGCATCTACCTGCTTTGGAGCGCGGCCCTCAGCAACCAGGCCGGGGCCAGCAAAGCCGACATGCAGGCCGACGCCGCCCGCCAATTGGACGAGGAAGTCTTGCCGTGGAAAGACAGCTTCGGCAAGCCGCTCTACATCGCCATTGATTATCCCTCCGCGCTAGGAGCCAAAGTCGGCTGCATCGCCGACAGCCGCGGCGGCTGCCTCGATTGGTCCGCCCTCAGCCGCCCGAACGCCGACCTGCCCTCGGTCGGTCTCGACCTGCAAGGCCAGGCCGACATCTACGAGGCCATGCTGGCCGCGCTCAACGCCCGCAGTTGGGTCAACGGATTCATCAGCCGCGGCTACTATCCCCCGGCCATCTTGCAGGACAAATCCTCCTCCGTCCACGGCAAACCCGCCGCCGACGTGCTCTGGTACTGGTTCCCGAGGATCTTGGGAATCACGCAATAAAGAGTCTACTGCAAAAGGTCTTTATCCACAAAGGACACGAAGTACACCAAGGAAT
>DYLB01000091.1 GCA_020722305.1 Anaerolinea thermophila | reverse complement strand
AAAACATTAACGCGAATACCCTGACGGCACACGTTTCGCGGTTTCGGCGAACACCCTGAAATAAGGGATTATTGCTGAGTCGCATACTTTGGAGGTACTGATGTCTAATCCATTATCTTTCCCCGCCGTCCAGGATTACCTGGCGGCCCTCGTCCCGCCGCGTGAACCTGAGATGCAGGCCATGGAACGCTACGCTGACGAACACGACTTCCCCATCATCGGCCCGGTGGCGGGCTACCAGTGTTACCAGATCGCCCGCATGATCGGCGCGCAAAGGGTCTTCGAAATGGGTTCCGGCTACGGCTATTCCACCGCCTGGTTCGCCAGGGCGGTCAGAGAGACCTGCGCCAGGCAGGGGCAAAACGACGGCTGCGGGGTCGTCCACCACACCGTCTGGGACGCGGTGCTCTCGGAAATGGCAGCCGGCCACCTGTCCCGCATGGGCTTCGACGGCCTGATCGAGTACCACGTCGCCGAAGCGGTCGAAACGCTCAAGTCCACGCCCGGCCCGTTCGACCTCATCTTCAACGACATCAACAAGGAAGCCTATCCCGCCTCGCTGCCGGTCATCAAGGACAAGCTGCGCCCCGGCGGGGTGCTCATCATTGACAACATGCTCTGGAGCGGGCGCATCTTCGACCCCGCCGACCGCTCCGGCGCAACCGAGGGCGTGCGCGAGTTCACCCGCCGGATCACCACCGACCCCGACTGGATCGTGACCCTCTCCCCGGTGCGGGACGGGATGATCATCGCCTACAAAAAATGAGACTACTCGACCTGCTCCACCGCGATCCCGAACCCCGTCCCTGGGCCGAGGGCGAAAAGATCCCCTGGGATGACCCCGATTTCAGCCGCCGGATGCTCAAGGAGCACCTCTCCCAGCGCCACGACGCCGCCAGCCGCCGCACGCCGCTCATCAAAAAGCACGTGGCCTGGATTCACGAACATCTGCTGGGCGGACAGCCCTCCCGCGTCCTCGACCTGGGATGCGGCCCCGGCCTGTACTCGGCCCGTCTCGCGACGCTGGGGCATGCCTGCCGCGGGATTGACTTTGCTCCCGCCTCCATAGAGTACGCCGTTAAACACGCCCCCGAAGCCTGCTCCTACACCCTCGGCGACCTCCGCACCACCGACTTTGGCTCCGGCTACGGCCTGGCAATGCTGATCTTCGGCGAGTTCAACGTCTTCAAGCCCGCCGACGCCCGGCTGATCCTGCGCAAGGCCTTCGAGGCGCTCGACCCCGGCGGCAAGCTGCTGCTCGAAGTCTCCACGATTGACGCCCTCTACGAATCCGGCAACCAGCCGGCCACCTGGTACACCGCCAAAAACGAACTCTTCGCCGACGCCCCGCACCTGTGCCTGATGGAATCCTTCTGGGACGACGAACAGCACGTCGCCACCGAACGCTACTACATCGTTGACCTGACCAGCGGCGAAGTGACCCGCTACGCTTCCAGTTCGCAGGCCTACGAGCGGGAGGAGTTCGTCGCCATGGGCAGGCAGGCCGGCTTCCGGGAAGTCACGTTTTACCCATCCCTGACCGGTTCCGCCTCCACCCCAGACGGGATGATCGTCATCGTCATGCAAAAGTAGACCGCCCGGCATCGGGCGTTCAGCACTTAAATATAAGGCGGACGGTCTAAGCCGTCCGCCAAGGGGGTGTACGTCTTGCTCGGAAAAAGAGCGGGGGAAACCGGTATTCGTCCTGGTAAACGTCTGGAACTTGGATCAGAGTCCGTGTCCAGGGTGGGTCACCCGGTCTTTTTCCTTACTTGGCATTATCGTCTCGATAGGCACCTCCTTTCGGGTTGGAAGCGGTTATCTGAATTTAAAATACAACAAAAAGCTCCCCGGCACATTAAAAAGAGCTAATAAATCTGAAATTTTAAGATAGGCTCATCAGGTACGTCTCTACACCCCCGGCACTGGCGGCATCTGATAACTTGTGACTGATGCCATGAGAGGTATAATCCATTTGTCAGACAACTTCTCCCTACCTCAAGGAGTTTCCCCAAATGACCACAATTGATCTTACCCTCCACCCCGACCGCCGCGCCCGCGCCATAAAACGCGCCCGCGAGCGGAATATCGTCATCCCCACCTATGCCCAGATGAAAGACCCTTCGAAGATCCCCGCCAAAGTGAAGGAAGAATTGAAGGGCATCGGGCTGTGGGACCTCCATCCACGCAACCTGTTCCGCATCACCTGGAAGAACGAGCCAAAAGCCAGCGGCGGCGGGTTTGGCGGCGTCAACTACCTCGAGCTGCCCAAATCCCTGACCGGCGTGGAGGCCCGCATCCTCGTCCTGGTCGGCAAGTGGTTTCCGACCGGGGCGCACAAGGTCGGGGCCGCGTTCAGTTGTCTCGTGCCGCGGCTGGTCACGGGTCAGTTCGACCCGACCACCCAGAAGGCGGTCTGGCCCTCGACCGGGAATTATTGCCGGGGCGGGGCCTATGATTCGGCCCTGCTGGCCTGCGAATCCATCGCCATTTTGCCGGAGGGGATGTCGAAGGAGCGCTTCGAGTGGCTGGCGAACATCGCCGGTGAGACGATCAGGACCCCCGGCTCCGAGTCGAACGTCAAGGAAATCTTCGACAAGTGCTGGGAACTGCGCCAGTCCGGCCAGGACCTGATGATCTTCAATCAATTCGACGAGTTCGGCAACTACCTGTGGCATTACGAGGTCACGGGGCACGCCATGGCCGAGGTGCTGGAGCAGGTCATGGGTCCGCACGACCGCTACCGGGGCATGGTTTCCGCCACCGGTTCAGCCGGGACGATTGCCAGCGGCGACTACATGAAGCAGCTCTTCCCCGACAGCAAGATCGTCGCCAGCGAGGCCCTGCAATGCCCGACCCTGCTCGAAAACGGGTTCGGCGCCCACCGGATCGAGGGCATCGGCGACAAGCACGTCCCGTGGATCCACAACACCAAAAACACCGACATGGTCGTCGCGATTGACGACCAGGCCGTGGTCAATCTCTCCCGGCTCTTCAACGAAGAATCGGGCCGTGAATTCCTTGCCAGCAAGGGTGTTGACCACTCTCTACTCTCTAATCTCGACTTACTTGGCTTCTCCGGCATCTCGAACGTGCTCTCGGCCATCAAAGCCGCCAAATATTGGGAGATGGGACCGAACGACATCCTGCTGACCGTGCTGACCGATTCGATGGAACTCTACCGCTCGCGCCTGCATGAAATGCACCAGGAATTCGGCGAATATACCGAAAAAGACGCCGCGGCCGACTTCGCCCGCTACCTGCAAGGGCAGTCCACCGATAACCTGCTCGAACTGCGCTACACCGACCGCCGCCGGGTGCATAACCTGAAATACTACACCTGGGTCGAGCAGCAGGGCAAGACCTACGAGGAAATCCAGCAACAATGGCATCAGCCTGATTACTGGAGCGGCGTCCAGAAGCAGGCGGACGAGATTGACGAACTGATCGTGGCGTTCAACCGGGAAGTTGGGCTGATGTAGGCTGCCTTTACCCGAAAAAGCCTTTGTGACTTCGCGTTCTGGCGACTTGGCGGTCAGGCCGGGAGGGGGAGGTATAATCGCCCCATGATCTCTCCCACCGACCTGATCCTCGTCTGCCTGATGCCCTCGCCGCGGGATATGGAAATTGCCCGGCTCCTGGGTTGGTACCGCATTCCGCTTCGGACTGCGCCCAAAGTGGTCGCGGTGGATGCCCTGGCCTTTTACCAGCCCGGAAGTTTCGGCGAGCGCGCCGGGCGGATCGAATACGTCGCCCCGGTACGCGGCCACGAACTGACCACCCGGGCCGAACTGCTGCGGGACGAAGCCGACCATCCCCGCGCCAACGAGGAGTATTACAAACTCCAGATCGGCGCGCTCGAAAAACTGTCCCAGCCCATCCAGGCCGACAAGTGGAAGCGCCTGACCTTCCTCTACACGACCGGCGAGTACCTGCTCGCGGCCCGGACACTCAACGACCTGGTCGTCCAGTCTGACGAACGTGCCCTGCTCTGGAAGTCCCTGCGCGAGCGGGCCGAGAATGCCCAGCTTTACAAGACCGGCCTGCCCGAAGCCGACCTCCCCTCGGATTTGCTGCTGGCTCTGCTGGGGATCAAGGAACCGGCCGCTGCCTACGGAGGTGACGAATGACAAAACTGCTCATCAAAAACGGGACGTTGATCACCGCCTCCGAAACCTATCAGGCGGATATCCTGGTCGAGGACGAAAAAATCGTCCAGATCGGGCAGCCGCTTCACGCCCCAGACGCCGAGCCTGTGGACGCCTCGAACAAGCTGGTCCTGCCCGGCGGCGTGGACCCGCACACCCACTTCGACCTGCCCATGTTCGGCACGGTCTCCTCCGACGATCATTACACCGGCCACAAAGCCGCGGCTTTCGGCGGCACGACGACGGTCATGGATTTTGTGGTGCTCGATTCCCCTCGCGCTGAGCGGAGCGCCAGCGCAATCGAAGCGCAGGGCGATTTCAAGTATTCGGTTGATCTGTGGATGGAAAAAGCCTCCAAGGCCGCCATTGACTACGCCTTCCACATGAACCTGACCCGTTTCAACGAGGCCATCGCCAAAGACATCCCCTCGCTGGTGGAGATGGGCATCACCACCCTCAAAGTCTTCACCGCCTACAATGGCCGCCTGCGCCTCGACGACGGCTCCATCTTCAAGGCCCTGCGGATCGCCAAAGAAAATGGCATGTTGGTCATGCTCCACGCCGAAAACGGGGACGTGATCGAAATCCTGGTCGAGGAGGCCCTGAAAGCCGGTCACACAAGCCCCGAATGGCACGCCCGCACGCGTCCCGCCTGGGGGGCGGTGGAGGCCGGTTTAAGGGTGGCAGGCATGGCGTCCGTAGCGGATGCGCCGCTGTACATCGTCCACATGAACGCGGCCGGGGAGGTGGACATGCTCGATTACGCCCGCCAGCGCGGCGTCAAAGTCATGGGCGAGACCTGTCCGCAATACCTGTTCTTCACGATGGACCACCTGCGCCGTCCCGACGGGGCGAAGTGGATCTGTTCGCCGCCGATGCGGACCGAGGCCGACAACGCCCGCTTGTGGCAGGGGCTGGCCGATGGCACGATCCAAACCCTCGGCACAGACCACTGCCCGTTCTTCTTCGACGGGACGAAGCCGATCCTGTACGAGGGACAGGAGATCGCCATCCCCGGCAAGGAACTCGGCGCAGACGATTTCACCAAAATCCCCAACGGCCTGCCCGGCGTCGGCGACCGCCTGCCAATCCTGTGGACCTATGGCGTGCGGGCCGGGCGGATCACCCCCAACCAGTTCGTGGCGCTCAATTGCACCAACCCGGCCCGCATCTTCGGCCTGTACCCGCGCAAAGGCAGCCTGCTCCCCGGCTCGGACGCCGACATCGTCATCTGGGACCCGGAGAAGCGGGTCAAGTACGGCGCGGCCGCGGCCCAGCACCGCACGGACTACAACCTGTACGAAGGCTGGGAGCTGGTCGGCTACCCGGAGAAGGTGTTTTTACGCGGCAAATTGATTGTGGATGGGGAGCAGTGGCTCGGCAGGCGCGGCGGGGGACAGTTCCTGAAACGCATCCCTGGCGAAGTGCTGTAAAAAAAATATCCACCACAGTCCCGTAGGTCACGCTTGAAGCGTGACCTACATCTCTTCGGCTCATTTCGATCCCTCCAAAAGTTCCTTCAATCGGGGATGCTCTGCATACACCCCCCAATACTTCTCCGGCAGCATGACCGCGATGCGGCACATGATCTCGTCGGTATACTGCTTCAGGGCCTCGTCCCGGTTCTGGCGCGGCAGGGGCGGCAGCCTGAAGGCCGGACCGGCCTTGACGATGATGTGGCTGCGCTTGAGACGCTTGAGATTGCCGAAGATGACCTTGTCCTCGGTTCCGGCCAGCGCCACCGGGACGATGGGATGGCCCAGCCGCGTCGCCAGGTAACTGACCCCCGGCCTGCCCTCGATCAACGACCCGACCCGGCTGCGGGTCCCCTCCGGGGCGATCACCAGATTCTTGCCCTCGTCCATCTGGGCCATGATCTTGCGCAAGGCTTTGATGTCCGGGTTGAAACGGTCAATGAAGACGAAGTTGAAATATTTCCCCAAAAAGCGGTAGAACGGGACTTTTTCCCACTTCTCGGCCACGGGGATGAACAGGTCCCAGCGGTTGAGGGCGTAGAAAGCCATCGGCAGGTCGAGGAAGCCCAGGTGATTGGTGGCGATGACGAAGTTGCCGGTATCGGGCACGTTTTCGTACCCGCTCACGTCCACGCGGGCGACGATGTTGATGATGAAGCGGAGGAGGGCACGCAGGAGTTGGCGCATAAGGGCAATTTTACCAGTTTGCCAAAATAAGACTTCCGCGATCCAAGCCGGATGCGGAAGTTCCCTGGCTTACAAGCCGCTACCAGTTGCCGCCCAAGCCGCTGGAACGTTTGTCTTGGGCGTAGTTCTGGACCAGCCGGTTCAGGATTTCGTAATCGCCGGGCTGGATATTGATGATCTGGAAACCGATATGATAGAGGGTCGGGTCGAGCGGGTGGGTCTGGCACCAGCGTACCCGGGCCGAAAAGATCATATAAGGCTTGCTCGAAACCTCCGGGAACAGGTCCATGCGCAGCCGGAAAACCTTATCAACCGTGATCGGATCCCGGCTGTCGATCTTGAAGCCGCCGGTGCTGATGTCTGCCAGATGTCCCACCAAGTTCTGGGTGTCGGAGTCGAAAAGCCGCATGTAATAGGAAAAGTCTTTTCGCTTTACTTTCCGTCTGTCGTCCATCGCAACTCCTTTCCAAACAGGGTGTGGCCGTTTATAGTTTAGAGTATAGACAAAAACGGTCAACAAATCAAGGTTTCAACCCGATTTCAGGATGTGCGTGATCACGGTCGCGCCACTGCCGCCGATGTTTTGCGCCATGCCGACCCTGGCCCCTGCCACCTGGTTCTCACCGCACTCGCCGCGTAACTGCTGGACAACCTCGACGATCTGGTACATCCCCGTCGCGCCGACCGGGTGGCCGCGGGCCTTCAACCCGCCCCGGGTGCAGATCGGCAGCGGACCCTTCGGGCTGATCGCGTGATCGAGAGCCAGGCGCGGTCCTTGGCCGGGTTCGGCAAATCCGCAAGCCTCCAGCGAGAGGGCCGCCATGATCGAAAAGGCATCGTGCAGCTCGAACAGGTCCAGGTCTGCAGGACCCAGCCCGGACTGAGCATACACCTGTTTCGCGGAAGCCTGCGCCGCGTCCAGGAAGAGCGGCCGGCGGCGGCTGTGGACGGCGAGGGTGTCCGTCGCCGCGCCCGACCCGGCCACCAGGATGCGCGGCCGCAGAGGCGTCCCCGCTACCCGCTCCGCCGGGACGACCACCGCCGCGGCCGCCCCATCCCCAATCGGCGAAGCGTCCAGCAGATTGATCGGCGAGGCGACCATCCCGGCCTTCGAATAATCCTCGGCGCTGATGGCGAATTGCAGCCGGGCGTTGGGGTTGTGGACCGCGTTAGCGTGGGCGTTGATCGAGAAGGCCGCAAAGTCCGAATGCTGCCAGCCGTATTCGTGCATGTAGCGGCGCATGATGAGCGCGTTCAGCCCGACGAACGAGACGCCCTGCTCCACTTCATAATCGGCGTCGGCGGCGGTGGCCAGGGCCGAAGTGACGTCGTGCCCGGCCTTGTCGGTCATCTTCTCCACGCCGACCACCAGGGCGGTCTCGACCTCGCCCGAAGCGACCGCGATCAACGCCGAGCGGAAAGCGGCCGCGCCCGAACCGCAGGCGGCCTCGATCTTGGTGGCTTCGACCCCGCGCAGCCCGACCCAGTCGGCCACCAGCGTGCCGAGCTGGTTCTGGCCGCTGACCATGCCCGATAGCATGTTGCCGACGAAGAGGCTGTCCACCCGTTGCAGGCCGGCGTCTTGCAGGGCCTCGAGGGCCGCCAAGCCGGCCAGTTCGCGCAGGGAGTAATCCCAATGCTCGTCTATTTTGGTTTGTCCAATGCCCAGGATGGCAACTTGACGCATAGATTCCTCTTTGTAATTCCTTTATTGCTTGTAATTACGGCT
>DYLB01000090.1 GCA_020722305.1 Anaerolinea thermophila | reverse complement strand
AGCATTCCGCAACCAAAGGCGATATAAATATCGCGCTACAAAATCTTCGCGGTTCAAAAAACGGAGTTGACCATGGACGAAATCGAAACCTTTTTGCGCCGTCACTTGCAGGGCATCATGGAAAACGACCTGCAAGCCTATCACGAAACCACCGCCGACGACCTGACCCTCTACGAGTGGTGGGTCACGCCTCACCGCCTGGACGGCCTCCCCTTCCACGATTTCATGATGGAGGCCAACGCCCAACGCGGCACGGTCTTCGGGGCCGAGGGGCAGGAGCCGGTCAAGGTCCGCTTCGACCTATCGAACCTGCGCATCCAGCGTTACGGCGACTGCGCCATCGCCAGTTATACCCTGCTGACCAGCACCGCGGGGGCCTCGGGTGTGACCGTCGCCGCCCATAACGAGAGCCGGGTCATGGTCAAGTTCGAATCGGACTGGAAGGTGGTCCACGTCCATAAATCCCCGGCCTACCAAGCTCCGCACGTTGATCCCCATGCCGGCTGATTCCCGCACTTACGGACGGATGTGGCTGGCGCTGGCCTTGATGTTCATCTTGCTGCTGGCCTTCCTGCTGCCGCTGGTGCCCAACGATTACTGGTGGTACGTTCGACTGGGACAGGACATCCTCGCCCAAAAATCCGTCCCGGTCACCGAGACATACAGCTACACCCAATTCGGGCAGCCGGTCGTCTACCAGTCCTGGCTGGCCTCGGCCCTGCTCTGGCTGGTTTATGATGCGGGCGGCCTCCCGCTGACGTTTTTGCTGCGCGGCGCGGCGCTGGCGCTTACCTACGGCCTGCTCTGGAAACTGGCCCGCGAAACGGGTGTCGGCCCGAAGGCGGCTTCGCTGCTGATTTTGATCGCGGCCCTGGCCGGGAGCAACAACTGGTCGCACCGCCCGCAGCTGCTGGCCTATCCGCTCTTCGCCTGGACGCTGCTTCTGCTCTGGCGGCGCGAGCAGGGGACGAAAGCCAATCCCTGGTGGCTGGTTTTCATTGCCTGGCTGTGGGCCAACCTGCACGGCTCCTTCCCGCTCTTTTTCGCCCTGACCGGCGCGGCGCTGCTCCTCGGCAGGGGCGACCGCAAGCAGTTTGCGCTGGTCTTCGGGGCCTCGCTGCTGGCGACCCTGCTCAACCCAAACGGCCTGGACTTGTGGCGTTCGGTGGCCGACACGTTCCTTGCTCCTGGCAGCCGTAACCTGAGCGTGGAATGGGGCCCGCCGCTCAACGACAACTGGCAGATGGGGATGTTCTTCTCCTGGCTGCTGGTCTTCCCGCTGATCGCGGCCCTCTCGACCCGCCGCCTCTCGCCGCTGGCGTGGGCCTGGTTCATTGGCTTCGGCTGGCTGGCCCTGGGCGGGATGCGCTACGTGATCTGGTTCCTGTTCCTCCTCGCCGTCCTGACGGCCCATCTCGCCGCCGAATGGTCGCTCCGCTGGCTCGACCGTCCACGCCGGGCTGACCTCCCGGCCATGAACACCCTCCTGGCCGGGATCTTCGTCCTGATTCCGCTGGTCGCCCTGCCCGGCCTGCGCGAACACTGGTGGCCGGAGGCCCCCTCGCCTTACGCCGACAACACCCCGGTCGAGGCCGTCGAATGGCTGGCCGCCCAGGACGAATTGCCTGGCCAGCTCTGGAGCGACATCGCCTTTTCGAGCTACCTGATCTTCGCCCTGCCCTCCCGCCCGGTCTGGATAGATACCCGCTTCCAGGTCGCCTACCCGCCCGAACAGTTCGACGAGTACCTCGCCCTCGCCGAAGCCGCTCCTTCCTGGCCCTCGCTGCTCGACAAATATGATATAAACCTGCTGATGCTCTCGCCCGTCAAACAGCCCCGTTTGATCGCCACCCTGTCCGCTTCGGCGAATTGGTGCCTGGCCTACGCCGATCCGCACGCCGTGATCTACGCCCGCGAACACGAGAACACCCCCTGTGAATAACTCCAAACGTTTCCCCGGCAAACTGGCCCTCCAGCAGCGCGTCCTGCCGGTTTACCGCGCCGCCTTCTTCAATGCCCTGGCTGCGGCCTGCGACGGCGGGTTGAGCGTCTTTGCGGGACCGCCGCACCCGGTCGAATCCATCACCGTCACCGACCGGCTGCAAACCGCGCGTTTCGTCCCGGCTGAAAATATCCACTTGGGCAAATATCCCAATTTCGTCTGCTGGCAAAACGGATTGATGGATTGGCTGCGGGGCTGGGACCCGGACGCCCTGGTCGTGGAGGCCAATCCGCGCTACCTTTCGACACCGCAGGCGGTCAACTGGATGCGCCGCCGGGACCGGCCTGTCGTGGGCTGGGGGCTGGGCGCCCCGCCTCTCGCGGGACCCCTGGCCGGGTTCCGTCAAATGCGCCGGAGACAGTTCCTGAGCCGATTCGACGCCCTGCTCGCCTACAGCCGCCGCGGCGCCGACGAGTACGCTGCCCTCGGCTACCCCGCCGACAGGATTTTCGTGGCCCCCAACGCAGCCACCGCCCGCCCGACGCTATCGCCGCCCTCCCGTCCGCTGGGCGTGCGGACCCAGCCGGTGGTGCTCTTCGTCGGGCGGTTACAGGCCCGCAAGCGCGTGGATCACCTCATCCGCGCCTGCGCTGCCCTGCGCGAAGACCTCAAGCCGCGCCTGCTCATCGTCGGCGACGGCCCTGAGCTGGATGCGCTGCGCACCCTGGCGGCGCGCATCTACCCGGATGCGAGTTTCCTCGGCGAAAGGCACGGACTGGAGCTCCGCCCGTTTTTCGAGATGGCAGACCTGTTCGTCCTGCCCGGCACGGGGGGATTGGCCGTCCAGGAGGCGATGGCCCACGGGCTGCCGGTCATCGTCGCCCAAGGGGACGGGACACAGGACGACCTCGTCCGCCCGCAGAACGGCTGGCAGGTCCCGCCCGATAACGTGGATATGCTGGTCGAGACCCTGCGCCTGGCCCTTTCCGACCTGAACCGGCTGCGGATCATGGGCGCGGCCTCCTACAGCATCGTGGCCAATGAGATCAATATCGAAAAAATGACCGAAGTGTTCGTGGGGGTTTTGAACAGCTTGACGTAACCCACGTTTTCCGCGTCAATCCGCGCTCGTCCGCGTCCTGTTGAAGTTCAAAAATGGGACGCGGAAAACACGGATGAACGCGGAGGGACACGGAGTTTCCTTTCTTGTGCGATATTGATATCGCCTTTGGTTGCGGAATGCTTGCCCTGAGCAAAGCCGAAGGGAAATCCGCGCTACAGGTATTACCGCGCAACATTTGCATCGTCCGCGCAAATCTTTTGCAATGTCACTGCGAGCCGCTGGTCGAGTAGCTGGTGATTTTCCAGCGTATCGAGACCAGGCGAAGCAGTCTCCCGGCAGGGCGGGCGAGGGGATTGCTTCGGCAAAGAGCGCCTCGCACAGCGTCCCCTTCGGGGAATGACAACCCTTTGGTTGCGGCGGGAGGCCGCGTTATGCTCCAGGCAGGCCTGATCGAATGGAACGGAAAGAAACCAGAGCCATATCAGCCCAAGGCTATCAATCGAGGTACGCGACAACTTTCAGACCTTGTGGTTGAGGAGCGGGAATGATTGTCTATGTGGATACCAGCGCGCTGGTCAAAAGGTATGTACGCGAGACCCTGAGCACGCAGGTGACACTGGCAACTTATGATCGAGAACTCTGGCTGGCAGGCCAGAAAGCTGGGATGAAGATTTGGCCGGAAGGCTTGTATTGAACAAAAAAGCCCCGCTCCATTCGAAAGAGCGGGGCTTTTGTTTAAGACCTGTCCAGCTTTCTCAGCATTTCCAGCACGAACGTCTCCACCGCCTCGACCGTGCCTGCCTCCACCCGCTCGAAGGTGTCGCTGGCCTGGTGCCAGTCGGGGAGCGCGCCCTCCGGGGTCAGGCCGAGGAAGGACAGGGTGGGGATGCCGCTCAGCATGAAGACCGAGCCGTCGGTGTGCAGGGTGGTGAACTCGCGGGCATAGACTTTCAGGTCGGCTCGTTCGGCGGCAAATTCATCTGCGATTTCGTTTGCAATCGAGAGCAGTTCGGGTGAAGCCTTGAGCGGCAGCAGCATCCCCTCCCGGCTGACGTAGCAGACTCCCGCCCCCTTCCCGGCCACGTTGTCCAGGTTGATGACGCTCATCGTCTTGAGTTCGTCCCGGTGTTTGCGGATGAAAGCCTGCACGCCGAACCCGCCGACCTCCTCGCAGCCGTCGGTCAACGCCCAGACCTCGATGTTCTCCAACGGATTCTCGGCCAGTTGCCCGGCCAGGCTCATCACCACCGACGCGCCGCTGGCGTTGTCGTTCGCGCCCTGGGTGAAAGGCGTCCGTTCGGGCTGGGCGGTGACGAAGAAAACGAGCAGGAAAATTGGCGCAAAGACCAGCGCCAGCCAGCGGAAAGCCCCGAAGTCGAAGAAAGCCATCAAAATATAGAACAGCGCTGAGGCCGCAAAAGCGACCACGCCCAACGTGCTGACGTTCTGGAAGAAGGCCAGGCGTTGCGGCGACGTGAAGGCCCAGGGCGTGCGCTGCGTGTCTATGTGACCGGCGATCACGACCCGGCGTTTGGGCGTTTTGCGGGCCGGGAGGCGCGCCCACACATTCTGACTCGGCCCTGTGGGCAGGAAGAGTCTCAGCGGATTGGGCCTGAAGTGCAACTCCAACAAGACCGAAATGGTGACGACCAGCATGAACAGCCCGGCAGCCAGGGCAACTACCCCGCTCCTGAACAGCGCCTCCAGCAGCAGGGCAAACAATCCGCCCAGGGAGGCCAGCACGAACGGGCGCCAGCCGGAAGTCGGGGAGGTGAACGGCTCCCAGTGGGTTTCCAGGCCGAGGGTCTCGAACCAGGCGCGGGCGTATTCGTGCGCCTGGCGTTCCTGGGGCGTGGTCGAGCCGCGCGGCCCGATCTTGACGGATAGGTGTTCGAGGTGTCTGATTGCGGTGCTGGTCACGAGGTTTCCTTGTTTGTCACGTTGAAAACGTGACCTACTTGTTGACGTACCAGGCGGCCACGTAACCCACCGCTCCGGCGGCGTCCTTGACATTGATCCACTGGTTGAAGGCGCCGATCTTGGCCTCGGCCTGGGCGGCCGGTTCCAGGACGGTCAACGGGGCATTTGCGGGCAATGTTTTGACGGTGGACGAACTCGTGGACGGCCCGCTGCGCAGGCGCAGACCGTTCCCGGCCAGCGGCGAGACGTAAATGGTCAATCCGGACGGTTCGGGCTGCGGCGGCGGGACGGGGGGCGTGTCTCCGCCGGACGGGGCTTCGCTCACGAACCAGGCGGCCACGTAGCCCGTGTGACCCTGCCTGTCACGGACGTTCAGCCACTGGTTGGTCACGCCGAGCTTGGGCCGCGCCGTGGACGGGTCTTCGAGCACGGTCAGCTCGCTCCCGCCCGGCAGGATCGTCACCAGCGAGCCGCCCAGCGAAGGCTGCGCCCGCATCCGCAGGCCGCCGCTGCCCAGCGAGGGGAAGACGATCACGGTCATCTGCGCCGGTTCCGGTTCGGGTTCTGGAACCCCGTCCAGCGAGAGGACCAGCAGCCAGGCGGGCACGTAACCGGAATTGCCGCGGGCGTCTCTCACCATCAGCCACTTGCCGTTCACGCCGATTTTCTTCTGGACCGAGTCGGCCCCCTCCAGGCTGGTCAGTTCGGCCCTGGCGCTCAGGCGGGCGATCTCCCTGGCCGTTTCGGAGGCCTCCTTGCGCATGGCCAGCCCGCCGCTGCCCACCGACGGCGAAACGTACACTTTGGGTTTGCCCGGCTCGGGCTGGGGTTCCGGTTCAGGCTCCGGCTCAGGCTCGGGTGTGGGGACGGTCGTCTTGGGCAGGGCCGCGTCGAGGCAGTAGTAAGTCAAATTCCCGGCCACGGCGATCCCCGCCCCGGCCTCGGTATAGTTATCCGAGAGCATGGTGTTGGTGTGCGGATCGTCCGCCAGCCATTGGGTCACGGCTTCCTGCGGGGATAGCTCCACGCCCGCCACGATATTCTCGGACATGAACCCGCCCTGGTTCAAGTCCCCGGCCAGGGCGTAACCGGCGTCGAGGGCGCGCTGGAAGGGGCGCTTGCCGGCCGCGTCGAGGTGGCTAATCTGCCCGCTGGAGGCCATATAAGCCGCGTGCCGGGCGGCGATCCCGTTGAGGATGTCGCTGGATTTATAGGGCGGCAGTCCCTTCGAGACGCGCAGGGAGTTGACGGCTTCGATCAGCGCCTGCGGATCGGGCGCGGGAACCGGGGGCGGTTCAGGCTCCGGTTCGGGTTCCGGCTCCGGTGCGGGCGGGACGGGTTGGGCGGATTCCACGTACCAGGCCGCCACGTACCCCTCGACTCCCTGCGGGTCGCGCACCCGCAGCCACTGGTTCACCACGCCGATCTTGGCCCTGGCCGGGCCTTCGGCTTCGATGACGCGCAGCGCCGTCCCGGCCGGTTCGATGGCGAGCGTGTCAGACGCGGTGGTCGGCTGGGAACGGAGACGCAGGCCCGAGTCCAGGTCGCTGAAGACCCGCACGAACAGGTTCGTCTCGACCGGGGGCGGCTGCGGGACCGGCGGCGTAGGAGTCTGCCCGTCATAGAAAACGGTGGCGGTGATCACTTTCTTGGCCGGGCGCCCGAACCCGTAGCGGACGGTGAGCAGGGTATCCTTGTTATCGGGCGGGTAGGGCCAGGGGTCGAGCATCAGGTAGTCGTCGCCCTGTTTGGCGTAGAGCACCACCCAGTGGTTTTGCAGGCCGCTGGCGAGCGACCGGTCGGTCTCGACCACCACCGGCTGGCCGCGGGCGATGGCGGCGTCAATCTCGGCGATGGGGGCGTCGTGGTCGCGGGACAGGATCAGGTTCCTGTAGGTCAGGCGCGGGAAGGCCAGCGGCAGCGCCCCCCAGACCACCAGCGGGCCGATGAAGCCGTTGCCGGATCCCAAATCCTTGAGCTTCTGGTTGAGGGTCTTGGGCGTTTCGTTGTAGCTGTAACCGTTGACCAGCATAGTCAGGGCGGTGACGGCGCAGCCGTCGGTGCCGAGGGTCACGTTACCGAAACCGAGTTTGACATTCTTCCATTGGGGATCTTGCTGGGAGAGATAGTTGGGGGTAAAAGCCATTTGCGCCTCGCTTTTTAATCAGACCGACGTGCTCTCATTATACAGCGGCAGGGATCACGCTCCTTCGAACTTGAACGAGAGGTTGACCTTGACCCGGTAAGCGGCGATCTTCCCGTTTTCGATGGTGGTGTCGAATTGAAGCACTTCGGCCACGCGCAGGTCGCGCAGTGTCTTGGATGCCTGCTCGACCGCGTTGGCGACGGCCTTTTCCCAGGATTCGGTGCTGGTTCCCACGAGGGTGATCACTTTGTAGATACTTTCGGACATTTCGTACCTCCTTCGGTTGGTAAAAGAACGACTGTATATACTATACAGCCTGGGGATGCGAATTTCAACCGATAATCAGGCGATGGGTTCTGGACAAAGAGGATGACCCTCGAAAAAAGCAAGCCGCGTGACGAACGCGGCCTGCCGAACACTGAACACTGAACACTGAATACTGAATACTGAATACTGAATACTGTTCCTGGCCCTAAACCTTCCCGGTGATTATCGCCATTTTGACTTCGCCGATGGCCTTGGTGATCTGGATCTCGCGCGGGCAGGCGATCGTGCAGTTGTAGGTGGTGTGACAGCGGGCCACGCCGGAGGTCTCGGCCAGGATTTCGAGACGCTCGGAGGCGGCATCGTCGCGGCTGTCGAAGATGAAGCGGTGAGCGTTGACGATCGCCGCCGGGCCGAAGTAGTCGTCGCTGGCCCAGAAGGACGGGCAGGAGGTGGTGCAGGCGGCGCACAGGATACACTTGGTGGTGTCGTCGAAGCGTTCGCGCTCCTCCTGGCTTTGGAGGCGTTCGCGCCCGTCTTCGGGGACCGGCTTGTTGGTGATGAAGTACGGCTGGACCTTCTTGTAGTTATCGAAGAAGGGTTCCATGTCCACAATCAAGTCCTTGATGATGCGCAGCCCCAGGAGGGGTTCGACCGTGATTTTTTCGCCCACATCGCGGATGAGGGTTTTGCAGGCCAGCATGTTGCGGC
>DYLB01000089.1 GCA_020722305.1 Anaerolinea thermophila | reverse complement strand
CGTGACCTTCGTGTCCTTAGTGGTTAGAAAAGGTTTTTGCAGCGGAGTCATTATAAAAGCGTGACCTACTCATCCAACAACCTTCTCAGCAAACTTTCCAGCTCTTCATCGGAATAGTAGTGCAGGGTCAATGTGCCGCCCTTCTTGCCGTGGCGCAGGGTGGCCTTGGTGCCCAGGCTGGAGCGCAGGCGTTCCTCCAGGTCGGCGATTGCGGGATCGAAGGCGGCTTTGATGGGTTTCTCCGGCTTTTCGCCGCCGAATTTGCGCACCAGCTCCTCGGTCTCACGGACAGTAAGCTCCCGGTTCAGGACGGTTTCGAGGGCCGCGTTCTGGGCCTCCGGCGTGGACAACCCCAGCAGGGCGCGGGCGTGGCCGGCAGAAAACTGGAAGGCGTGGTCGGCGTTCTCGTCTTTGGGATGGGCGCCTTTGACCAGGGCTTGCTTGACTTTATCGGTCAGGTTGAGCAGGCGCAGGGTGTTGGTCACGGTGACCCGGTTCTTGCCCACTTGGGCGGCGATCATTTCGTGGGACAGCCCGAACTCCTCGGACAACTGCCGGTAGGCTTCGGCTTCCTCGAGCGGGTTCAGGTCGGCGCGCTGGACGTTTTCGATCAGGGCCAGTTGCAGGCGTTCCAGGTCGGAGGTCTCGCGCTCGATGACCGGGACTTCCCGCAACCCGGCCTGGCGGGCGGCCTGCAGGCGGCGCTCCCCGGCAACGAGGGTGAATTTGCCGTCCGATGCGGGGGAGACGATCAGCGGCTGGAGGATGCCATGCTCGCGGATGGAAGCAGCCAGTTCGGCCATTTCCGCCGCGTCAAAGGTGACCCGCGGCTGGCGCGGGTTGGGGACGATCCGCTCCACGCTGACCTGCTTTATGCCGCCCTGGCCGGCGGGAGTCTCAGGCTGGAAATCGCCGGGGATGAGCGCATCCAGCCCGCGCCCAAGTCCTGTTCGTTGTGGTGGCATGGAATTCTCCTTCAATCCTGGGCCGGCTTGGCAGTGACCAGGATGCCGTCCCGTTCCAACACTTCGCGGGCCAGGGATTCGTAAGCCTGCGCCCCGCTCGAACCGGGCGCGTAGGCCGAGATCGGCAATCCATACGAGGGCGCTTCGGCCAACCGGATACTGCGCGGGATGACCGATTTGAAAACCTGCTGCGGGAAATGGCGGTTGACTTCGGTGATCACGTCATTCGAAAGGTTGGTGCGGCCGTCGAACATGGTCAAGACCACGCCGCTGATCTTCATCTCCGGGAACAGCCCGGCCCGGACGCGTTGCAGGGTCTGGGTCAGTTGGCCGAGTCCTTCGAGGGCCAGGTACTCACATTGCACGGGAATGATCACTCCGTCCCGCGCCGCCAGCAGGCCGTTGACCGTCAACAGGCCGAGCGAGGGCGGACAATCCACCAGGATGTAATCGAAGCGCTCGACCAGCGGTTCGAGGGCGCGGCGCAGGCGACTCTCGCGTCCCTCTTCGCCCACCAGTTCCACCTCCGCACCCGCCAACGACGGGGACGAGGGCAGCAACGACAGGTTCAGGCGCGGGTTGCGCAGGATGTGGCCCGAAGCCGCACTCAATCCCAACAATGCTTCGTAACTCCCGCCTTTGACGGTATGCTTGTCCACGCCCAGGCAGGAGGTAGCGTTGGCCTGCGGATCAATATCCACGATCAGCACCCGCTGGCCAAGTTGGGCCAGGTAAGCCCCCAGGTTGATGGCGGTGGTGGTCTTGCCCACCCCGCCTTTTTGGTTGACGAGGGTATAAACGCGTCCCATGAACTAAAAAACCTCCACCAGGCTGGCCTGCGCTTCCTCAGGCGTGGGGATGCCCTCCAAACCCGGCCGGCTGACCGAAATGGCCGCAACCTGGTTGGCGAAACGGGCCGCCTCCCAGGGGTCGCGGGTGGTGTACAGGCGGATGAAAAATGCGGCCGCAAAAATGTCGCCTGAACCGGTCGGGTCAATCTCCCGGACTTTGGGAGCCCGGAAGCGGCGCAGGTCGCCGTTCCAATAGAGACGGCAGCCCGCGGCGGCCTCGGTGACGGCCAAAACCCGGCAGGCGTGGGCCAGGACTTCGACCTGCTCTTCGTCTCCCCCGACGTCTTCCAGGCTGATGACGACCGCGCCGGCCTGCCTGACGGCTTCCTCCGCCTCCGGCCATTCGCACGGGCTGACGTTTCCCTGCACGTCCCAGCCGCGCAGCCAGCCCTGGGGGGTCAGGCCGAGCAAGGCGGGGCTGATCCCTGGCGGGAGCACGGAGACGACCTCCTGGGCGATCGGGCCAAGGTGCAGGATGGGCGTCCGCCGCCAGGCCTCGGGGAGCAGGTTCAGGTCAAGGGGCGAGGCGCGGTGGTGGAGGATCTGTCGGCGTCCGTCGGCAGTCTGGATGTTTTCGAAGGTCGTGCTGCGCGCCGATTGCGTCGCCGCGACCGGGATGCCGTCCAGCAGGGCGAGCGAAGTCTCCGGGCCGAAAGCAGTCAGGATACCGGCCCGCAGCCCCAGGGCACGTGCCGTCAGCGCGGCATAAGCGGCCGTGCCGCCCAGACGCGGGCCGTCCGGCGTGAGGTCATGTGCCAGGTGGCCGATGACCAGGTATTCGATGGGTTCGAGGGGGATCAGGTCGGGCATGGCTGAATTATACCTGACCAGAAGCACAAAAAAATTTCACCATCGGGTTCGCGGGGCGCACAGAGAAATGGTTTATGAAATCTCTGTGAATTCCGTGATCTCGGTGGTGAGATCGGGATGATGTTTGTTACGCGGTTATTTACAACTTGGGAATGATGGTCACTTTGCGGGTCGGCTCTTCGCCGATGCTCTGGGTCTCGACCTGCGGGTTGTTGCGCAATTCGAGGTGGATGATGCGCCGTTCGGCGGCGGGCATGGGCTCGAGGGTTTGCTGCCGCCCAGAGCGGACGGCCTGATCGGCCATGCGCCGCGCCATCTGGCGCAGTTGGCGTTCGCGACGGCTGCGGTAGCCTTCCACGTCCACCATGACCTGGACCCACTGTTCGAGCTGTTTGCCCACGATCAGGGAGGTGACGTATTGCAGGGCGTTGAGCGTTTCGGCGCGGCGGCCGATCAGCACGCCCAGGTCGTCGCCGCGCACGTCCACCCGGATGACGGGGCGGTCGCTGTCCGAGTCGTCCCGCTGAGCCGAGACGCTGGCCTTGACCTTCATTTTTTCGAGCAGGGTGGACAGAGTCTCTTCGGTCAGTTTGACGGCCGAGTCCTGGTCTGCCGGAGATTTGGGTTTAACTTCGGGTTTGGCCTCGACCCGGACCTCGGGCCTGGGGGCGGGTTTGGGTGCGGGCCTGGGTTGGGGTTTGGCGGCCTGCGGCCTGGGAGCCGGTTTCTCTTTTTTGACGGGAGCAGGTTCCACGTCCGGGCCTTTGACGGTCAGGCGGATGCGCACCTGACGGCCGCCCAGTCCCAGGAATCCTTTGCTGCCCGCGTCCAACACTTCCATACTGACGGCCTCAGCCGGCAACCCCAATTCGGCCAGTCCTTTCGACAGGGCTTCCTCAACGGTCGGTGCGATGACTTCGAGTGTGGCTTTCTCGGACATGGTAGCTCCCTCCTTACAGGTTATTTCTTTTTAGCAGGTTGGGCGGCTTGTTTGGGCAACAGGTTTTTCCAATCCACCTTGCCCATCATGGCATATTGAATCACGCCGACCAAGTTACCCGTCAGGAAGTAAAGGCCCAGCCCGGCAGGTGAAATATAGGTGAAGTAGCCGAGCATCAGGGGCATCATCAGGGTCATGGATTGGCCCATCTGGGCGCTGGGGTCGCCGGGGTTATTGGCGGCGGGCGGCGGCATGGTCAGCTTGGATTGCACCCAGGTGGTAGCGGCCACGATGATCGCCAGGAAGGGGATGGCCAGCCCGAAGATCGTCAGGCTCTCGGGCACGCCCAGGTCCATCCACAAGAATTTGCTGTTGAGCGGGATGATGTCGGAAACGTTCATAAAAGGGTAGATGGCCCGGGTCAATTCGAGCATTTGCAGGGGCGTGGAGGCCATAGCCAGGATGATGCTGCGGTACAGGCCGATGATGATCGGGAATTGGATCAGGGTGGGCAGGCAGGAGCCGAAGGGGTTCACGCCCAGCTCTTTGTACAGTTTCATCTGTTCCTGGGCCAGGCGTTCCTTATCGTCCTTGTATTTTTTCTGCATCTCCTGCCACTGCTTGGATTTCTGCATCTCCTGCATGGCGGCGGTCTGCTTCATCTGGGAGGCGGTGAGCGGGTAGGTCAGGGCGCGGATCAGAATAGTGAACAGGATGATCGCCAGCCCGAAGTTGTTGCCGATGATGTCATAGATCCACAGCAGGGTATTGGTAAAAGGTTCGATGATAAGCGTATTCCACATAATTCAGTCCGTTTCCTACTTGCCAGGAGTGAAGGGCCAGGCTTGCCCCCCATCCGAGTTCAAGGCGACCAGGGCAAATTCGGCGTTCATGGGAGCGATCAGGATGTAGCCCCCCGCCTCTACCGGTGCGGTATAGATTTTACCGTCGAACGAGTCGGGCCAGAGGGACTTCCCGTCGAAGCCCAGGGCGACGACTTTACCGTCTTCACCGGCGAAGATGACCGCTTCGTCGGTGATCAGCGGGCGGCCCACTACGGGACCGTTGGGCTGCTGCGGCGTCCAGACCTGGCTCCCGTCTGACGCGTCCAGGGCGTAGAGTGTGCCGTTCAGGTCGCCGAAGTAGAGCACGTTGTCGTGCAAGGCCGGGCTGCTCCAGACCCAGGCCTCGGTCTCGGCAGTCCAAACGACCGATCCCCTGGCGGCGTCCAGGGCCTTGACGGTGTTGCTGAACGAGACCACGTAAATCAGGCCGTCCGGCCCGGCGACCGGGCCCCCGGCGATTGCGCCTTCCAGTTCGGTCTTCCAGAGTTCCCTGCCGGTTTTGGCATTCAGGGCGTAGACGAAGTGATCCAGCGAACCGATGAAGACGCGTTCGCCGTCGGTGGCGGGCTGGCCCCAGAGGGC
Source organism: Anaerolinea thermophila (assembly GCA_020722305.1). Lineage (GTDB taxonomy): Bacteria > Chloroflexota > Anaerolineae > Anaerolineales > Villigracilaceae > UBA5796. Next base: position 3,181 of record DYLB01000089.1, on the reverse strand, counting down.
ATCGGCGGCCGCGTAGCGCCAGAGTTCCGCCCCGGTGGCGGGATCGAGTGCGTAGAGGGTGCCGTTGCTGTTGGGGGCGTAGATGGCTTCGGGGGTGGCCAGCACAGGCCCCATCCAGGGCTTCGAGGCCTGGCTGAAGACCCAATTTTCGGTGCCGCTAACTGCGTCTATGCTATAGAGACTGTGGTCCGTACCGGAACTGCCGATGATGAGTTGCCCGTCATCGGTAAGGACGGGGGTGTTGAAGAAAAGGGTGCTGTTCTGAGCATCGCCAGGGAAACGCCAGACTTCGGCGTGGGTATTCAGGTTGATGGCATACACGTGCTGCCCCGAAGCCAGGTAGGCCGTGCTGTCGGTGGCGGCCAGTCCCGGCCAGCTATTGGTGGGCAGGCTGGTCGCGCACCCGCCGAGCAGCAGGCCCGCAGCCAGGATGAAAACGATTACAACAGGTTTAACCTTCATTCAGGTTCTTCTTTCCTTACTTAACTTTCTTGCTTATGGAACCGGGTCATACCCGCCGGGGTTGAACGGGTTGCAGCGCAACACCCGCCAGGTCGCCATGACCGAGCCTTTCAATACGCCGTACTTGTAAATGGCCTGGTAGCCGTAATGGGAACAAGACGGGTAAAAACGGCAGGTGCCCTCCGGCAGGCCGCGCGAGATGGTCTTCTGGTACAGGCGGATGAGCGCCAGGAGCGCCAGGCGCGGCCAATAGCGCGGCGTGCGCGGCAGGTCGCGCAGGCGCGGTTCGCTTGGATATTCGTTCGGCAGATAAAATTCACGATTCATGCGGGGATTGTAACCGGGCGCGGCCAAGCAATTCGGCAATGGCCTGACGGACCTGCTGGAAAGACGTTTGGAGGATGGCCGGGCGGGCGATCAGGATCAGGTCCCAGCCGGGGGGGAGTTCGGGGATGAAGGCGGCCATGGCGGAGCGCAGCAGGCGTTTCGCCCGGTTGCGCTTGACGGCTTTCCCGACCGAGCGGCCGGCAGTCACACCGATGCGCAGGCGGGCTTCTTCGCCCGGCAAGGCAACCAACACAACAAGCGGGTGGGCATAAGACTTGCCATTTCGCCGCACCCGCTTGAAATCGGTTGACCGGGTCAGCCGGAACTGACGCTTCACCCATGCCTCAAACGATATCCAGTTAAGGTTCAGTCATGCGTGACCCTGAGTTTTCCCCGGGCCGCGCCGCAGGTGGTTTACCAGCGAGTCCGCTTGACGTGCTCGTTTGCCGTGGTGGTCAGCTTGTAGCGGCCTTTCAATCGGCGGCGCTTGAGCACCTGGCGGCCGTCAGCCGAGGCCATGCGCTTGCGGAATCCATGCACGCGCACGCGGCGGCGGATCTTGGGTTGATAGGTTCTCTTTGTCATTCAATACCTCACACAAAAGAATAATGGCGTTCTGTGGGCTTTTCGTAACGCGGCATTCATGCCGCAACCAAACGGCGACATAAATGTCGCGCTACAGGTTGCGCGTTCGATGCAAATGTTGCACGGTAATACTATAGCCCGGTTCAGGCGGACTGGCACGCTATTATAACGTATAGCTTTGAAATCGGTCAATCGCCGGTTTGCAAAATTGGCAATATCTTACACAACGCTTATCTTCGGCGCGGGCGGCGGCTTCCGCGGCGGCGACCAGACGCAGGCCGGTTCGTCGAAACGGGAGCCGGCCGCTCATCCGGGGGCGAGACGGGGGCGTGAAGGGCTTGCTGGTAGTAGTCATCGAGCAGCATGGTGATGACCGGCAGTTCGTCCTCGTTCTCCGCCAGGTCACGCGCCAGTGGGACGAAGCGGCGGCTGCGCTCGGTCTGGAGCTTGTCCCGTTCCCGCAGGCGGGATTCGAGCAGGGCCGTGAGCCGCTCGGCGACCAGGGTTTCCACGTCTTCTTCGGTGGGCAATTCGCGTTGTTCCATGTCGATCTTGTATTGTTTGGCAATGCGGTCTATCAGGTGCTTCTCGGCCAGGCTGACCAGCGACAGGGCCGTGCCGCTGGCCCCGGCCCGTCCCGTCCGCCCGGCGCGGTGGATGTAGCTTTCCACGTCTTCGGGCGGCTCGTACTGGATCACGTGCGAGAGTTCGGGGATGTCGAGGCCGCGGGCGGCGACGTCGGTGGCGACCAGGAAACGGAGCTTGCCGTCGTGCAGGCGCTTGAGCACCTGGTCACGCGCCGCCTGCGACAGGTCGGCGCTCAGTTCGTCGGCGTCGTAGCCGTAGCGTTGCAGGATGACGGTCACCAGGTGGACGCGCATCTTGGTGTTGCAGAAGATGATGGCCGATTCGGGGTTCTCGACCTCGATGATGCGGATCAGGCTGCGTTCCTTGTCCATACCGGGGACGATGTAGTAACTGTGGTCGGTCTCGGTGACGTGGACATGGTCGCTGCTCAGGCTGATGAACTCCGGTTCGCGGATGAAGGCCCGCGCCACGCGCATCACCGCCGATGGAAAGGTGGCCGAGAACATGGCGGTGTGCAGTTCCCGCTTGGGCAGGTAGCGCTGGACTTCGCGCATGTCGGGGTAGAAGCCCATCGAGAGCATCCGGTCGGCTTCGTCGAAGATGAGCATGGACAGGTGGTCGAGGCTGAAATTGCGCTTGAGCAGGTGATCGAGGACGCGTCCCGGCGTGCCGACCACGATCTGCGCCCCTGATTTGAGGGCTTCGATCTGGGGTTTGTAGCCCACCCCGCCGTAGACGGCCGCCGTCCGCAGGCCGGTGTTGGCGCACAGGGTCTCGGCGTCGGTCACGACCTGGCGGGCCAGTTCCCGGGTCGGGACGAGGATCAAGGCCTGGGTTTGGTTCCGCTTCGGGTCCAGGCGGGTCAGCATGGGCAGCAGGAACGCGCCGGTTTTGCCGCTCCCGGTGCGGGCTTGGACCATGACGTTGCGTCCGGCCATCAGATAAGGGATGGCGCGGGACTGGACGGGCATCAGGCTGGTCCAGCCGGCGCGGGCCGCGGCCTGGCGCAGGGTTTCAGGTAATTGTTCCAGTGAAATTTCTGAAAGGACGGTGGTTTTTTCGTTTGGAGTAGTCAAGTTTTACTTCTTTCCTGTCAATTTGTCTCATTCTACCCTTTTTGCAGAGTAAATGGACGAACTCCCCGATTATCCAAAGGGAAAATGGAACAATGAGTCCACTGCAAAAACTCCAAAAACTTAACGCGAAGCCGCCAAGGCGC
>DYLB01000088.1 GCA_020722305.1 Anaerolinea thermophila | reverse complement strand
GACTCGAACCTCGAACCTAGCGGTTAACAGCCGCCCGCTCTGCCGATTGAGCTAGCCAGGAAAGCGTGCCAGATTATATGATTAAGGCAGGCATGTGTCAAGTCAATGCTGAAAATTTCGATGTCATTGCGAGGAGCGTTCTTTGCGACGAAGCAACCGCCATCCTGTCATTTTGTCTGATGAACAGGAGCTTGCTTCACCGTCTCGGTTTCGATACGCAAAGAACGCTACTCGACCATCGGCGGCTCGCAATGACATGCCGGAATGGCTAATACTGGATCGGGCTGAGGTTTTGCAGCTTCTCCCAGCGGTGGACGGCGTGGATCTGGCGCACGGTGCCGGTCAGGCCGCGCACGACCAGCGAGTCGGTTTCAGCGCCCTCGCCGAAGTACTTGACGCCGCGCAGCAGTTCGCCGTCGGTGATGCCGGTGGCCGCGAAGAACACGTCCTCCGACGAGACCAGGTCGTCCATCGTGAGCAGCTTCTCGAAGTCGTAGCCCATTTCCTGGCCGCGGCGGAGTTCTTCCTCGTTGCGGGCGTACAGCCGTCCCTGGATTTCGCCGCCCATGGCCCGCAGGGCGCAGGCCGCCAAAACGCCTTCCGGCGTGCCGCCGATGCCGAAGAGCACGTCAATGCCCGAATCGGGCCAGGCCGTCATCAAGGCGGCAGCCACGTCCCCGTCCGGGATGAGGCGGATGCGCGCTCCCGCCTGGCGGATCTCGGCGATCAGGCTTTCGTGGCGCGGCCGGTCGAGCACGATGGTGGTCAGGTCCTTCACGGCTTTGCGCTTGGCGGCCGCGATAGCCTTGAGATTTTCGGACACCGAAGCGTCGAAGTTGATCTTGCCCTTGACTTCCGGGCCGACGGCGATCTTGTTCATGTAGACGAACGGGCCGGGATCGAACATCGTCCCGCGCGGGGCGATGGCCACCGTGGCAATCGAGTTGGTGCGGCCAAAAGCCAGGGGACGGGTGCCGTCAATCGGGTCCACAGCCACATCCACTTCCGGGGGTGAGCCGTTGCCGACGAATTCCCCGTTATAGAGCATAGGGGCCTGGTCTTTCTCACCCTCGCCGATGACGATCACGCCGTCCATTGAGACGGTTTTGAGCACCAGGCGCATTGCCTCGACGGCGGCGTGGTCGGCGGCTTCCTTGTCGCCGCGGCCCATGAAACGGCCAGCCGCCAGCGCGGCTGCTTCGGTCACTCGCACGATTTCGAGCGCAAGGTTGCGGGTCGGATCACGATCCATGATATCCTCCAAATTGAACTAGAGCCAGAAAAGTTGGATCAGGAAAACTCCAAGCGGCGCGGCCCACAGCCACGAATCGATCCGGTCCAGCGCCCCGCCGTGACCGGGGAAGAGGTCGCTCGAATCTTTGATGTGGGCCTGGCGCTTGAACATGCTCTCGCCCAGGTCGCCGAAGGGCGCAATGATGCTCAGGAACAGCCCCACCAACCCGCCTTCGAGCGGGGTGATGATCCCGTCCATTGGGCCGTATTGGATGAAAGCCCAGGTCAGGAAAGCGCCGTAGAGTGCGCCGGTGAAGACCCCGACCAGGTAGCCTTCCCAGGACTTCTTGGGGCTGAGGCGAGGCGCCATTTTATGTTTGCCGTAGGCCGAGCCGATGGAATAGGCGCCCGAGTCGGCCATCCAGACGCTGCCCAAGACGATGAACAGCCACCAGCCGCCGTTCGGGAGGGCGCGCAGGTCGTACAGGTAGGCCCCGATCCAGCCGACATAGACCAGCCCGCCGAGGGTGATGCTGAAATCCCTGGCGGCTAGGTCGCGGCCGCGCTCGAAAGCCAGCATGTGGACCGCCATAGCCAGGATGACCAGGATCGTCAAAACCGGCATGGCATACTCCGGGAAGAAAGCCCGCACCGTCAGGACCAGCAGCGTCCCGCCGACCACGAGGACCATCGAAGGTTCCGCCTGTACGGCTCGGTACAGGCGGACGTATTCCCAGGCTGCCACTCCTAAAAAGAAAGCGACTAGCAGGTAAAAGAGTACTCCCCCGAACAGGAGGGCAGGCATGCCGACCAGCATCAGGAATAGCGATGTAAGGATTCGCTTTGTCATGGGGCTGTGTCAGTCTTCGATGGAGACCTTGCCGTAGCGGCGTTCACGCTGGGCGTAGGCGTCTAGGGCTTTTTTGAGCTCGTCCTTGCCGAAATCCGGCCAGTAGGTGGGTGTGATATACCATTCGGAATAGGCGGCCTGCCAGATCAGGAAATTGCTGATGCGCAGCTCGCCCGAAGTGCGGATGATCAGGTCTGGGTCGGGGACGCCGGCGGTGAACAGGTAGCGGCTAACCAGTTCGTCGGTCACGTCTTCGGCGGCTACCCCATCCCGGATCATGCGCTGGATGGCCAGCACGATCTCGTCCCGCCCGCCGTAGTTGAAGGCCACGTTTAAGACCAGGCGGTCATTATGTTTGGTCAGTTCGATGGCGTGCAGGACCTTTTCCTGCAAGTGGGGAGCCAGCCGTTCCAGCCGCCCGATATGCCGCAACTGGACGCCCTCTTTGTGCAGTTCGTTCAACTCGCGGTCAATCACATCTTCCAGGATGCGCATCAGGCCGCTCACTTCCTCCGGCGGGCGGCCCCAGTTTTCGGTGGAGAAGGCGTAGATGGTCAGGTAGTGGATGCCGAACTCGACGCAGGCTTCGATAATGCGGCGCAGGTTCTCGGTCCCGGCCCGGTGGCCGGCCAGCCGAGGCAGCCCGCGCCGGATGGCCCAGCGACCGTTGCCGTCCATGATGATGGCAATGTGTCGGGGTACTTTTGGGTCGGGGGAGTTATCCGAAATCGAAGGCATAGGGGTCAGGGAGCGCTCAGACTTCCAGGATTTCTTTCTCTTTGGTTTGCCCGATCCTTTCGATGTCGGCCACGAAACGGTCGGTCATTTTTTGCACTTCTTCTTCGCCGCGTTCGAGTTCATCTTCAGAGATCAGTTTTTCGTCCTCGAAATCCTTCAAATCTTTGATCAGGTCGCGGCGGATGTTGCGCACGGCCACCCGCGCCTCTTCGAGCCGGTTGTGGACAACCTTGACCAGGTCTCGGCGGCGTTCTTCGGTCAACGGGGGCAGGTTCAGGCGGATGCTCTGGCCGTCGTTATTGGGAGTCAGCCCCAGGTCCGAGGCCAGGATCGCCCGTTCGACGGCTTTCAGCGTAGTTTTGTCGAAGGGTTTGATCAGTAGGCTGCGCGGTTCGGGGACTCCAATCGTCGCCAGTTGCATCAGGGGGGTCGGCACACCGTAATACTCCACAGAAAGTCTCTCGACCAGCGCGGGGGTGGCGCGTCCGGTGCGGATGGTTGCCAGGTCATCTTGCAACGACTGGAGTGTGCCGTTCATGCGCGCTTCGCCCTCTTTGAGAATATCTTTGATCACCTCGGCCTCCTGGCTGCGTAAAATTCGTTTGCATAAGGATACCCTAAAACCTCAAAAAATGCTACGCCCCCATCCGAAGCGGCGAGTTTTTGAAGCGGATTGAGAGATTCGCGGCCCCCACGCCGACGTCTCCCGCCGGGCATTTTCCGACGGGAGACGCGGTCTTCAGCGGTTCGTTCCGGGACTTTAGCCTGTGACCAGCGTCCCGACCTTTTCGCCCATCAGGGCGTCGTGCAGGGCGTTCGCATCCCACAGGTTGAGCACCAGGATGGGGATGTTGTTCTCCATGCAGTGCGAAATGGCGGTGCTGTCCATTACCTCCAGGCGGCGGTTGAGCACATCAATATAAGCCAGTTCGGCGAATTTTACGGCATCTGGGTTCTTCTTGGGGTCGGAGTCGTACACGCCGTCAACCTTTGTGGCTTTGATGACCACCTCGGCCCCGATCTCGGTTGCCCGCAGTGCGGCGGCCGTATCGGTGGAGAAATATGGATTGCCGGTCCCGGCGCTGAAGATGACCACGCGGCCCTTCTCCAGGTGACGGATGGCCCGGCGGCGGATGTACGGTTCGGCCACGGCCCGCATCTCGATTGCCGACTGGACCCGGGTGTAAACGCCCTGCCGTTCGAGGGCATCCATCAGTGCCAGGGCGTTCATCACGGTTGCCAGCATGCCCATGTAGTCCGCGGTGGCCCGGTCCATGCCGCGTTTGAGTCCCTGTTTGCCGCGCCACAGGTTACCCGCCCCGATCACGATGGCGATCTCGACGCCTAATTCATACACGTCCTTGATGCGTTTGGCAATCGCGTCGGCCTCGCTGATGTCGATCCCGAAGCCGTCTTCGCCGCCCAGGGCCTCGCCGCTGAGTTTCAGCAGGATACGTTTGTACTTAAGTTCGCTCGCCATATCACTCCTTTTTGATCTGGAAACACGTTGTAAAAAAGGCCAACCGGTTGGGTTGGCCTTTCAATTTACTCACCGACGCTCTCACCGAGTTCCCAGCGCTGGAAACGGCGGATGACGATGTTTTCGCCGATCTTGCCGATCTGCTCGTGGAGCAGCTTTTCGATGGTCAGGCTTTCGTCGCGGATGTAGGCCTGGCGCAGCAGGCAGACTTCGTCTTTGTACTTTTCGAGCCGGCCTTCGACGATGCGGTCGAACATCTTTTCGGGTTTGCCTTCTTCGGCGGCGCGGGCGCGGGCGATCTCGGCCTCGTGGTCGAGTTCGGCCTGCGGGATTTCATTGGCGTTGATGTAGCGCGGGGCGCTGGCCGCGATCTGTAAAGCCACCTCGTGGGCGAAGGTGCGGAAGTCTTCGGAGCGGGCGACGAAATCGGTCTCGCAGTTGACTTCGACCATCACGCCGACGCGTCCGCCGCCGTGCGAGTACAGTTCCACCACGCCGTTCGAGGCCTCGCGGTCGGCCCGCTTGGCGGCTGTGGCCATGCCTTTTTCGCGCAGCCAGTCCACAGCTTTCTTGAAATCGCCGTTGGCTTCGGTCAGGGCTTTGCGGCAGTCCAGGATCCCGGCCCCGGTAGCGCCGCGCAGTTCTTTGATCATTTCGGTAGTAATTTCCATGTTCCAGCCTTTTACAAAATCATTCGCTATCGGTGATTTCAGCCGCTTCGCCGGCGTCGCTCTCGTCGTTCACTTCTTCCACTTCGGCAGCTTCGACAATTTCTTCAGCGACTACTTCAGCTTCTTCAGCTTCTTCAGCTTCTGCCTCTTCTTCGACCTTGCGGCTGATCTTGGCCAGGGTGGCTTCGCCCAGCAGGTCTTCGTCTTCGAGTTCGACCTCGTCCATGACGGGCGTGGGGCGGGTTGGGCGGCGGGCCGGGGCAGCGGCGAGTTTGGCCTCTTCTTCTGCTTCCCCTTCGTCCTTGCGGATGGCCTTGCCTTCCAGTACCGCGTCGGCCATTTTGGCGACCAGCAGTTTGATGGCCCGGATGGCGTCGTCGTTGGACGGGATAACGTAATCAATGTTGGTCGGGTTGCAGTTGGTATCCACCATCGCCACCACCGGGATGTCGAGCAGGTTGGCCTCGTGGACGGCGGCTTCTTCACGGGATACGTCCACCACGAACAGGATGTCGGGGACGCGTTTGATGTTGCGCATACCGGAAAGGCGCAGTTCCAGGCGGGCGATGTCGCGCTGAATCAGCAGGCCTTCCTTCTTGGTCAGGCGGTTGATCTCGCCGCTGTCGCGCAGGCGCTCCAGCCGTTCCAGTTCCTGGATGCGCTGGTAGATCGTGGACCAGTTGGTGAGCATCCCGCCCAGCCAGCGTTCGGTCACGTAGGGCATGCCGCAGCGGGCAGCTTCTTCGGCGATCGTTTCCTGGGCCTGGCGTTTGGTGCCGACGAACAGGACCACGCCGCCCTGGGCCACGGTATCACGGATGAAATTGTACGCCAGATTGAGTGACTTGACGGTCTGCTGCAAGTCAATGATATGAATACCGTTGCGCTCGGTGAAGACGAACGGTTTCATGCGCGGGTCCCACTTATTGGTGCGATGTCCGAAGTGGACACCACTCTCAAGCAGGGCCTTCATAGAAATAACGGCCATAGGGAAAACCTCCTTCGCGTTTGGCCTCCGCTTCCTTCATCCCGTCCGGCGACTGCGTCCATCAGGGTCCGCAGCACGCACCGGCCGGTCCAGAAGCGTGTGAGATTGGGCATTTTCATGCCTGCCCTGGGCAGAATAGCTCCATCGGCGGAGCGGGCGCAAGTATATCACAGGCGTCGAGTTTCCGTCCAGCGCCGGGTTGACAAGAAAATTCGGGGCAAATCCGGGTTAACACAAGACCGCACAGCGTGATATACTCAATTTGCCTGAAACAGGATAATCGTCTTGCGCTGCCAATCCTGCTGAATGTGCTGGCTGCGCCACCCAAGCCGTAAAGGACGGCTTACACAAGGAGAATTGAAAATGGAAGTGAAGTTGTACGTCGGCAACCTGTCTTACTCGACCACCGAAGACGATTTGCGGACCCTGTTTTCCCAGGCCGGGACGGTCTCATCCGTCGCCCTGATCAAGGATCGGGATAGCGGTCGGTCGAAAGGTTTTGCCTTTGTCGAAATGAGCACCCAGGCCGAAGCGCAGAAAGCCATCAGCATGTTCAACGGCTACCAGTTCGCCGAACGGGAGCTTAAAGTTAACGCAGCCCGTCCCCGCGAAGAGCGGCCCGGCGGATACGGCGGCGGCCGCGGCGGCTACGGCAGCGGCGGCCGCGGCGGTTACGGCGGCGGCAATCGCGGTGGTGGCGACCGCAACCGCGGCGGCGGAGACCGCAATCGCGGCTACTAAAATCATTCGCCCGAATTAACCGTTCGGCGGGCCTGATGGCCCGCCGAATTTTTCTTATCGGTTAAAATCAACCCATGCTCATCCACTCCGCCACCCAACTTCTGACCCTTACTGGCGGCCCGCAGCGCGGCCGCGATCTCGGCAACCTCGGCCTGATCGAGAACGGCGCGGTGCTCATCCGGGACGAGAAGATTGTCGCTGTAGGCCCCACCCCCGAACTGCGCGCCGCCCATCCCGACGAACCCGGCCTCGACGCCACCGGCAGCGTCGTCATGCCCGGCTTCGTGGACCCGCACACCCACCTCATCTGGGGCGGCGACCGGGCCGCCGAGTTCGAGATGAAAATGGGCGGGATGGCTTATCTTGACATCCTGGCCTCTGGCGGCGGGATCCTCTCCACTGTGCACGCCACCCGCACTGCCAGCATCGAATCCCTCATCGCCCAGACCCGCTCGCGGCTGCTGCGCATGTTCGCCACCGGCACGACCACTGCCGAAGCCAAGACCGGCTACGGCCTGCAAACCGCCACCGAACTGCGCCTGCTCAAGGCCCTGCTGGCCCTCGACGACGAAGGTCCGCTCGAACTGGCCTTCACCTTCCTCGGCGCCCACGCCATCGCTCCTGAATTCAAGGATGACCCGCAGGGCTACACCGATTTGGTCAGCCAGACCATGCTGCCGATTTTACGCGAATGGTGGGAGACTCACGCCCCCGGACGTCCCCTGCCGTTCGTGGACGTCTTCTGCGAGAACAAAGCCTTCGACCTGGCCCAAGCGCGTCAAATCCTGACCCAGGCCCGGTCGCTGGGATTCCCGCTCAAGATCCACGCCGACGAGTTCGACAACCTGGGCGGCGCCTCCCTGGCGGTCGAACTGGGGGCGGCCTCGGCGGACCACCTTGTCAAGACCTCCGAGGCCGACATCGCCGCCTTGGGCAGCTCCGATACGGTCGCGGTCTCCCTGCCCTGCACCCCGTTCGGGCTGGCTGAATCCGAATACACCCCGGCCCAAAAGATCCTCGACGCCGGCGGCATCCTAGCCCTGGCCACCGACCTCAACCCTGGCACGACCTGGAACGAGTCGATGCAGTTCGTCATCGCCCTGGCCTGCCGCATGTTGAAACTGACCCCGGCCCAGGCCATCGTCGCCTCCACGATCAACTCAGCCCACGCCATCCGCCGCGCCGACCGGGTCGGCTCACTCGAACCCGGCAAACAGGCCGACCTGCTGATCCTGTCCGTGCCGGATTACCGTCACCTGGGCTACCGTTATGGGACGAACCTGGTCAAGCAGGTGATCAAGCGCGGCCGGGTCTACTCGGTGGACGTGGGCTATTACCGCACTGCTTAATTTCACCGCGAAGGCGCGAAGGGCGCGAAGATAGTTTGGAGGATAGAAAAGTGATAGACATTGAGGCGGTTGCAAAGGATGTTGTTGATGCTGCGATCAAAGTCCACAAGGCTCTCGGGCCTGGATTACTTGAGTCGGCATATCAGGAGTGTCATGCCCATGAACTTCGGCTGCGCGGCAGGAAGGCCCTTACTGAAGTAGGACTGCCTCTAACGTATCAAGGGCAAACCATAGATGTGGGGTATCGTATAGATACCTTGGTTGATGATCTTGTTATTATTGA
>DYLB01000087.1 GCA_020722305.1 Anaerolinea thermophila | reverse complement strand
AGTGCTGGGGTGGAATCCGCTAATCTGCGCGAATTTTTTAGAAGATTAGCGAAAACTTGTGCTGAGTTCATCGAAGCATTCGCGGAGATTAGCGGACTCCTTTCGATGCCGGTAAAGAGCGCCCCATCGGTTTGGCGCGCCAACAAAAGTTATTAGAAACGGAGTCTGAAGTCTCCCGACTTCGGCGCAAAATTAGGCCCTTGCAGGATGCTTTATGCTATGATTAATCCGTCCGTGCTTTCATCAGACTGGAGGTTTGATATGAAACGCTTTGCCATGATTGCCCTGGCGCTGGCCCTGGCTGCGCTGGCCACGATGCAGCTTCTTCCGTCTGCTCCGGTCCAGGCTGGGGGCGAGTTGACCGGCACGCCTACCCTCACCCCCACCGTCGGGACTCCCGCCCCGAGCGCCACCCCGTCCCGCACGCCAACGCCCGGCCCGTCGCCCACGCCCACGCCGCTGCGGTACGCGCTGGTCAACGTCCCGGACCGGGGTACGCTCAACATCCGCAGCGGACCCAGCACCTGGTATCCGATCGTCGGCGCGCTCGGGGCGCAGCAGAAAGACATCCCCCTCACCGGCAGCATTGCCGGGGATCACCCGCGCATCTGGTTCGAGGTGCGGCGCACGGGCGGCGGATTGGGCTGGATCAGCGGCTATTATGTGACTGAATACGTCGAGCCGGAAGTGTTCTGCAAGGACGGGCGCACCAAAACCCTGGTGAGCGACCTGGCAAAAGCGGTCGTCAACGAAGATGGCAAACTGCTGGCTTCGATTGCCAGCCCCAACCACGGCATCACCCTCCGGCTTTTCCGCAACGGCCCGGCGTTTAATTTCTTCTCGTACCTGCCCAACCTGTTCAACGGGACTTACAGCATCAACTGGGGCAAGGCTCCCGGCGCGTACCAGAACGAGGTCGGGGGGTTCAGCAAGATCGTTACTCCGAAATTGAAGGATGTCTTCGGCAGCGGTTATGAAATTTACTGTAACGATGCCGGCAAAACGGGCAGCGCCGATCCCTGGCCACCGGAATACGCCAACATCAATTTCCTGACGGTCTACAAACCCGAATCCAAAGCGGGGGCCAAAGACTGGCGCGCCTGGCTGGTAGGCGTGGATTACGTCGGCGGCAAGCCCGGGGTGTTCGCCCTGATCCACTTCCAGCCGTAGACGAACGCTCCCAATTTTCGTTCACGAAAATCCTCGGCGGCGGGCAGGTTGTCCCGCCGCTTTTGGTTGACAAAGCTCCTAATTGCGATATACTTTCTCCTGATAAAAACTTGCAATAAGGGATTTTCCATGTCTTGCGCCAACCATCTCGCCGATACCCTCCGCGCACGCGGCTTCAGGATGACTCCCCAGCGATTGGCAATTATGCACGTCCTGTACGCCTCGCCGAAGCACCTGTCCCCGGCCCAGGTCTATGAACAGGTGCGCGAGACCGTCCCCGGCGTGACCGAAACGACCGTCTACCGCACCCTGGAGTTTTTATCTGAGCACGGGCTGGTCCGGCCGATCCACCTGGGGGGCGGGCATCCGGTTTACGAGATTCGCGAGCATGACCATCACCACCTAGTCTGCCGCAAGTGCGGCAGCACGGTCGAGGTGGAAAATTCCCTGTTCGAGTCTCTGTACGCTCAATTGGAGGCCGCCAGCGGCTTCCGGTTGGCAGGCAACCATTTATCGCTATTCGGGCTGTGTCCGGATTGTCAAAACGGACAAAACGGATAATTTGCCCAGGAGGTCAAAATGTTGTTTGCACCCGCACCACTGCACATCCCGGATGGGTTCCTGAACCTGGCCATCTCGGTCCTTTTCTGGCTTTTGGCAGTTGCGATGATCGCCGTCGCGCTTTCCAAAACCAATAAGTCCCTCAGCGAAAAACAGGTGCCGTTGATGGGGGTCATGGCGGCCTTCATTTTCGCGGCCCAAATGCTCAATTTCCCGGTCGCGGGCGGGACCTCCGGCCACTTCCTTGGCGGAGCGTTGGCCGCTATCGTGCTCGGACCCTGGGCCGGGATCCTGGTCATGACGGCGGTCATCGGCGTCCAGGCATTGCTCTTCCAGGACGGCGGCTTACTGGTGATGGGAGCCAACATCTTCAACATGGGCGTGCTGACCGCGGTCATCGGCTTCGGCCTGTACCGCACGGTCAACGGCCGCGGCAAAGGGGTGCGCCTGGCTGTGGCGGGACTCGCAGCCTGGCTCTCTACCATCGCTTCCGCGCTGTTGGCGTCCTTGCAACTCTGGCTGAGTGGCACTTCCCGGCTCGAGATCGTCGTCCCGGCCATGCTGGGCGTGCATCTCCTGATTGGGATCGGGGAGGCGATCATCACCGTCGCCGCGCTGGCCTTCATCGAACGGACCCGCCCCGACCTGCTCAGCGCCGAAAAGACCGCGGCCAGCGGCGGGCGCGGCTGGATCTACGGTGGGATCATTGTCTCACTTTTGGCCATATTCCTCTCGCCGCTGGCCTCCGCCTCGCCCGACGGCCTGGAGCGGGTGGCCGAAAACATGGGCTTCCTGCACCTGGGACAATCCGCCCCGTACCAAATCCTGCCGGATTACACCATCCCCTTCCTGGGCGGGACGGCCCTCTCGACGATCGCCGCCGGGGCGGTCGGCGCGCTGGTCGTGCTGGGACTGATGATCCTGGTCGGCCGCAGCCTGCGCAAGACCCGCTAACATCCGTTTATTCGCTTCATCACCCGTTGCCAGATCCGTTACTCGATGCACGTCCACGCCTTCGACCGCTACCACGCCCATGAAAGCCTCGTCCATCGCCTCGACCCGCGCGTCAAGGTGGTCGTGACGGTGGCCTTCATCCTGTCCAACGCGCTGCTGCCAGACGGGGCGTGGCTGGCTTTCCTCGTCGCCTGGCTGGTGTTGCTGCTGGCCAACGACCAGTCGCGGCTCGGGTTGGGATACACCTTCAAGCGTTCATTCATAGCCCTGCCGTTCGCCCTTGCGGCGGTCAGCGCCGTCTTCTCGCCGCTCGGCCAGCCGCTGGCCGAATGGCATGTCCTCGGCCTGAGCCTCGTCCCGACCGATTTCGGCCTGGTGCGTTTCTTCAGCATCCTGGCCCGTTCGTGGCTTTCGGTGCAGATGGCGATCCTGCTGGTCGCCACCACCCAGTTCCCCGATCTGATCCACGCTCTCGAACACCTGCGCCTGCCGCGCTCACTGACCACTATCGTCGCGTTTCTCTACCGTTACCTGTTCGTGCTGACCGACGAGGCCTACCGTCTGCTCAGGGCCAGGCAAGCGCGTTCGGCAGCCGCGCCAGGCCAAAGGTCCGGGCGGAACGTGCTGTGGCGCGCCGGGGTGACGGGCAGCATGGCCGGTCAACTCTTCCTGCGCAGTTACGAACGCTCCGACCGCATCTACAACGCCATGCTGGCGCGCGGCTACACCGGTCACCTGCGCACGCTCAACCCGCACGCCATGTCCCGCCGCGATTGGCTGGCACTGGGGCTGGCGCTCGCGTCCCTTTTACTTACCCAGCTTGTTGGATGGATCCGCTGATGCCTGTCGAACACCAACCTGCTTTCGATTTCAAGATGCCGGAGTGCGAAGGCGACGTGCTCCAGGTAACGGATTTGCACTTTGCCTACCCGGACGGGCACGTGGCCCTGCGCGGCGTCAACCTGAACCTGTGCGAGGGGGATAAGGTGGCCCTGGTCGGGCCGAACGGGGCCGGGAAATCCACCCTGATGCTGCACCTGAACGGCATCCTGACCGGGCGGGGCGGACTCACCGTGGCCGGCCTGCCGCTAAATGAGCCGAATCTGCCCCTGGTGCGCGCCCTGGTCGGGCTGGTCTTCCAGAACCCGGACGACCAGTTGTTCTCCCCGACGGTTTTCGAGGACGTGGCCTTCGGCCCGTTGCACATGGGCCTGCCCGAAGACGAAGTTCGCCGCCGGGTGGACGAGGCCCTCGAGTCGGTTGGGATGGGCGGGTTCGGGGACAGGCTGTCACACCACCTGAGCGTGGGGCAGAAGAAGCGCATCGCCATCGCCACCGTGCTTTCGATGCGTCCACAAATCCTGGCGCTGGACGAACCCTCGGCCGGCCTCGACCCGCGCGCCCGGCGTTCGTTGATCAACCTGCTGCGTGACCTGCCGATTACCATGCTGGTCTCGACCCACGACCTGCTGATGGTGCGCGAACTCTTCCCGCGCATGGTCATCATGGACGAGGGGCAAATCGTGGCCGACGGGTTGACGGCAGAGCTGTTGGCCAATGGGGAGTTGCTCGAAGCGCACGGATTGGAAAAGCCTGAATAGTGCGTGTTCCGTGTTGCGTACCCGTTAATGCAAATAAGCGCCCCTGAACTTCAGAGGCGCTTATTTTGTCACAGACTTCGGAAATTTTTCGGAGTCTATGTGGCCAGGAGGTTTTCCGGGAAACTTCCGAGGTCTTTTCCTGGCGACTTTTTCCTTCTTACTTTTGCCCCTCGACCACCAGCCCGGCAGCTTCTTTCAAGAGTTCGGCCTTGTCCGTGCGTTCCCAGGTGAACTCGATGTCGTCGCGGCCGAAGTGGCCGTAGGCGGCCGTCTTCTGATAGATCGGCTTGCGCAGGTCTAGGTCGCGGATGATCGCGCCGGGGCGCAGGTCGAAGTGCTGGTTGATCAGTTCGACGATCTGCTCGTCGGGGATTTTGCCGGTGCCGAACGTCTCCACGTTGACCGAGAGCGGGCGGGCTACGCCGATGGCATACGCCACCTGGATCTCGCAGCGGTCGGCCAGCCCGGCCGCGACCACGTTCTTGGCCACCCAGCGGGCCGCGTAAGCCGCCGAACGGTCCACCTTCGTCGGGTCTTTGCCCGAGAACGCGCCGCCGCCGTGACGCCCCATGCCGCCGTAGGTGTCAACGATGATCTTGCGGCCCGTCACCCCGGCGTCGCCCATCGGCCCGCCGATGACGAAGCGCCCGGTCGGGTTGACGTAGATCTTCAGGTCCTCGTCCACCATGTCGGCAGGCAGCACGGGCATGATGACGTGTTCGATGACGGCGGCCCGGATGTCCTCCTGCGAGATTTCGGGGGCGTGCTGGGTGGAGATCAGCACCGTATCAATCCGCTTGGGTCTGCCGTAACTGTATTCGACCGTGACCTGGCTCTTGCCGTCGGGACGCAGCCATTCGAGCGTGCCGTCCTTGCGGACTTCGCTCAGGCGGCGGGTGAGCTTGTGGGCCAGGTAGATCGGCATCGGCATCAGGGTTGGGGTTTCGTTGCAGGCAAAGCCGAACATCATGCCCTGGTCGCCGGCGCCGATGGTTTCGATCTCGGTTTCGGTCATCTCGCCGGATTTCTCCTCGAGAGCATGGTTCACCCCCATGGCGATATCGGGACTCTGGCTGGCGATTGCCGAAAGGACGCCGCAGGTGTTTCCGTCGAAGCCTTTCTTGGCCCGGTCATAGCCGATGCCGGTGACGATCTTGCGGACGAGTTCGTCGAAGTTGACGAAGGCTTTGGTAGTGATTTCGCCCATGAGCATCACGTAGCCGGTCTTGGTGGCCGTCTCGCAGGCGACGCGGGAATAGGGGTCCTGCTCCAGGCAGGCGTCGAGTACGGCATCGCTGATCTGGTCGCACATTTTGTCGGGATGACCCTCGGTCACCGACTCGGACGTGAAGACCAGTTTGGGGGAGGTCATAAAAGTAGTACTCATGAAGTTTCACCTTTCTTAATAGATATTGCCCTTCCGGTAACTCGAAAGGGCAATTGCACGATGCTCGGCTGCCCTCTCATCTTCCAGAAACATCCTGCCGGAATTGGCACCTTCCACGCGCTCGTGGGGTTGCCGAGGCTTCGCAGGGCCGGTCCCTCCGCCTCTCTGGATAAGAGTGCCGTAAAAGGCTTTTTTGATTATTGGCGCGGATAATACCACAAGAAAACGTGAGCGTCAACACGGCGCGATTTGCAAATCGAAAAGGTGACCGTGTAACGAAGAAGCCCCGATTGAGTCGGGGCTTCTCACGTCAAAGGAGAAAACGGTTTAGTTGTCTGTTACGCAGCGGAAGCCAATGTGGTTGCCGGATTCGCCCAGGTAGGCATCCGAGCCGGTCGAGGCCTCGAAATCCGGGCCTTCGGCGAAGCCGCGGTTGGCCAAGCGGATGTCGAACTCGCCGTCCTTCCACGAGCCGCCGCGGATCACGCGTCGGAAGCCGTTCTTGGCCTTCTGCGGTCCGGGCGGATTCGTCCCGCCGGCCACGGCGTAGTAACCGGGATCGTAATAGTCAGCCACCCACTCCCAAACGTTGCCAGACATATCCAGCACGCCGAAGGGACTGGCCCCCGATGGGTACTGGCCCACCGGGGAGGTGTCGGCCACCAGGAAGTTGTAATTGGCGCGGGATGAATCCGGACGCTCTTCGCCCCAGGGCCAAGTGCGGTAATCGCTGCCGCGAGCGGCGTATTCCCATTCAGCCTCGGTCGGCAGGCGGCGGCCGGCCCACTCGCAGTAGGTCTTGGCATCGCCCCAGCCCACGTTGACCACCGGGTAGTTGTCGTAGGCGGCGTTGGAGAAGTAATCCGCGTGGGTGGCCGACTGGAAGGTGCGCGGCGGCTCACAGACGCCAGCATTGACGCACAGCTTGTACATGCCGTTGGTCACCTCGACCCGGTCCATCCAGAAAGCTTTCATGGTCACGTTGTGGTCGGGGCCTTCATCCGGCTGGGCTTTGGAGTCCACGCCTCCCATGCGGAAGCTGCCGGCCGGGATGTAAACCTGCGGCATCCCGTCTATTTCTGCAACCCGTTCCTCGCCAGGGTCGAATTCCTGGTTGGAGGGCTTGGCGGTGGCGTTGGCAACTGCGACAGTCGGCACGGCTGTCGGCAGGTTGATGGCAGTCGGGGCAGCATTTCCTGTCCCGCAGGCCTGCAAGGCCAGGGCAACCACAAATAAGAAGGGTATTAATTTTTTCATCTTTGTTCCTCCGTGGATGATCGTTGCCCTTAGTTTACTAGACAGGTACGTATAGATTAATCACCCATTTGTCCAACCTTACAAATCTGATAGGTGAAACTCAGCGCACGAAATCCAGGGCGTATTGGGCATCGGGATAGCCGGGGCGTTCCTCCAGCGCCTTTTGCCAGAGCTGGATGGCTCCGTTGGTATCGCCCTGTCGGTACAGTCCCCAGCCTTTCCAGAGCAGAGCCTCTTCGGAGTTCGGTGTGCGCTGCAAAGCGTATTCGGCCAGGGTGAGCAGGTCTTCGGTGCGGAAGGCGTGGAAGTAAGCCAGGAACGGCCCGAACTGGTAACGCAACATGCGCTGCGGCAGCCCGATCTGGCGGGCGGAATCATACGCCTCCGCAGCCTCGGTGTACCGCTCCAGGGCCACCAGGTTCGTCCCCAGGTTGAACCAGGCGAAAGCGTTATCGGGATGCGAGGCGGTCGCGGCTTCGGAAGCGGCCAGCGCGTTCTGACGGTTTTGGCCCGGGTCCCAGTCCGCTCCGAGGAGCTCCCGCAGCCGGGATTCCTGTTCGGGCAGGTAGATCAGCATATAGACCCGGTTGAACGGTTCCCAGTTGGCATCCAGTTTTTCGTAGGAGAGGGGCAGGTTCGCCCCGTGGAACGAATCCTGCACGGTGAAGGTGCGGGAGGCGTCGTCGTAGCCGGTGAGCAGCAGGTAGTGGGCGGCCCACAGGTCGTCGTTGGGCCAGAAGGGGTCGTCGAAGGTGAAGACCTCCTCGATGATGACCGGGAAGCCGGCCGCCAGCAGACGCTTGAGCAGGGCCAGGTCGCCGTTGACGCGGTACTCGGCCCGCAGCCAGCCGGCGAAGTTGCGCACCCAGTAAGCCATCTCTTCGGGGTTGACGTTGCGGTCCTCGGGGATGGGCTTGATCACGTCCGAGATGTCCGACTGGCCCCCGGCCCAGCCGTAATAGCGCAGGGCCATCGTCAGGGTGGCCGGGCCGCAGTTGTTGATGCTTTGCAGCTCGTAGGCGGGCGCTTCGAGGGAGACGGAGGCGGGCAGGGGGAGCGGCGTGGGCGTGGAGGCGGCGGTGGGCGCTGCGCTCGGCTGCGCTTCGGGACCGGGGGGCCGGGTGGCCGTTAAAGTGGGACTCAGCGGCCCGGAAGTGACCGCTCGCGCCGTTGGCAGCGGCCCGGCGGGCTGGACCACGCCGCGCAGGTAGGTTCTGGCGATATCTATCCGCCAATCCACGCGGGTTTTGACGGAGGGGATTTGGTAAACGAGCAGGGCCAGGACGGCGAACCCGGCCAGACCGGTAAGAAGTTTGCGTTTGGACATGTGGACAGTGTAACACTTCGGGCTTAAAAATGAGTCCACTGCAAAAAGGTCTTTATCCACAAAGGACACGAAGTACACCAAGGAATTCTG
>DYLB01000086.1 GCA_020722305.1 Anaerolinea thermophila | reverse complement strand
TAAAATAATGAAACCAGGTCACAATGGAACCTGGTTTCCGCGATATACTCGACCCTGGAGCCACAGATGGGATTCGAACCCATGACCTGACGATTACGAATCGTCTGCTCTGCCAACTGAGCTACTGTGGCTTGGCGGCGGGGATTATACAGTATTCCCCATGAATGCGCAAGTTCGCCCGGAGAACGATTGATGCTGCGGATAGCCATGATCTCATACCACACCTGCCCGTTGGCGACCCTGGGGGGCAAAGATACGGGCGGCATGAACGTCTACGTTCGGGATGTGACCCGCCAGTTGGGGCGGATGGGCATCCACGTGGACGTCTTCACCCGTTCGCAGGATGAGCACGTCCCCCATGTGCTGCACGACCTGGGGTACGGCAACCGCGTCGTCCACGTACCGGCCGGCCCCGAGGTCCCGGTGGCGAAGCGGGAGCTTGCCGGGTACATTCCGGAATTCGTCCAGGGAATCCTGAAGTTCGCCGCCGAGAAAAACATCCGGTACGACATCATCCACAGCCATTATTGGATGTCCGGAATCGCGGCCGAGGCCTTGAAACAGGCCTGGGGTATCCCGGTCGTGCACATGTTCCACACCCTGGGCGAGATGAAAAACCGGATCGCCCGCAGCGAGAGCGAAAAGGAAGGCGCTTACCGGCTGGACGGTGAACGCCGCGTCCTGAAAATAGCCGACCGGGTCGTGGCGGCCACCCTGGCCGAGCAGGCCCAGTTACAATGGCTCTACAAGGCCGACCTGGACAAGGTGGTCATCATCCCGCCGGGCGTGGACATCAGCCATTTCTACCCGATCCCTCCCGATGAAGCCAAGCAGTTCATCGGCTTGCCGCCCGAAGAGCGCATGGTACTCTTCGTGGGCCGGATCGAGCCGCTCAAAGGCGTGGATACACTGATCCGGGCCATGTCCCGATTGCGGCTTGCGGATATTATCGGCCAGCGCCCGGTCCACCTGGCGATCATCGGCGGCGCTCCATACGTCAGCCGGGACGAGATGACTGGCGAGATGACCCGCCTGCAGGCCCTGTGTCAGGAATTGTGCCTGGACCGCATGGTCGTCTTTCTCGGCAAACGCGGCCAGGACACCCTGCCGTATTACTATTCCGCCGCCGACCTGCTCGTGATGCCCTCCCACTACGAGTCGTTCGGGATGGTGGCCTTAGAAGCCATGGCCTGCGGCACACCGGTCATCGCCTCGCAGGTTGGGGGATTGGCCTTCCTCATCCAGGATGGGGTGACAGGCTTCCATGTCCCGGACGGGGAGCCGGAAGCCCTGGCCGAGCGCCTGACCACGCTGCTCTCCGACCGGCTCCTGCTCCGGACGATGGGCCAGCGGGCCGTTATCCATGCCCGTGACTACGCCTGGGAGCGGATCGCGGGCCAGATCGTCGCCCTTTACCGCTCCCTGGCACCGGTTGCAGCCGAGTCATGAGACGTTGCTTGTCTTTACTTTACACAATCTTTATGTTGACTTCACCGATTTTTCGCACGGCAGGAATAAACTCGACTTACAACCCCAGGAAAATCCCTTTCAGGCAAGTGCAAAATGGCAAAGATTTTAGTTATAGACGACGAACCCAGCATTATCAATCTGATCACCGCCTATCTCAAACCCGAAGGCTACGAAGTGTTGACCGCCTCCGACGGCCCCTCCGGGCTGAAAACGGCGCGGGCCTTCAAACCCGACCTGATCCTGCTGGACGTGATGCTCCCCGGCATGGACGGGATCGAGATCCTGACCCGCCTGCGCCGCGAATCCGACGTTTACGTCATCATGCTGACCGCCAAAACCGAAGAAACCGACAAGGTGGTCGGGCTGACCGTCGGCGCAGATGATTACGTGACCAAGCCGTTCAGCCCGCGTGAACTGGTGGCGCGCATCAAATCCGCCCTGCGCCGCATCCAGTTTCCCAGCCTGGGCGTGGGCGAAGTCCTGTCTTTCCAACACCTGCGGATGGACATCGCCGCCCGCCAGGTAAGCGTGGACGACCAGCCGATTGACCTGACCGCCATCGAATTCGACCTGTTGCGCGCCCTGGCCGAAAACCGCGGCCGGGTGCTGACCCGCGAACAATTGCTCGACAAGGTTTGGGGCGGGGCTTATTTTGGCGAAATGCGGGTAGTAGATGTCCATCTCGGCCACGTCCGCCAGAAACTGGGCAATCCCGACCTGATCTCCACCGTGCGCGGGGTCGGGTATCGCTTCGAGGATGAGCCGCTATGATCAACGCTATTCGCAAGCGATTCAGCGTCAAGTTATTTGCCTCGTACCTGGTCGTGATCCTGGTGCTGATGCTGGCGCTTTGGATCGTAATCAGTCTTACCGCACCGGCTACTTTCAGCCGCCACCTCGGCATGATGGACCAGATGATGAATGCAGATGGCGGCATGATGATGGGCCAGGGCTTAGGCCGCGGCCAGGGACAGGGCCAGGCGGCGACCTTCTACGAGCAATTCCGCGCTTCCCTCAACGAGGCCTTCCTTTGGGCGGGAGTTGCGGCTGTATTTCTGGCGCTCATTGCCAGCCTGGCTTTCAGCCGCCAGGTGGTGCGCCCGCTCCAGGCCATTTCGGATGCCAGCCTGCGGATTGCCGATGGACATTACGAGGAACGCGTCCGCGAGGATTGGGATGACGAGTTTGGCCAGTTGGCGCACAGTTTCAACCAAATGGCCGAAAAGCTGGAACAGGTCGAAGCCCGTCGGCTGCAATTGATCGGCGACGTTTCACACGAATTGCGCACCCCGTTGACGGCCATCAAAGGCTCGATGGAAGGCCTGATTGACGGCGTCTTGCCCTCCACCTCCGAGACCTTCGAGCAGATCCACCAGGAAACCGACCGTCTCAATCGCATCGTGGATGATTTGCAGGAACTCAGCCGAGTCGAAGCCGGCGCGATCGAGATTAAACCAGGCAAAGTGAAATTGACCGACTTGACCCAGACCTCCATCCGCATGATGGAGCGGCAGTTCGCCGACAAGGGCATCTCCCTGACTACCAGCCTGCCCGCCAACTTGAAGCCGATCCTGGCCGACGAGGGACGCACGCTCCAGGTGCTAATCAATTTGCTCGGCAACGCCCTGCGCTATACCCCTTCTGGCGGACGGGTCGTCCTTTCTGCCGAGGTACACGCCAAAGAGATGTGGATTTCCGTGCGGGACAACGGCCTCGGCATCCCCCTCGAACATCTGCCGCACCTCTTCGACCGCTTCTATCGAGTTGATAAATCCCGCTCGCGGCAGTCGGGCGGCGGGAGCGGGATCGGCCTGACGATTGCGAAGCACCTGGTCGAAGCCCAGGGTGGGCGCATCTGGGCCGACAGCGAGGGGGAAGGCAGAGGCAGCGTGTTCACGTTCACGCTGCCCCTGGCATAGTAGCTATTGATTGTGAGGGGAACCGTCCCGAAGGTTTCTTCAAAAGACCTGGTTGAACCGCTCAAACCCTTCGGGACGGTGTGTCTCAATCCTTAACCAGCGGATTCGTAGCGCGGAATTCATTCCGCAACCAAATGATGAGCATCGTGCAAAATCTTCGCGGTTGGCGTAGTTTTTATAGAGCAATACTGTAGACAACTTTCCCATCCCTGATGATTTCGCGCGGAAATGAATCTCCCAGCCTGACGCGCTCGGCTAACACCGCAGGTGTATAAACCAGCAAATCCACATCCGATTCGGGGCGCTGCTTGCCGCGTGCATACGAGCCAAACAGGATGATTTTTTGAGGGTGGAATTTCTCGGCGATTTGCCGCACCACGTCATTGATGGCTTTTTGCGAGATGCGTTTCCGCTCGGTTACCGGGGGAACGTGAACGGCGCTCATTGTTTGGTTGTTATACAGGATTTCTGCCTTGCTCCCGGATTTAAGGTTTTAGCCAACGCCGGAAGTCGCTGGACTCCTGCGCCTTTACGGGACAGGCACGGGGGTGAGTATCGAGCCGGTCGGAGGCCCGAACAGGCCCAGGTCCCGGCACGCTGGTTCGCCCTCACGGGCGAGCAAAACGTCCTCGGCGGTCACGTCCACCTGGATCGGCGTCTCCTCCTGGTAGGTGCTGTCCACCGTCAGTTTGAGCGAGACCTGGAAGCCGCTTTCCAGCAGCGGCACGCAGACGGTCTTGTCCGGGTGGGGGCGGCCTTCGTCCAGGGCGAACAGGGTGGCGCAGACGTTCGTCAGGCTGCCGCCGGTGGTGTTCTTGAGCAGGACGTAGGCGTTGGTCACTTCACCCATGCCGTGGGTGATGTCCAGGCTGGTGTTGCAGCCCAGCACTTCCACGCTGAACGAGCCGGGAGTCGGTGTAACTGTGGGGGTATCGGTGAAGACGACCGTTGGCGTTTCAGTGGCCGTCGCAGGGACTACTGCCGTCGGCGAGCCGATCTCCGGCGTGGACGAGAGCGTCGGCGTGACCAGGCGGGGCGTCGGCGTGAAGACCATCGGCGTGACGGTCGGGAACGGCGTGGGGATGTCGGGGATTTCGATGCTCCAGCCGTTGCAAGACGTGAGCAGGAACGCCAAAAAGAATGTTATGAATGGTTTCATTTTCATGCTTGGCTCCTTATCTTCCGCTTATAACTGCCCGCTGTCATCCCAGTGTTCCAGTTGCTGCACATAGGCCGGGTCTTCGTAGCGCCGCAGCTCGAACGCCCCGGCGTAGGCGGGCAGGTTTCGTCCCGTGACCTGCGCCGCCAGCAGGCTCCCTGCGCCGCAGGCCGCCATGATGCCGTAACCCGACAGCGCCCCGATCAGGTACGCCCCCTCCACCGGCGTGCCGCCGACCAGCGGGCGGTTCTCGCGCGTCCTGGTGTAATAGCCGCCGTCCAGCTGCGGGCGGGGCAGGCGGCCAAAGTAACCCCTCAGCGCGGGGATCATGGCCGACATGCCGCGCAGCGCAATCTCCGGGTACAGGCCGTCCAATGGCGGCGGCCAGACGGGGGACATCGGCTTCGTCTGGTATTCCCACAGCAGCAAAATGGATTGTCCGCTGCCTTCCGGGCGGGTGTGCGCCCCAGCCGGGAAGGGCATCGTCAACCAGCGCGTCTCGGGGTCCTCGGCCAGGGCCGCCCGCTCGTCCGGCTCCCAGGGCAGGCTTTGCGGGTCTTCCCAGATCAGCAGCGGCGCATCCCGCTCTACCGCGCCGAGCGGGTCGTTGAAGGCCACTTTCAGATGCAGCTCGGTAAACACCGGCAGGTCCAGGCCCAGCAGCGCGCCCACGTCCTTCAGAAACGGCCCGGCGGCGTTGATAAAGATTCTTGTGTGGATGGCCTTCCCCGTTCCCAGGCGGACGCCTCGCACCCGACCGCCTTCCGTTTCGACGCCCGTCACCCGTCCCGCCTCGAACCGGACCCCGTGCCTGCGTCCCGTTTCGAGCAGCGTCATCCCCAGCTGCTGGGCCGAGAGCCACCCTGCCCGGCGGACATGCAGGGCTGCGGCGGCTTGCTCCGTCAGGCACGGGAAGTGTTTGCGGATCAGCGCGCTGCCCAACAGCAAATCTGCCCCGACGGGCTGGTCATGGAATCCCTCGACCGGGGCGGGTTGGTAGGCCGAAGCCTCGGAGGTGTGGACGCGCAGCGGCCCGGCGCCCCGGTTCGAGATCCGTTTGGCCCGCTCGATCATGGCCGGGATGCGCCCCGGGTCGGCGGTCACGTACAGGTAGCCGCGCCGGTTCATGTGAAAGGGATTCCCGGTCTCGTCGGCCAGTTTTTCCATCAGGTCAATCGAACGGTTCATCAGGGCCAGCATTTCGGGGTCGGGCCACCAGTTGCGGTAACACTCGGTCGAACGGTCGCTGGTCAGGCTGAGCGGGGGACGCTCATCGAGCAGCAGGATGTCTTCGACCCCAGCCTGGCTCAGGTAATACGCCGCGCTGATCCCGGCAATGCCAGCGCCGCAGATGACGACTTCGGCTGTTTTGGGCATGGGCGCTCCACAATTGAGATGCCCTCATTATAGACGATGCTCCCAGGTATAATCCAGCCCTGTGGAAACCTGGCTGGCTGCATCCGTTTTGTTCCTGGCTGCCTTCACCCAGAGCCTGTCGGGCTTCGGGCTGGCGCTGGTCT
This sequence comes from Anaerolinea thermophila, assembly GCA_020722305.1. Taxonomy (GTDB): domain Bacteria; phylum Chloroflexota; class Anaerolineae; order Anaerolineales; family Villigracilaceae; genus UBA5796. The sequence continues at coordinate 2,458 of DYLB01000086.1, read as the reverse complement.
CGATGGCGCTCCTGCCGGCCATCGTCGGTATCCGGATGGCGACCCCGCTGGTGGCTTTGGCTGCCATCGTGATCGAACTGGTACTGATCCTGCGTTTCCGCCAGGCGCTGGACCTGCGCTTGATCTGGAAGGTGGTGCTGGCCTCCGTGATCGGCACTCCGTTCGGGGTCCTATTCCTGCGCGGCGTGGATGAGCGGGTCGCCCTGGCGGTCCTGGGGATCGTCATCGCCGGGTATGCCCTGTACGCCCTGTTCGGCCTGCACCTGCCGGAGTTGAAGAACCAGCTCTGGGCCTGGCTGGCCGGGTTCGCCGGCGGGGCCTTGGGCGGGGCTTACAACACCTCCGGCCCGCCGGTCATCATCTACGCCGATTGCCGCAGATGGCCGCGGGAGACCTTCAAGAGCAATTTGCAGGGATACTTCATCATCAACAGCCTGACGGTTTTGGCCGTCCACCTGGCGGGAGGGACGCTGACCGGGCAGGTCTGGGCGTTGTTCTGGCCCGCACTCCCCGCCATTGCCCTGGGACTGGCGGCCGGCCTCAGCCTCGACAGGCATCTCAACCCCCTGGCGTTTCGGAAGGTGGTCCTGTTGCTGCTGGTGGTGATGGGCTTGAGGTTGGTGTTTTGAGAGTTGTCCACGAAGGGCACGAAGTTCACGAAATCCAAAAACGGCTCGCTGGAGCCGTTTTTCGTAACGCGGTATTTATAGTATTAGCGCGCAAATCTTTGATCAATTCAGTTTGGCTGCGGCTGGAGACCGCGTTAAGGTCATACCTTGTGAGATAAATCTCACATTGCGAAGTTCAGTTAAATTTGGCGTTCAGTTCCGCTTCAGGCGGTTCGACCAGTTTCGTGCCGTCGGGGAAGATGATGGTCGGCACGCTGCGGTTGCCGTTGTTGATAATTCCGGTTCTCACTTCCGACTTATGTTGTTCTTGTAAAATTTTTGATTGATTGGTATTGTTTCGGCCATGTCAGAGAGGAGAGAATCATGCCGATTAGAAGACCGGGTCACGTCGTCGCAATCCTGTTCGTTGTGCTATTGTTTTCCACGTTGTCAGCCTGTAACATTTCGATGGCGGACGTGACCTACGAGCCTCCCGCACCAGATTTCCTGCCGGCCTTCCCCGGCGCTCAGGGATTCGGAGCGCGCACCCCCGGCGGCAGGTTCGGGCGGGTGCTATTTGTTACCAACCTGAACGATACCACGGACGCCAACAGCCCGGACTATCCCGGCAGCCTGCGCTGGGCGGTCGAAAGCGTCTGGCCGGACGACCCGGCCAATCCCTACGACCAGGGGCGGATCATCCTCTTCCAGGTCAGCGGGACAATCGAGATGGAAGATGAACTGGTCGTCAGCCGCCCGTTCGTCACCATCGCCGGGCAGACGGCCCCGGGCTGCGGGATAACGCTGAAAGGCCAGGGGCTGGTCATCGCCACCCATGACGTGATCCTGCGCGGGGTCCGGGTGCGCATCGGGGATCAGGGCGAGCCGTCCTGCTGCCGGGATGGCATCCGCATCACCACCTCCCAAGCCGAAAGCGACGTCTACAACATCATCCTGGACCACAATTCGGTCAGTTGGGCGATTGACGAGAATCTGTCCCTCTGGTCGGACCGGTCGTCGCCGTATTTGATTCGCGACGTGACGGTGCAGTGGAATTTCATCAGTGAGGGCTTGAATAACAGCATCCACATTGACGAGGGGGCGACTAAGCCTGACCCGCATTCGATGGGGCTGGTGGCTGGGGAGCAGGTAGCGAACGTGACCATCCACCACAATCTGTTCGCCCATAACAGCGCCCGCAACCCGCGCATCTCGGGGGTGATAGCTGCCGAGGTGGTCAATAACCTGGTCTACGACTGGGAGCGCGGCCCGCTCGAAATCAGCGGCGATCCGAACCTGGTCCACGTCATCAACAACTATTTCAAGCCGGGGGCCAATTCACGCCATGCCGACATCCTGCTCGACGATAGAATGTCGGCGGAGAGCGGGATTTACCAGGCGGGCAACCTGTCGGAATTCGACAGCCTGGACGAGGCCCGGGTGCAAAACCCCGGCGGGTTCGCTCTCTCGTCCCGGACCCGGTTCGGATCGAGCTACCTGAAAATTTACCCAACCCGGACGGCTTATACCCAAGTGCTGAAATATGCTGGGGCGATCACCCCGCGGGATGCGGTGGACGAGCGCCTGGTCCCGGAAGTCCACCGGGGGGCGGGGGGCATCATTGACAGCCAGGAGCAGGTCGGCGGCTGGCCGGTTTGCATGGGTAAGCCTGCCCCGCCTGACAGCGACGCCGACGGCCTCCCGGATGCGTGGGAGGCGGCCAACGGTCTCGATCCTGCCGATCCGCAGGACGCCAGCAGCCCGGATTTCCTGTCGCCTGCCGGGTATACCTGGATCGAGGAATACGTGAATGGGTTGGTCCCAACGCTGGAGGTGGTCGCCCCTTGAAG
>DYLB01000085.1:2267-8567 GCA_020722305.1 Anaerolinea thermophila | reverse complement strand
AGTAAACTCTAGCCGTTTTCCAAATCTTTAAAGGATGCGCATTTGGATGATGGTTCATTGGGAATTAGCGTGTTGCACCTCCATCTCCCGCCACATTCGCCCGCAGCGGAGACGTTTTACCTTGCTGACCCTGTTCTTGTTTTGCAGCATCGGTCTGCGCATCCTCAACCCTCAGATCATACGCGGATTCATCGATTCGGCCCTTGCCGGAGACGCCCTCTCCAAACTGACCGCTGCCAGTGAGGAGATGCGCCCCCTGTGGCAGTTGGAGACGGCGTAGAGTTGGTAACCTTTTATTGTCATCTCGATTGACATAGTCAAAATTCTGTCTATAATTGTGGCTACTATGATGCCTCCGCGTTATAAAATCATCTATGCTGTTGAAACGCTGACACACCTCGATTTTATTCAACGCAAGTTTTACTCGCTCATCAGAACATCCATTGCGGAACAGCTCTCATATACCCCGGATGAGCCGACTCGCAATCGAAAGTTCCTGCGCAAGCCCGCACCTTTTGGAGCGTCCTGGGAATTGCGTTTTGGGGCAGGTAATCGTTTCCGCGTTTTTTATGATGTCACCGGCGACACGGTTTTGGTTCTGGCAATTGGCCAAAAGGTCGGCAACCGCCTGTTCGTTGGTGGAGAGGAGTATTCACGATGAAGATCGCGCCCCTGGCAGAAGTCAAGGCTAATCTAAGCGCTTTTGTGGATGAAGCTATCGAAGGTCAAACCATCGTTATTACCCGTAACGGGAAAGCCGCAGCGGTCATTATTGCTCCGATGGATGATGACGATCTGGAACAATTGGTTTTATATCGCTCGCCAAAATTCCAGGAAATGCTCAACCGCTCCCGGCAGAGCATCGCCGAGGGGAGAGGTATCGCCCATGACGATTTCTGGGCGAGGGTCGAAACATCCGAAACAGCCCCGGCTGTGGCCGAGGAAAAGGGGGGATACCGGGCAAAGAAAAAATAGCAAGAAGATTCAAAAACGTCTCGAAGGTTTTTGGGGTATTTACGCCAACCTTCGGGACGTTCCGCGGTTGAAGACGATCCCCGGCCAGCTGCCTGCGGGCATTTCGCCGTCTGGGATGGTCAGCAGGGCGTAGATCTTCAGTCCCTCGGACAGGTGATAGGCGTAATAGCGGCGGTCATTGAGGCCGGGGTCGTCACCGATCCTTCGTGATATACTCGCCGTGAAACCTTTCAAATCCGGCGGGGTTACTATTTCCAAACCCGCCGGTAGGATGAGAAACCGGTGTCGGAACACGAGATCAGCGAATCGGATATCCTTGCCAGCGCGTCGAGCGGCGACAGTGACTCTTTCGGCCAGCTCTACGAGCGTTACGTGGACCGCATCTATACCTACGTGTACTACCGGACGGGGAATGTTCATGATGCAGAAGACCTGACCGCACGGGTCTTCCAGCGAGCCATGAAGCACATTCACAATTACACCGACCGCGGCGTCCCTTTCTCAGCTTGGCTCTACCGGATCGCCCACAACCTGGTCGCCAACTGGCACCGGGACCGCAGCCGCCGCCAGGAAATCCCCCTGGCCGACGCGCCCATCCTGAGTGCCAAAGGCGAGCATCCCGAAGCCACCCTGGTACGCACCGAAGAGGAGGAAGGCTTGCTGCGGGTGATCCGCCGCTTGCCGCCAGACAGGCAGCAATTGCTCATCTTGAAGTTCGTCGAGAACCTGTCGAATGCGGAGATCGGCCAAATCATGGGACGCAGCGAAGGCGCGGTCAAGAGCCTGTACCACCGCACCCTGCTTTCTCTGCGCGACCAGGTGGATGTGAATGACGACCTAGGAATTTGATCCAAGGAGATTTCCCGTGCTGCGAATTGTCACCGATGGCGCCGCCGACATGCCGGTCGAATGGGGCGCGAAATACGATATTCACACCATCCCGATCAACGTTCAGTTCGGCGACAAGACCTACCTGCAATTCATAGACCTGGACCTCGACGGCCTCTACCGCATGATTGACGAGACCCGGGTCATTCCCAAGACCTCCCAGCCCTCGCCGCACCAGTTCACCGAGTTCTACAAGAAGATCGCCCAGCCGGGCGATACCATCCTGGCAATCCTCGTGACCAGCAAGCTGTCCGGCACGTATGCCTCGGCGGTGGCTGCGGCGGAGGAGTTGAAAGGCACATACAACATCGTCACCTACGATTCGCTCGGCGGTTCGCTCGGGCTGGGTTTCATGTGCCGCCAGGCGCGCCTGATGGCGAACGACGGCAAAAGCGTGGACGAAATCGTCGCCTATCTCGACTCGGTGCGGGACAGGATCGAGATCATCCTGACCCTCGACAAACTGGATTTCGCCCGGATGAGCGGGCGGGTCGGCACGCTTTCGGCCGCCCTGGCCTCTGTGCTCAACGTCAAGCCGATTGCGACTCTCAAAGACGGCCTGGTCAACATGGTCGAAAAAGTCCGCACCCGCCGGGCCTCTCTCGACCGGGTGCTGGCCATGGGCAAAGCTGCCGTCGGCGACGCCCCGGTCTACTTGGGCGTGATGCATGCCCGCGACCCGCAATCCGGCCAGGCGCTGCTCGACGAAGCCCGGAAAATGTTCAACGTAAAGGATGCGGTGTTGACCGACCTGTCCATTTCGCTGGCGGTCAACTTCGGCCCCGGGACGGTCGGCCTGCTCCTGTATCCGGCCGCGTAAGGGGAGGGACATTATGGCTGACAAAGCATCCAGACTCGACAATTTGAACGCCCTCGAAGCCCAACTGGCCGGGACCCTCAAGCCGGTCGCCCCTTCGACAGCTTCCCGCAGCGGGATCCAGAAACGCATCCGCCTCCCCGAAGCGCGCCTGCTTTCCACCCGCCTGAGCGACTGGAAATCGCTGATCGCCGTTTTCGGCGGGGTGATGTCGGCCGCGCTGGTCTTGATTACGGTGACGCGGGCGCTGTTTTTCTTCTACCGGAGGGCAAAGGCCGGGTGAGCTGGTAATTGGTGCCTGGTAAATGGAAACTTCCGAGGCTGGATGGCTTCGGAAGTTTTTTTCAAAAATTCGTATCTCTTCAGCCTGCCTCGCCGGTGGATCAATCCACCGGCGAGTCGCTGCTAAACCGGCTGAAGCCGGTTGCCAAGCAGTCGGGTTTACCCGACTTTGTCATCGCAGCCGGACGATTTATCGCCCGGCGATGGCTGTCAGATGCGTTTTTCCTCCGTTGACTGTGTTCTTTCATGCTTCAAAGCGCTACTCGAACTCCGGCAGCAGCGACTTGCACAACCGCCGGGCTTCTTCGAGCAGGTCGGCGTCCACGGGGAGGGTGAATTCCTCGGTGACGCGCAAGGTCAACATAACGGCAGCCTGCCGGGCGTCCGGGGGCGCATCGGGGAGATCGGCTATCAGCTGGAGCAACTCGTAGGCGCTGGGATTGCGCGCCGGGAGGCCGCGCCGTCCCAAATATTCCCGCACCGCAATCCCGGCAGCGCGACGGGCGCAGACCCGGGCCTGGCCTTCGTTGCCGGCCCGGCGGGATTCTTCGGCGCGGTCGAGTTCGTTGGTGATTTGTGATTGCCAGTCCATGCCGGTATTATATAATACCCGCGTCCTGGGTATAATAGGCCAAACTTGTTTCCCGGAGGAGTTCGATGAGAAATCGCAATTTTAAATTAATGATCATCCTGGCCGCGCTGAGCCTGGTCGTGGGGGCCTGTGTGCCCCGGCCTACGCCCACGCCGCCACCCACCCCCGAACCTAGCGAGACCGCCGCCCCCGAGCCGGCCCCGGTCGTGCTGGGCGACGAACCGTACCAGATCACCGGCTCGTTCAGCGTGACGAACAATTTCGTCATCGCCACCTACATCGTCGAACACGCCGTGGCGTTGGTGGACATGCACGGTTTTGTGATCCGCGACCAGGAGTGGGAGATTCCGGCCACGTCGCAGGTGCTCGGCCACATGGCTGTCAACGATGACCTGTCCGGCGGTACGTTCGACGTGAACCTGCCGCTGCGCCCGGAAGGTGAGTTCAACGACGTGGACAACGACGGCAAGGACGAAACCGGCGTGCAGATCTTCGCCGTGTCTTACTGGCCGAATCTCTACGGCGGGCCGTACTCCGAAGGCGACGACCGCTCCCAGGGCTGGCCGGCGTACCTGGCCTCGGTCAAGACGGATTCGGAAAACAACGACGAAGTGACCGGCGGGATGCTGGTCGTCTGGTCGCCCGACGACGCCCAATCCTTCCCGTCCGGTTTCGGGACCGACGGTCTGCTCTTCACGGCGGACGACCCGTCTGCGCCCGTGCCGGCCGGTTACACTATCGTTGACCTGGACGAGGAGCCGTTCGCCTTCAGCCGCGAGGCCTCCCCGGAGATGACCCTCTACGAACCGACCGATGTGGCCCTCAAGGATTATTCGGCCATGTCGTACACCGAAGCCTTCGATGCGATGTTTGAAGTCGTCAGCAAGGAATACGCCTTCAACGGTGTGGAAGGCAAGCAGCCGGATTGGGAGGCGCTCTACGCCGAGGTCAAGCCGCAGGTCGAGCAGGCCGAAGCCGACCAGGATGCCCTGGCTTTTTATCTTGCCCTGCGAAACTTCGTGCTGGCTTTCAACGACGGGCACGTCGGCCTGGGCGGCGGGCAGATCGCCCAAAATTATTTCACCGAACAGGTTTCGGGCGGATACGGTTTTGCTATCCGTGAGTTGACAGACGGCCGCGCCATCGTGACCTTCCTAACTCCCGACGGACCGGCGGCCAAGGCGGGCATCCAGCGCGGGGCAGTCGTGATCGCTTGGAACGGGAAGCCGGTGGCCGAGGCGATCGGGGAGATCGTGCCTTTCTCCGCCCCGCTCTCGACGGATTTCTCGTACCGTTACCAGCAGGCGCGTTACCTGCTGCGCGGCAAGGCCGGCGACACGGCCGAAGTGACTTTCGCCAATCCTGGCGGCGCGGCGCAAACCGTCAAGTTGACGGCGGTGCAGGAGTTCGATTCGTTCAACGCCACTTCGATATTCGCGGGGTCCGATCCCAATGCTCTGCCGGTCGAGTTCAAGATCCTGGATTCGGGCGTGGGTTACGTCAAGATCAACACCAACAACGACGACCTGAACCTGATCATCCGCCTGTTCGAACGGGCGCTCAAGACCTTCCAGGCCAATGAAGTCCCCGGCATCATCATTGACTTGCGCCAGAATTCTGGCGGCGCGCCGCTCGGACTGGCGGGCTTCCTGACGGACAAGGAAATCCTGATGGGCCAGTTGGAGTATTTCAGCGAAGCCACCGGCAAGTTCGAGCCGGAGGGCCAGCCGGATAAGGTCTTGCCGAATACCAAACAGTATCCTTTCGACAAGATGGTGCTGATGGTCGGCCAGGCCTGCGCCAGCGCCTGCGAATTGGAAGCCTACGGCTTCAGCCAGGTGCCGGGCATGATCGTGGTCGGCGAGACGCCCAGCTCCGGGACGGAAGCGGAAGTGGCCCGGGGCCAGTTCCAACTGCCGGATGGGATGTTCCTCCAGGTGCCGACCGGGCGCTTCACCCTGCCGGATGGGAGCATCTTCCTCGAGGGCCAGGGCGTCCAGCCGACGCTGCCGACCCCGATCACGGAAGAATACGCCCTGTCCACCGACGACGAACTGCTCAAGATCGCCGAACGGGCCGTGTTGCAGCCGCTCGGCGCGGGGATCGAACCCTCCGGTCCGCCGACCATGCTGGGACAGGTCGAGGCCGAGGCGGCTCTCTCCAGCGGGGCCGGTTTTCTGGAGCAGAAAGCCCGCGAGGAATACACCGAGGCCGATGTCTCCAAGCCCGGGACCTTAACCTACACCGTAGCCCTTTCCGAATCCGAACCCCTGATCTGGAACTATTACTGGTGTACCACCTCGCAGGATGTCCTGGTCGAGAATTTCAAGAACATCGAACTTTACTTCGAACTGGACGGGCAGGAAATCCCCCTGGACGAGATGCAGCTCTTCGAGACTACGACCCAGACCAACCTGTTCTGCCGGGTCTATTACGCGGCCCTCACCGACTGGCCGGCGGGTGAGCATCACCTGGTGGTCAAGGCGACCTTCAAGAAGGCGATCAACGACGGCGTGTCCGATTACCCGGCGGGTGAATACATCTACGATTACCGGGTGTACATCAAGCCGTAAACTTATCCGGGCCTTCGAATCGGACCCGGAGCGGTTCATGGCGGGCGAGATCGAACACCCGCTGGAGGAAGCGTAACGCGGCATTCCCTTCGGCTTTGCTCAGGGCAAGCATGCCGCAGCCAAACGGCGACATAAATGTCGCGCTACAACATTTGCGCGTTCAATGCAAATGT
>DYLB01000085.1:0-2252 GCA_020722305.1 Anaerolinea thermophila | reverse complement strand
TCATTCCGCAACCAAACGATGAGCATCGTGCAAAATCTTCGCGGTTGGCGTAGTCTTTATAGAGCAATACTAAGAAGGAGCGGCAAGTTGGGAAATAGACTTCGGAAGTCTTTTGGGAAGCCTCCCGGTCAAGGAGACTCTGAGAAAGACTTCCGAAGTCTGCTGTAGCCACTTCAATCCACAAACCGGTACTTCAGCAGCGTCCAGACCGCCTCGAAGGCATCTTTCAACTTGATCTTTTTGCCCTCCGAGTAGTCGCGGGGATTGAAAGTAATCGGCACCTCGAAGATGCGGAAATTACGCTTCAGAATCTTGGCGGTGAACTCCGGCTCGAAATCGAAGCGCCGGGCATGGATGGTCATTCCCTCGACGACCTGCCGCTTGAACACCTTGTAGCCGGTCTCCATGTCGGTCAGGATGGTGTTGTAGAGGATGTTCGTCATGAAGGTCAGCAACTTGTTGGCGACCATGTGCCAGTACATGACCGCCCGGCGGGGTCCGCCCAGAAAACGGGAGCCATACACCACGTCGGCCGCGCCCTCGCGGATGGGCTTGAGCAGCAGGGGATAGTCGCGGGGGTCGTATTCCAGGTCGGCGTCCTGGATCAGCAGCACGTCCCCGCTGGCGCTCTGGATGCCTTTCCAGACCGCCGCGCCCTTGCCCTGGTTGCGTTCCTGTAAAATGACCCGGACCCCCTTGCTGCCGTCCATTTCGGAGAGCAGATCGCGGCTCCCGTCGGTGGAACCGTCGTCCACGATGACGATCTCTTCGACCAATTCCGTTGCCAGCACGCGCCCGATGATCTCGCGGAGGCTGGCGGCTTCGTTAAAAACGGGAATGATGACTGAAAGTTTCATGGCGCTATTATACTCAGGGCGGTTACAAATTGCGCATGATCGCCTTGCGAAGGTTGGGAACCTGACAGGTGAATGTAAACCCTCCGGCAAACGGGGTCTCGAACAGCGTGCTATAATTCGATTTGGCCTGTGGATCGTTTTCGACAGGCCGAAATTTCCGGGCAATTCGACAACCTACGGGATAGGAGACTGCCATGACTAAAATCCCTTCATCGCCGCGTGGCACCGGTTTCTTGCCGCCGGTCATCAACAACCTGGATGATACCGGCCTCTCACCGCTTTGGCTGCAAGACCTGACCCTTAAGATCCTCTACTTTCGGGGTTATCTCTCCGGATTCAAGATTGCCGAGGAACTTGCCCTGCCCTTCGCTGGGATCACCGACCAAATCCTGGACGCGCTCAAGCGTGAAAAGCTGATCGAAGTCAAATCCTCGCAGATCGGTCTGGGGGAGGGCGCTTACCAATACGCCATCACCGGGGCGGGAATGGCCCGCGCCCGCGAGGCCCTCGAACGCAGCCAGTACGCCGGCCCGGCGCCCGTGCCGATCGAAACCTATAACGAATCCATCCGCCGCCAGAGCCGCGGGCGCATGGTCGTCAAACAGAGCGACATGCGCCGCCTGCTGGCCCAGTTGGTGATCTCGAATGCCACTTTCGAGACCCTCGGGCCGGCGCTCAACTCCGGCACCTCCATTTTCTTGTACGGGCCTCCCGGCAACGGCAAGACCAGCATCGCCCGCGCTTTCGGCAACCTGATCCTGACCCAGCACATGTACATCCCCTTTGCGCTGTATGTGGACGGTCAGGTGGTCAAACTCTACGACTCGGTCAACCACCAGTTGGCCCCCGAAGCCGACGTCACCCCCTCTGGGACCGGGTCGCTGCGCACCAGCGCCCGGCGCGATCCGCGTTGGGTCAAGATCCGCCGCCCCTTCATCGTCGTCGGCGGCGAACTGACCCTCGAAGGCCTCGACCTGGTCTTCGACGACACCCATAAATTCTACGAAGCGCCTTTCCAGGTCAAAGCCAACGGGGGTATCCTGCTGATTGACGACTTCGGCCGGCAGCAGGTCCGGCCCCGTGACCTGCTCAACCGCTGGATCGTCCCTCTCGAAAACCGGGTGGACTTCCTGACTCTGCACACGGGCCGTAAAATCGAAGTCCCCTTCGACGTGCTGATCGTTTTCTCGACCAACCTCCCGCCGCGTGACCTGGTGGACGAAGCCTTTCTGCGCCGCCTGCGCCACAAGATCGAGATCGGCGACCCGTCCTATGAAGAATACCGTGAGATTTTCAAGCGGGTGGCCCAGGCCAAGGGCGTGCAGTACAGCGACCAGGGCCTGGCTTACCTGCTCCAGGAGTGGTACATCAAGCGCAACCGCAAACTGCGCGCCT
>DYLB01000084.1:1219-8601 GCA_020722305.1 Anaerolinea thermophila | reverse complement strand
GATTGCAAGATGTTCCAGACCATCGCGGAGCAGTTCGCAGGGGTTGTATTCGTGACGGACCTGAACGGGATCATCCAATACGTGTCTCCCGCCATCGAACCGGTTTTCGGGTGGCCGGCCGATGCGATCATGGGGATGCCGATTTTGGATTTTTTCCTGGCCGATGACCGCGAACAGGCCAAACAAGCTCTCAGGCAGCTTTTTGCGAACCAGATTCCGCTGCGCGGTTTCCAGGCCCGAATGCGGTTATCGGATGGCGGGTTCTTCTACGCCGAATTCAGCGCCGGGCTCTATTATGAAGACGGCAGCCCTGCAGGGATCATCGGTCTGATCCAGAATATCACTGAGCGCAGGCAGACGGAGATCACCCTCGAAAAACAGAACCGGATGCTGCGAGCGTTGCACCAGGTCACGCTGGACATTGGGACGGCCTCCGAGACCCTGACGCTGCTCCACCGCATCATGGAAAAGGCCGTGGAACTGCTGGGCGCCAACCAGGGCGGGAGCATCTTCCTCTATGATGAGCAGCAAAAACTGCTGCTGATGGTCGAAGGTGCCGGCATCAACGAAAGATTTGTCGGGACCTTTATCCACCCGGGGGACGGGTTGGCAGGCCGGGTGTTCCAGAGCGGCCAGCCAATCGTGGTTAATGATTATCCCAACTGGGAGGGCAAATTCTTGCTGGGCAACACCGAGCCTCCCAACGCCGTCCTGGGGGTTCCCTTGCTGGCCGGCGAGACGGTCATCGGCGTGTTGACCCTGTTCGCGGATGCGCAGGACAGGGTATTCACTGAACAAGATGTTGCCCTGGCGGAAATGTTCGCCGCCCAGGCCTCGGTCGTGTACCAGAACACCCAGCTTTACGAATTAACCCAGCAGGAGCTGAAGGAGCGCAAGCTCGCCGAGGCGCGCGAACGCGAACAACGCGCCCTGGCCGAGGCCCTGCGGGATACGGCCGCCATCCTCAACACTTCGCTCGACCTCGAAAAGGTGTTCGATTACATCCTGATCACCGTGGAGCGGGTCATCCCTTGCGATGTCATGTTCATTATGATGATCGAGGATGGCGTTGCCCGCACGGTTCGCAACCTTGGTTTCGACGCCCAGGTGAACCATTTTCTAGCCAACTGGGAAGTGCCGGCGGAGAAGGTTCCCTTTTTTGCGAAAATGGCAGAAACTCGCAAAGCCCTGACGATAGCCGACACCACCGAAAGTTATCACTGGAGCACCATCCCCGAACTCGAACCGGTGCGCGCCTTCGTCGGCGTCCCCATCGTCGTGGATGACCAGGTGATCGGCCTGCTGAACCTCGGCCTGCGCACACCTATCGTCTTCGGCGCGGACGAATATGCCAACCGCTTGCAAGCCTTCGCCAACCAGGCGGCTCTGTCCATCCGCAACGCCCGCCTGTACGCCCAGGTGCAGCACCTGTCCATCGTTGACGAGTTGACCGGCCTGTACAACCGGCGCGGGCTGCTGGAAGTGGGCCGCCGTGAAGTCAGCCGGTTGCAGCGCTTCAAGCGTCCCCTGTCCGCACTTTTTATTGATATCGACCACTTCAAACAGTTCAACGACCGCTACAGTTATGCCGTGGGGGATTCGGTCCTTTCTTGCGTAGCAGATTACTTGCAGAACAGCGTGCGTGAAGTGGACATCGTGGGGCGTTACGGGGGCGAGGAAATGGTCGTCTTGCTGCCGGAGATCAGCAAAACCGGGGCGGTGGAGGTGGCGGAACGCCTCCGCCGGGGGATCGAGAACTTGAAAGTTGCCAGCCAGCGAGGCGACTTGAGCATTACGGTCAGCGTCGGCGTGGCAGAGTTGACGCCCCTCCCCGGCCAAACCCTCGCCCTGGGGGATTTGCAGCGGAAACGCCTGATGGACCTGATCGCCCTGGCGGGCGGTATGCTCCACGAAGCCAAGCTGAGGGGCCGCAACCGGGTCGCGGTGGGCTAACCCGGCTTCTTACGTTCCTCTTATTGACGCTCATTTTCAGGCATGTTATCATTGTTTGCGTTGATTTAGCACTCTCGTCACGAGAGTGCTAAAAGGTTGCAGACTTGATGAACGAACTGACCGAACGCCAGAAAACGCTCCTGATGCTGGTCATCCGTGACTACATCGAGACGGCCCAGCCCGTTGGCTCGAAGGTCCTCGTCGAGCGTTACCACCTGGACCTGAGTCCTGCCACCATCCGAAACGAGATGGCTGCCCTGACGGAGCTGGGCTACCTGCGCCAGCCGCACACCTCCGCCGGGCGGGTGCCCACCGAAGACGGTTACCGCTATTTCGTCAGCCAGATGATGTACAAGTCCGACCTGCCCGACACGGTGCGGCACACCATCAGCCACCAGTTCTACCAGTCCCGCCAGGACGTGGACCACTGGATGAACCTGGCCGCTTCGGTGCTGGCCCATCAATCGCAGGCCCTGTCGCTGGTCACCGCGCCGCGGGTTGAGCAGGCCCGCTTCAAGCACCTCGAACTCATCTCGACCCAGGGCCGCCAGGTGCTGATGGTGCTGGTCATGGTCGGCGGCGAGGTCTCTCAGCAGGTCCTGACCCTGGCCGAACCGGTCGCGCAGGAACGCCTGAGCCAGGTAGCGGCGCGTCTCAATCAGCTTTTGGGCAGCCGGGACGCGGAAGGTGTCGCCTCCGTGGCAGCCCGCGCCGACGCCCTCGAACAGGACATCCTGACCCTGATTCAACAAGACATGCGCCGGATCGGGGAACAGTCGCCGGGCGAAATCTACACCGACGGCCTGACCAACGTGCTCTCCGAACCCGAATTCACCGATTCGGACGAGGCCCGCCGGGCGCTGCGCCTGTTCGAGGAACGCTCGATGTTGCAAGATTTACTGTCGAATACGGTGATGAAGAGCAGCGTCGGTGGGGTGCAGGTGCTGATCGGCGGCGAGGGGACCTGGGAGGAGCTGCGCCAGTGTTCGGTCGTGCTGGCCCGTTACGGCGTCCCCGGCCTCGCCACCGGGATCCTGGGTGTGCTCGGCCCCATGCGCATGGCCTATGCCCGGACGATCCCCACCGTCCGCTTCGTGGCCGGGCTGCTGAGCGACCTGGTCAGCGACACGATGGGCGGGGAGTAGGGCATGCGGCGGGCGGCGGTATATCGTTACAAGTTCCCTTACCATCTGGTATTCTGGCCTCTGAATTTCCTGGCGATCCTGTCCCTGGTCGGCGGCACGTTTTGGTGCGTGTGGATCGCCATCCAGGACGAACCCAAGATTTTGATCTCGCTCTTGTTTTTCATCCCCGCCGGGATGCTCTTGTTGTTTTTTGCCAACCTGTACCCGGAGATCAAAACAGACGACCGGGGCCTGCTGGTCAGGTTTTCCCTGGGCTGGCTGCGGGTCAAATGGGATGACGTGGAATCGGTCATGCCCGGTTTGTTCTTCGACGACATGCTGATCCAGGCCCGCTCGTTGACCACTTTCCACAGCCTCTATGGACTTATCGGATTATCGCCCGTGCCGGGCTTCCTGATCAAACCGCGCATCAGCAATTATCGCAAACTCATGACCCTTATCGAAATGAAACTCAAAATGAGAAATCAAAACGGAACAGGTGAAGAACTATGACCGATAAAAAAACACGCAAATCGAAACCCGAAAAAAAGCAGGAGGCCGAATCCGCTCCCGGTAACGGCGAACAGGCTCAGGTCCAGGAAGAGACGCAGACCGTTTCGGCAGAGGCTTTCGCGGCGCTGGAAGCGCGTCTCGCCGAAGCCGAGTCCAAATCCGCCGAATACCTGGACGGCTGGCAGCGCGCCCGGGCCGAGTTCATGAATTACAAGAACCGTATCGAGCGCGACCAGGCCCTGACGGCTGAAATGATGCGGGCGCAGAACATCAAGAAATTCCTGCCGGTGGTTGACGACCTCGAACGGGCGCTGGCGAACCGGCCCGCCGGCACCGAAGCCTGGGTGGAGGGGATCGAACTGGTCTACCGCAAGCTGCTGGCGGTGCTGGACGGCGAGGGCGTGAAACGCATCGAAGCCGTGGGCCAGCCCTTCGACCCCAACCTGCACGAGGCGATCTCGATGGAGCCGGTTGACGGCTACGAAAGCGGCCAGGTGATCGGCGTGGTGCAGCAGGGGTATACACTCGGCGACCGGGTAATCCGCCCGGCGGTGGTGCGCGTGGCGCAGTAAATGACACTCATTAATTATGGGAGAACTTATTAGATGGGCAAAATCATCGGTATCGATCTTGGTACGACAAATTCCGTTGCGGCGGTGATGCAGGGCGGCGAACCGGTTGTCATCTCCTCGGCGGAAGGCGAGCGTTTGGTGCCGTCGGTGGTGGCGGTCAACAAGAACAACGAGCGCCTGGTGGGACGGGTGGCCCGCAACCAGGCTATCACCAACCCGGCCAATACGATCTCTTCGATCAAGCGTTTCATGGGGCGCAAGTTTGGCGACGCTGAAGTCCGCCGCGCCCAACAGTTGGTTCCTTACGAGGTGATCGAGGCCGAGAACGGCGACGTGCGCGTCCGGCTCGACGGCAAGCCGTACAGCCCGCCGGAGGTCTCGGCCATGATCCTGTCCAAGATCAAGGCCGATGCGGAAGCCTATCTGGGCGAGCCGGTAACCCAGGCGGTCATCACCGTCCCGGCCTATTTCAACGACGCCCAGCGCAACGCCACCAAGGACGCCGGCAAGATCGCCGGGCTGGAGGTGCTGCGCATCATCAACGAGCCGACCGCCTCGTCCCTGGCTTACGGGCTGGACAAAAAGGAAAACGAGATTATCGCCGTCTACGACCTGGGCGGCGGCACCTTCGACATCTCCGTGCTGGAGGTGGGCGAGGGCGT
The DNA here is from genome assembly GCA_020722305.1 of Anaerolinea thermophila. Classification (GTDB taxonomy): domain Bacteria; phylum Chloroflexota; class Anaerolineae; order Anaerolineales; family Villigracilaceae; genus UBA5796. The sequence goes on along the minus strand of DYLB01000084.1, from coordinate 3,777 downwards.
CTTCCAGGTGCGCTCGACCAGCGGCGACACCTTCCTGGGCGGTGACGACTTCGACCAGCGTCTGATGGATTACCTGGCCGACGAGTTCAAGCGCGAGAACGGCATTGACCTGCGCCAGGACCCGCAGGCCCTTCAGCGTTTGAAAGACGCGGCCGAGAAGGCCAAGATCGAGCTGTCCACAATGATGCAGACCGAGATCAACCTGCCCTACATCACGGCCGATTCGTCCGGCCCCAAGCATCTGGTGATGACTTTGACCCGCTCCCGCTTCGAGCAGTTGACCGGCGACCTGATCGAGCGGACCCTCGGCCCGCTCAAACAAGCCCTGAAAGATGCCGGGCTGACGGCGGGCGAGATCAACGAAGTGGTGCTGGTCGGCGGGATGACGCGTATGCCCGCCATCCAGGACGCGGTGCGGAAGTTCTTCGGCCGCGAGCCGCACAAAGGCGTCAACCCGGACGAGGTGGTCGCCATCGGGGCAGCCATCCAGGGCGGGGTGCTGGGCGGCGAAGTGACCGACATCCTGCTGCTCGACGTCACCCCGTTGACCCTGTCGGTGGAAACGCTGGGCGGTGTGGCGACTCCGTTGATCGAACGCAACACCACCATCCCGACCCGCAAAGGCCAGGTCTTCTCCACGGCCACCGACAACCAGACCCAGGTCGAGATCCACGTCTTGCAGGGCGAGCGCCCGATGGCCATGGACAACAAATCCCTGGGCAAGTTCATCCTGGATGGCATCCCGCCGGCGCCGCGCGGCATTCCGCAGGTCGAGGTGACGTTCGACATTGATGCCAACGGGATCCTCAAGGTCACGGCCAAGGACAAAGCCACCGGTCGCAGCCAGCACATCACCATCACCGCCTCCTCCGGCCTGTCGGACGAGGAAGTCGAGCAGATGCGCCGAGACGCCGAAGCCCACGCCGACGAAGACCGCAAGCGCAAGGAATTGATCGAAGCCCGCAACCAGGCCGATAACCTGGCTTACGCAGCCGAGAAAGCCCTCAGCGATGCCGGGGATAAAGTCCCGGCGGAGGTGAAAGCCGAGGTCGAGGCGAGCGTGTCCGAGGTCCGGGCCGCTGCGCAGGGCGAGAGTGTGGAGGCGATCAAGGCCGCCGCATCCCGGCTGGAACAGGTCATCCAAAAGATCGGATCCAGCCTGTACGGCCAGCCTGCGCCGGATATGGGCGGCGCGTCGGACAATCCCGACGTGGTCGAAGGCGAAGTGAAGGAATAGGAAAGAGATAAGAGAGTAGAGAGTAGAGAGGAGTGACTGCTCTCTGATCTCTGGTCTCTAATCCCTGAATTATGAGCAACCGCGACTATTACGAAATCCTGGGCCTGCCGAAAACGGCCTCGGTGGACGAGATCAAACAGGCCTTCCGCAAGCTGGCGCGCCAGTACCATCCGGACGTGAGCCAAGACCCGAACGCCGAGGAGAAATTCAAGGAAATCAACGAGGCCTACGGCGTCCTCTCCGACCCGGACAAGCGCGCCCGCTACGATCGCTTCGGCCGCGCCGGTCTGGGCGATATGGGCGGCATGCCCGATTACACCGTGGACTTCTCCGATATTTTCGAGGAATTGTTCGGAGCCTTCGGGATGGGCGGCATGGGCGGGCGCCGCTCGCGCAACGCCCCGCGCCGCGGCCGCGACTTGCAAATGGAAGTCAAACTGGAGTTCGAAGAGGCCGTTTTCGGCGTCGAGAAGGAAATCGAGTTCCAGCGCGATGAAACCTGTTCCACTTGCGGCGGCAGCGGGGCCGAACCCGGCACCTCGCCCACCCGCTGTCCCACCTGCAACGGCCAGGGCGAGGTGCGCCAGGTGCGGCAGACCTTCCTGGGCCAGATGGTGCAAACCGCCACTTGCCCGACCTGCAACGGGCGCGGCGAGATCATCAACACGCCCTGCCACACCTGCCGCGGCAGCGGGCTGGAACGCAAAACCATCCGCAAGAAGGTGCAGATCCCGGCCGGCGTGGACACGGGGACGCAGATCCGCCTGGCGGGGGAGGGCCAGCCGGGGGCCTTTGGCGGGCCGCACGGCAACCTGTTCCTCGTCCTGAACGTCAAGCCGCACCGGTTCTTCAAGCGCCGGGACGATGACGTGATCCTGAACCTGGACATCAACATCGCCCAGGCCGTGCTCGGCGCGGACCTGGAAGTCCCGACCGTGGACGGCAGCGAGAAGCTCAAGATCCCGGCGGGGACCCAGCCCGGACAGATTTTCACCATGCGGGCGCGCGGCATCCCCCACCTGCGCCGCAGCGGGCGCGGGGACCAACGCGTGATCGTCAACGTGGACATCCCCTCCAAACTGACGAAAGAGCAGCGCGAGCTGTTCGAGAAGCTGGCCGAAACCCTCGGCACGACCCCTAAGCCGAAGGAAAAGGGATTCATTGACTGGTTGAACGAGGCGTTTGGGGGGTGATTCGGTGATTAGTAACCAGTAACCAGTGATTAGTAACCAGTAACCAGTGATTAGTAACCAGTAACCAGTGAGCAGTAACCAGTAACCAGTGAGCAGTAACCAGTAACCAGTGAGCAGTAACCAGTAAC
>DYLB01000084.1:0-1119 GCA_020722305.1 Anaerolinea thermophila | reverse complement strand
CAGTGAGCAGTGAGCAGTAGTCAGTGAGCGGATGATGGTCTGCTCGCTTTGGTTTTCACTTTCTTTGGCAGTAAAAAAGTTGACCCCAAGAGCCATTTCTTGGGATCAACTTTGCCATGCTATAATCACGTTTCGTAAGGCTCATTTCTCTCCAGAACCATCCGCATTTGACGAATTTCCCGATCCTTGAAATATGAGACTGCTGTGCTGTCGGGCAGGTAATTCGTTATCAATATTTCCTTGTTGATAACACGCTCACTGCCGTTTTTCTTAGCTTTCATGCCGGAGGCCATTTGGACAGCAACGACATAATTGTCGGGATATAGCGTGCGCATTTCTGGAATGTCGTAAGAGGAAAGAATCCACTGACATTTCGTGTTGTGCAAGCGTTTCGCTAATTCTTGGTGATCTTTCCAATCGCGCATGTTGTGGTAGTAGTTCGCACCATTGTCGGGATATGGTGGATCAATGTACATGACCGTGTTGGGCCGGTCATACCGGTCGAGGCAGACTCGCCAATCGAGATTTTCAATGATAACGGTTTTCAAGCGAGTATGAACGGGCTTAAGGCGTTCTTGGAGTGTTTCCAAAGCCCCAATCAACCGGTTGCCGTGCCCACCGTCGGAAATGCTGGTTTGGAATCGAGGATATTTCAGTTCGCCGCCCCATCCTGCCATAATGAGGTAATAGAAACGATGGGCGCGTTGCACGTCGGTCAGTTGCGAAGGATCCAATTCTGCAAGCCGGTTGAATTCTGCTCTTGAGACAAGTTCCCATTCAAACGAGGCGATGAGTTCTTCGGGCTTTTCCTTCACAACGCGGAAGAAGGTTACGAGTTCCTGGTCAATGTCATTCAAGACCTCTACATCACTCGGCGGTTTTCCAAATAAGACCCACGCCGCGCCGGAAAATAATTCAACGTAGCAGGTATGCTTCGGTAGAAGCGAAATGATTTGCTTGCGCAGGCGCGACTTTCCGCCGACCCATTTGAAAGGGCTATTGATCATTTTGTGGTTAGTGGTCTCTAATCCCATAGCGCGGCCTCCAGCCGCAACCAAACGTACTGCCGACCTGCCTGTGCCACTTGTGCCATGAAATGGTACGAAGTGGTATGGTCGG
>DYLB01000002.1:15076-42761 GCA_020722305.1 Anaerolinea thermophila | reverse complement strand
GGATGTAACTTCTTGTCAGATTACTGACTTTGCAGTATAGTCTTACCGTTTACTTGCCAACCAACCCATTTGGGTGCGTTTCATTTCAGTTAAAACCGTCCCGAAGGTTGGCTAAAACGACCAAAATTTCCCTACAAAACCTTCGGGACGTTCTTTATAACTCATGTGAAATGCAACCAAACCATTTCCCCCACCCTACTGAGGCTTATGGACAACAAACGCTCCTGGCTTGACCGCCCTCTGATCCCCGGACTCCCCGGTTTGACCATCGAAATGGCCCTCTTCGGCCTGATCATCCTGGCAGCCATCGCCACCCGTTTCTACGAGCTGGGCGCACGCGTCATGAGTCACGACGAGAGCCTGCATACCTATTTTTCGTGGCTGCTCTACAAAGGCCAGGGATACCAGCACTCCCCGATGATGCACGGGCCGTACCAGTTCCACCTGATCGCGTTGTCGTACTTCCTGTTTGGCGTAAGCGATTTCACCGCCCGCATCCCGGCGGCCCTGTTCAGCATCGCCACAGTCTGGATGGTCTGGTACTGGCGGCGTTACCTGGGGAAGACCGGCGCCATCATCGCCGGGGTGATGATGGCCATTTCGCCGTTCATGCTGTTCTACGGACGTTACGTGCGCAATGAGGCCTTCGTCGGCTTCCTGGGCGTGTTGATGCTGTATGCCATCCTGCGCTACCTGGAGACGAAAGAGCGGAAATACCTTTATTACACAACCCTTGCACTGGCACTGCACTACACTTCTAAAGAGACTTCATTCATTTATACAGCCCAGGCGCTGCTTTTCCTGGCAATCTATTTTGTCGCCCAGGTGACCCGCCGCCCCTGGGTCAAAGTTGAGCATTACCGGTCGTTCGTCATCGCCTTGGCTGTCGCCGTGTTATTGGCCGGGTTGACGGTCGGTTTCGGGATCCTCGGCCGCGAGACCGGAACATTGACCGGGACCGAGACCGCCCCTCCGCTCGACCCGACGACCGCCCCCTCTCCGCTGGATGCGCCGGGCGGGAGCATTTCTCCGCTGACCATCCTGGGGATCGCCAGTGTGGCCGGCTTCATCATTGCGGCTTATTTCCTGGTACTCGGCTTCACCTGGAAACGCATCCGGCTCGAACCGTCCTTCGACCTGCTGGTCCTGATCGGGACCCTGGTCTTGCCCCAATTGGCCCCGTTCCCGGTAACGCTGGCAGGCTTCAGCCCGACCGATTACTCGTTCGATGGCATGTTCCGCACGGCCCTGTTCCTGGTCCCCATCGCACTGGCGGCGATTGTCATCGGAATCTGGTGGGGCGGGATGACCTGGGTCAAGAACGCGGTCCTGTTCTACGGGATCTTTACCGTGCTGTACACGACCGTTTTCACCAACGGGCAGGGTTTCTTCACCGGGCTGGTCGGCTCGCTGGGATATTGGCTGGAACAACAGGGGGTGCAACGCGGCAGCCAACCCTGGTATTACTACCTCTTGATCGAAATCCCCATTTATGAATTCCTGCCGGCCATCGCCAGTTTCGCGGCGATCTTCGTCGGCATCTTCAAGCTCAACCAACTCCGCCCTTCCGGTGGCTCCCCCGCTGAGACGGCCGGCACGGACGATGAGTCCCTGGAAACCGTCGAAAGCGATGAACCGGCGCAACCTGTCGCCATGCAGCCCGAACACACGGAATACGAAAACCTGCGCAATTTCCTCGGGCTGTTGGGCTTCTGGATCGTCACGGCCATTTTCGCTTACTCCTACGCCGGCGAAAAAATGCCCTGGCTGACGGTTCACATGGCTTGGCCGATGATCCTGCTCGGCGGTTGGGCGCTCGGACAAATCATCGAACAGACCGACTGGGCCGGCCTGCGCCGCAGCCGAGGGCTGCTCATCGTCGTCCTGACGATCCTGACCATCCTCAGCCTGAGCGCTGGGATCCTGTCCCTGCTTGGTCCCAATCCCCCGTTCCAGGGCAAGGAGCTGGCCCAGCTCCAGGATACCTCCACTTTCCTGTTATCGGCAATTGTCGCCATCGGCAGCATCGTCGGATTGGTATATTTGCTAAAAGATATCGCATCCGGCAGCCTCTTTCCCAACCTGATTACGCTCACCTTCTTCGCCCTGCTGTTCGTCCTGACTGAGCGGGCGGCTTTCAGGGCAGCTTACATTAATTACGACAACGCCAAAGAATATCTTGTCTATGCGCACGCAGCCAGGGGCGTCAAGGATGTCGTCGAACAGGCCGAGGAAATCTCGAAACGGATCACCGGCGGGATGGGCCTCTCGATTGCCTACGATGCCAGCCAGCCCGATACCGGCGTATCCTGGCCAGTCGTTTGGTACCTGCGCGACTTCACCAACCAGCAATCCTTCGACAACCCGACCCGTTCGCTGCGCGACGCGTCCATCCTGATCGTGGACGCCAAGAACTTCGACAAAATCGGCCCCGTGGTCGGGGAGGCCTTCTACGAATTCGAGTACGCCCGCATGTGGTGGCCCAACCAGGATTACTTCAACCTCGACTGGAACCGCATCAAGCAGGCCCTGACCGACCCGCGCATCCGGGCCGGCATCTTCGACATCTGGCTGAACCGCGACTACACCCTCTACGCCGAAGCCACCGGGAGCGAATACTTGACCCTGCCCACCTGGGAGCCGACCGACCGGATGCGGCTGTACATCCGCAAGGACGTCGCGGCCCAGATCTGGAATTACGGCGTCGGCCCGGCAGACATTACAGAAGTATTCGCCGACCCCTACGAGGGCAAGGTCATCGAACTGAACGCTGACATCGTCGTCGGCAGTTGGGGGCAGGAGCTTGGGCAATTCGATGCACCGCGCGGCATTGCGGTCGCGCCGGACGGCAGTCTCTACGTGGCCGACTCGCGCAACAACCGCATCGTTCACCTGGATGCTTCGGGCAATCCGCTCTCAGCCTGGGGAACGGCCTCCCCCGGCTGCCCCTATCCGGCCGCCCCGCCCACAGACATCCCAGCCGGCACGTTCTGTGAACCGTGGGGGGTCGCCGTCGGGCCAGACGGCTCGGTTTACGTGACCGACACCTGGAACCACCGGGTCCAGAAATTCAATTCGGAAGGTGACCTGCTCGCCAATTGGGGAGTCTACGGCCTGGGCGAGACCGGAGAAGCCTTCTGGGGCCCACGCGGGATCGCCGTTTCAGATGGCCGCGTCTACGTGATGGACACCGGCAACAAACGGGTCGCCATCTTCGACGAGAGCGGGCAATTCCTATCCCAGTTCGGGACCGTGGGCCTGGCCCCGGGCGAATTCGACGAACCGGTCGGGATCGCCATCGGCAAGGACGGGACGCTCTACGTCACCGATACCTGGAACCAGCGCATCCAGACCTTTGCCCCGGCAGACGACGGCCTGACTTACTTCCCCCTGGCGCAGTGGGACGTCGTCGGCTGGTACGGCCAATCGCTGGACAACAAACCCTTCGTCGCCGTAGACGAGGACGGGAACGTCTTCGTGACCGATCCCGAAGGTTATCGGGTCATCGCCTACAGCCCCAAAGGAGAGGTCCTGTTCACCTGGGGCGCACTCGGAGCGGAAGCGGGCAACTTCGGCATTGCCGCGGCCCTGGCCTTCGACGCCGACGGCAATCTATGGGTCACCGATGCCGGGAACATGCGCCTGATGCGCTTTACACTGCCTCGGCCGTAGAGGCAAAAAATCATGGTGGTATAATGACGACGCCACGTCCAAGTCGGCGTGGCGTTTAACTGTCCATCAGGGAGATCTCATGAAACTGCACGAATATCAATCAAAACAGCTTTTTTCCAAGTATGGCGTCCCGATCCCCAAGGGACGCGTTGCGGCTACCGCCAGCGAAGCCAAGCAGATCGCTGAAGAACTGGGTGGCCGCGTCGTCATTAAATCGCAGGTTCTGGTCGGCGGACGCGGCAAGGCCGGCGGGATCAAAGTCGCCAAAGACCCTAACGAGGCCGAAACCCTCGCCACGCATATCCTGGCGATGACGATCAAAGGCCTCCCGGTCCGCAAGGTGCTGGTGGACGAGGCCGCCGACATCGCCCAGGAAATCTACCTGGGCATCACCAACGACCGGGCCGCCAAAAAGCCGATCATCATGGCTTCCGCCGCCGGCGGCGTGGACATTGAGGAAGTTGCCGCCACAACGCCCGAAAAGATCGTCAAGATCCACGTTGACCCCCTGCTCGGCCTGCGCGACTACCAGGCACGGGACATCGCGGCTTTCATTGACCTGCCGCGGGATTACTGGCGCGACTTCGGCCGGATCGCCAACGGCCTCTGGCAGGCCTATTTGGCCAACGACGCCACCCTGGCCGAGATCAATCCGTTGGTTATCACTCGCGATAAACGCCTGGTGGCGCTTGATGGCAAGATGCTGATTGACGATAACGCCCTCTTCCGCCATAGCGACCTGGCTGAGATGCGCGACCTCGACGAGGAAGCCCCCGCCGAGACCGAAGCCCGCAAATACGGCCTGTCGTTCATCAAACTCGATGGCAATATCGGCTGCATGGTCAATGGCGCCGGCCTGGCCATGACCAGCATGGACATCCTCAAACTCTTCGGCGGCGAACCGGCCAACTTCCTCGACATCGGCGGCGGCGCAGGCGCTGAAAAGGTCGCCGCGGCCATGCGCATCATCCTGTCGGACCCGAACGTCAAGGCCGTGTTGTATAACATTTTCGGCGGCATCACCCGCTGCGACGAAGTCGCCCGCGGCATCCTGGCTGCGATGGAAGAAGTCAAGCCCAAAGTGCCGATGGTCGTCCGGCTGGTGGGCACCAACGCCGAAGAAGGCCGCCAGTTGCTGGCTGATGCCAACATGATCACCGCCGAAACCCTGGCCGACGCGGCCCAAAAAGCCGTCGCCGCAGCCCAGGCTGCATAAGGAAGGAGCCTGAAATGAGCATTTTAGTCAACAAAGATACCCGCCTGCTGGTGCAGGGCATTACCGGCAATGAAGGCCTCTTCCACACCACCCAGATGGTCGCTTACGGCACCAACGTCGTCGCCGGCGTGACGCCCGGCAAGGGCGGCGAATGGGTGCTGGAGGGCAAAGTCCCGGTCTTCGACTCGGTCAAGATCGCCGTGGATGCGACCGAGGCCAACGCGGCAGTTATCTTCGTCCCGGCTCGCTTCGCCCCCGACGCCATGTTCGAGGCCGCCGATGCCGGCATCCCGCTCATCGTCTGCATCACCGAAGGCATCCCCGTCCAGGATATGATGCGGGTGCGCAACTACCTCGACCAGAAAAAAGTCCGTTTGGTGGGACCCAACTGCCCCGGTCTGCTGACGCCCGGCGAAGCCAAAGTCGGCATCATCCCCGGCAATATCGCCATCCCCGGCAACGTCGGCGTGGTCTCCCGTTCCGGCACGCTGACTTATGAAGTCCTGTATGCCATGAAGAACGTCGGCATGGGCGCTTCCACCTGCGTCGGCATCGGCGGCGACCCGGTCAACGGCACCAATTTCATTGACGTGCTGCAAATGTTCGAGCACGATCCGCAGACCGAAAAGGTCGTGATGATCGGCGAGATCGGCGGCACCGACGAGGAAAAGGCTGCCGAGTTCATCGCCAACAAGATGACCAAGCCGGTCGTTTCCTTCATCGCCGGGCAGACCGCCCCTCCCGGCAAACGCATGGGACACGCCGGGGCGATCATCGAGGGCGGGGCCGGTACGGCGTCCGATAAAATCGCGGCCCTGACCGCCGCCGGCGTGCGGGTCGCCAAGCACCCCGAAGAAATCCCCTCCCTGTTAAAGTAAAACGATAGTTATATCGCCCTGACCCCAAACGGGCTGAACAGGTACGCCTTGACTTCAAAACGCAGAGACGCCCTCGCGGGCGTCTCTGCATGTATAATCGCTTTTGAAGCCGTTCAGGGCTTACCTGTGTTCATCAATGTACTTGACGGCCTCGCCGACAGTCGTGATCGTCTGGGCATCCTCGTCAGAGATCTCGGCCCCAAACTTGTCTTCGAAAGCCATGATCAGCTCGACCAGGTCAAGCGAGTCGGCGTCCAGGTCCTCGCGGAAGCGGGCTTCCATCGTAATCTTGCCCTCCTCCACACCAAGAAGTTCCACGATAATTGCCTTGATTTCATTGAATGTATCAGCCATTCAAGCCTCCTGAATAGATTTTGAGTTATGGACTGGCCTATTGTAACCCTTCCGAAGAAGGTGTCAAGCCAGACTTCAAAGACAGGAACACTACCCCATGCCAAAAGTTGCGCGAGATTTCGATCCGAGTGAAAAGAGCACTCCTCCTACTCAATCCCGGATTGACCAGAGAAAAGCCGACCACATCAAGATCAATTTGGAGCAGGATGTCCGCTCCGCTTCGACGACCGGCCTCGAGCACTATCGCTTCGTCCACGAGGCGTTACCCGAACTGGACCTGGAGCGGATCGATACGACCCTCAGCCTGTTCGGCGTGCGATTGGCCGCGCCTATTCTGATAAGTTCCATGACCGGCGGGACGGAGGAAGCCGGGGAGATCAATCAGCGCCTGGCCGAAGCCGCCCAGGAGGTCGGCGTGGCCATGGGAGTCGGCAGCCAGCGGGCCGCCCTCGAACACCCCGAACAGATCCCCACCTTCGCCATCGTCCGTAAAGCCGCCCCGGATATTTTGCTCTTTGCCAACCTGGGCGCGGTCCAACTCAACTACGGCTACGGCCTCGACCATTGCCGCCGCGCCGTAGACATGATCCAGGCGGACGCCCTGATCCTGCACCTGAACCCCCTGCAAGAAGCCGTCCAGGCCGGCGGGGACACGGATTTTGCCGGGCTTGCGAATAAGATAGAAGGAATATGCAAGAAGCTAAAAGTACCGGTGATCGTCAAGGAAGTTGGCTGGGGCATTTCGGAACGCACGGCTAAATTGCTCGCCGAGTGCGGCGTCGCCGCGATAGACGTGGCCGGGGCGGGCGGCACGAGCTGGTCCCAGGTCGAAATGCACCGCGCCCCCGACGAGTTCACCCGAAAACTGGCCGCCACCTTCGTCGGCTGGGGCATCCCCACCGCCGACTCCATCCTTAACGTGAAGCGGGCCGCGCCCGGCATGACGGTCTTCGCCAGCGGCGGCCTCAAGGACGGCCTCGACATCGCCAAGTGTCTCGCCCTCGGCGCGTCATTGGGCGGCATGGCCGGACAGTTCCTCAAAGCTGCCGCGGTCTCAACCGAAAAAGTCGTCGAGATGATGAAACTCACGAAGCGCCAGATCGAGGTGACGATGTTCGCCTGCGGGGCGAGGGGAATTGGGGAGTTAAAGGATCGGTTGGCGAAGATAGAACGGTAATACCAGACGAATTGAGGATGACAAAGCAGTCAAAAGAACGCTCCATCGGGTGATATTGAATCTGCGGTTTACTGAATTTCAAAAAGTGAGCTGGACACCGGGTGAAGCCGGAGGGCTGTATAATTGAGGCTGTGACATTATTGGATGAAATCACCTCGTTTCTCAACCCGTAACCTCGCTACCCATGATAAATAATCTCACCCTCACCTTGCTCACCGCCGTTGAAGCCGAACTGCAAAAACAGGTATCACGGCTCGACCAGCCGCACACCCGCCCGTTCCATGAGATGCTGACCTACCACATGGGTTGGACGGGCGAAGGCGCAGGCCCGGAGGCCGCCGGGAAACGCGTCCGCCCGCTGATGCTGCTTTTAACGGCAGCCGCTTGCGGGTCCGATTGGCAATTTACGCTGCCAGCCGCCGCCGCAGTCGAACTCGTCCACAATTTTTCGCTGGTGCATGACGACGTGCAGGATCATTCCGAGAAACGGCGCGGCCGGCCCACCGTCTGGAGTAAGTGGGGGGTGCCGATGGCGATCAACGTGGGCGATGCCCTGTTCGTGATGTCTCACCAGGCCATCCTGGACTTGAGCCAGACCTACCCGGCGGAGATCGTGGTCAAGGCAGCAGGCATCCTGCACGCTGCCTGCCTCGACCTGACCCGGGGCCAGTTCCTGGATATGTCGTATGAAAGGCGGGACGATCTCGAGGTGGAAGATTACTGGCCGATGGTCTCCGGGAAGACGGCCGCCCTGCTGGCAGCCTGTTGCCAGATCGGGGCAGTGTTGGGAGGTGCGGACGAGGCGACCGAGGAGGCTTACCGCTCATTTGGCCATTACCTCGGCCTGGCCTTCCAGGTGCAGGACGACATCCTCGGAATTTGGGGCGACGAGGCCGTTACCGGAAAGTCTGCCGCGTCTGACCTGCTGGAGGGTAAGAAGTCGCTGCCGGTGCTGGCCGGGCTGAGCAAAAGGGGCGAGTTCGCCCGGCGCTGGGCCGAGGGGCCGATCACGCCCGCTGAGGTGGAACAGGTTGCCCGTCAATTAGCGAGCGAAAGCGCCTACGAGTTTGCCCATGAAGCCGCCCGTCAAATGACCGATATGGCTCTCAACAGCCTGCGGGCGGCCAATCCGCAAGGGGAGGCGGGCGACGCGCTGACAGCCCTGGCTCACCGGCTGCTCTCCCGCTCGGCCTGACCTTGACACGCTTTTTGGGGCTGGTATAATCCCAGCACGTTGATGCGGGTGTCGCCAAGCGGTAAGGCACTTGCTTCCCAAGCAAGTATTCGTGGGTTCGAGTCCCATCACCCGCTTAAGGCCCGGAGGTAGAAACCTCCGGGCTTTTTCGTTGCAGGTTTTGGAAATCTATTCTCGATGCTGCGCCTATTATTTTTGAAAGGTTTTTTGTAAGGCAGATGTCATGCGAAACGCTAAGGTCAAGGGTACAATTAGCCCGGAGGTCACCTGCCCATGCTCGCGAAAGAAACCCAAAGAGGAACGATCCTTTACGTCGAAGACGATACTAACAACCGAACCTTGCTCCGCCGGGTACTGATGGCCGATGGCTATGAAGTCGTGGAAGCGCCCAGCGCCAGTGAGGCCCTGGCAATTGTAAGTGGAAATCTCAAGCTGGACCTGATCTTGATGGATATCAACATGCCCGAAATGGACGGCTACACCCTGGCTGCCCGGCTCAAAGAATTCGAACACCTGAAGAAAGTACCCATCATCGCCGTGACCGCCAATGTGATGCGCGGGGATCGGGAAAAATCGCTGGAAGCCGGTTGCGATGGTTACATCCAAAAGCCGATTGATATTGACCTTTTAACTCAACAGATCGAACGCTTTATTAAAAAATAAGACAAGCCAACCATGAGCGAAAAAATCGAAAGCGAAAACACCCGGAAGACAATCATTCCCAAAGACGCCACCGTGCTGGTCGTCGAAGACAACGTCTCGAACTTTGTCTTGATTGCCCGCATGTTGGGATACCTCGGTATCCATTGCGAGTGGAAGACTTCAGGGTACGAAGTAGTGGAATATGCCGACACCCTGCCCCGCCTCGACCTGATCCTGATGGACATCCGCCTTCCCTATGAAGACGGGTATGGCGCGCTCAAGAAGATCCGCGCTTCAGATCGTTTGAAAAACACCCCCATCGTCGCGGTCACAGCCGAAGCGAGCGTCGAGCAAATGAACAAGGCGCGCGCTTCGGGTTTCGACGGCTTCCTGGGCAAGCCGCTCAATCCAGACCGTTTCCCGGACCAGATCCGCCGGATTTTGAACGGGGATCCGGTATGGGAGATGAATTAAAGTGAGGGTTCAGGAATGACGGCCTCAGCACAAACGAATACCCCGACACCCCCAAAAAACTCACAGTTCCGAGGGCGCCTGGCACGAACGATGATCCTGGTTCTCTTTGTTTTTACGCTGGGACCAGCGTCCATCATGGGGGCGACGGCGTATTTTCGGGCCAGCAACCTGCTCAGAACACAGATGTCCACTCAACTGAACGGAGTCGTCCAGGGGAGCGTCGAGGATTTCGGAGATATTTTCAAGGCCAAGCAGATCCGCCTGACTTCGATCAGCAGGCGGCCCGAGTTCTACATCCCGGCTTCGCAGGCGGTCCAACCGGACGGGGAAGGTTTCGAGGAGGCCCGCGCCAGCACGATCGCCGTCATCGAGAAATTCAACCGCGCCGGCGGCCCCACCTACTTCGCCCATTTCCTGCTGGTCAACCTCGATGGGACCATACGAGTGGCGTCCCAGCCCGCCTGGGAAAACCTGAGTGTCGCGGCATCACCGTATTTCAAGAAGTTCCACGAAGGCGCGCATTCCTTTGGTTCCATTGGTTTCATCCCCGGCCTCGAAGAACAATTCTTCCTGATCTCGGCGGTCCCGTTCAGCGACCAGGATGGACAGGTACAAGGCTACCTGGTCGGCATCACCGGCGAGGAACCTGTCCAAAATATCCTGTTGCAAATGGCGAACTTCAATGAGGGGGCCAAACCTTACTTCGCCATTGATAGCGGCGAATTCGTCCAGATTGACCCTCACACGCACGTCCTGTCGCATTTTTCGCCTTCGGACGAACAATACACTTCCTTGAGCGCGATCCTTCCGATCAACGAGGACTCGCGTACAACCGAACGCGCCGAAACCCTCTATTACAAAAACGAAGAGGGGATCGAGGTGATCGCCGAAGCCCACTGGATGCCTTTCATCGAGGCCGCGCTCATCCTGGAACTCCCCGAGAGAACGATCTTCTCGCAACTTAACAGCCTGGCAACCTTTACCGCTCTGCTGTTGGGGGCGACCCTGGTCGCGATGGGGACGGTATTGTACATCTCGATCAACCGTTTTATCAATCCGCTACTCAGCCTGGCAGAAACCACCCGCCGCTTCGCCGAAGGCGACTGGAGTGAACGCTCCCACATTACCCGCAAGGATGAAATCGGCCTGCTAGCGCACTCTTTCAACCTGATGGCTGACGACCTGAGCGATTTGTACCGCACCCTCGAAAGCCGGGTGGAGGAACGCGCCCGCCAGATCAACACGGCGGCAGAGGTCGCCCAGGATATCACCTCCACCCGCAACCTGGACGAACTCTTGCAAAAGACCGTAAGTCTGATCTCGGAGCGGTTTACTTATTTTCACACCGGGATTTTCCTGCTCGATCGCTCCGGCCGGTACGCCGTCCTGCGCGCTGCCGAAGGCCCAACAGCTAAGGAGATGATCGAACGGAGACACAGGCTCGCCGTCGGTTCGCCGTCGGTCATCGGATGGGTCACCGCCAACAACCAGCCGCGTATCGTCACGGAAAACTCTGAAGACCCGGCATCCTATAGAAACGAGTTCCTGCCCGAGGCCCGGGCCGAGGCGGGCATCCCAATTTCGATCGGAGACCAGGTGCTTGGCGCTCTGAACGTCCAGAGCCGGCAAGCCGCGGCCTTCGACAGGGAAGCCCTCGTCACCTTGAAAACGCTGGCCAGCCAGATCGCGGCCGCAATCCAAACCATCAACCTTGCCGATTCTGTCCAGGTAGACCTGAAAGAGCTTGAGGTGCTCTACCTGGCCAGCCAGCAGATCAGCGAAGCTAAAAACCAGGCCGAAGTTGTGGATCGGATTGGCCAGGCGCTGAGGCAATTGTCCCTTATCACATCCGTGTACTTGAACCAATCCGGGCAACTGAACCTGATCCACGCTTATAACCCTGACGAACCGGGATCCGAGATCTCCCCGGCAATGCGCCAGCTCCCCCTCAGCCCGGACGAGTTGGCCGAATCCCTGGCGATGGGGCCGATCATCACCGAACTGGGCCGCAAATCGGCCGCGCCAGACGCCTTGACCCGCCTGCCACGGCAACTTGGGTGCAAAATTGCAGCCTTCATCCCGCTCTCGAACGGCGAGAAGCTCTACGGTTTGCTCATGCTCGGCTCGACGAACCCGCAGCGTCTGTCTCCGATCGCCATCCGGCCCTATCTCAACCTGGCGGATACCATCACCTCGAGCCTGGAAAAAGCCATTGCAGAAGAGAACCTCCAGCGCCGGATCAGGGAGCTGGAAGCGATCTCGAGAGCGACCCAGAATATTTCCGCGGTGGATACCCTGGAAAATCTCTACGTCGTTTTGCACGATGAAGTGCGCCAATCGCTGGGCGATTTCAACTTCCTGATCGCGCTTTACCAGAAGAGCACCGACATGATCAGCGTGCCGTATCTCTATGAAAACGGCAGGGTCACCTCTCTCGAAGCCTTCCCCCTGGGCGAGGGCCTGATCTCGATCCTGATCCGCACCCTCCAACCCTTGATGCTGGTGGAAAATACCGAAAAAAGGGCGGTTGCCCTGGGAGCCAAGATCGTCGGCAGGCCTGCCAAGTCTTGGCTGGGCGCGCCCTTGCTGATCGGGAACGAGGCGGTCGGCGCGATTGTCATCCAAGATACGGATCACGAGTTTGCTTTTACGGATAACGATCTGCGCATCATCACAGCCCTGGCAACCCAGGCTGCCGGAGCGATCAACAACGTCCGCCTGCTCGACGACAGCCGCCGGAGGAATCTCCAGCTCGAAACGGCGGCTGAGATCGCCAGAGACATCAGCAGCGCGCTGGACCTGGATGAACTGCTGTCCCGGGCAATCCATCTCATCCGGGAGCGGTTCAACTTCTACCACGCCGGCGTTTTCCTGGCCGACGCGTCGAACGAATACGTGGTCATCCGCGAGGCGACGGGAGAAGCCGGGGCGCAGATGAAACGCTCCGGGCACAAACTGGGGATCGGCTCCAAATCCATCGTCGGGTACGTCGCCGGGAAAGGCGAACCGCTGGTGGTCAACGACACCAGCCGGGACGCCACACATTACGCCAATCCCCTGCTGCCTGAAACACGGTCCGAAGCGGCGCTCCCGCTCAAAGTCGGCGAGCGGATCGTGGGCGTGCTGGACGTCCAAAGCACCCAACCGTTCGCCTTCACCGAGGAGGCCCTGCGCACCATCCAAATCCTTTCGGACCAACTGGCGGTCGCAGTGGTCAATTCCGAGCTTTTTGCCGAGACCCAGGAGCACCTGTCGCAGCACAGGCTTTTGCACCACATCACGACCTCCGCCGCCTCCGGTTCGACCCTGGACGAGGCGCTCGATTCCGCAGTACAGGGGCTGCAAGTCACCCTCGGCGGGGACCGGGTGGCGATCCTGCTGGTCAACCGGGAAAAAGACTGCCTGGAAGTGACCGCTTCGATCGGCTACTCGGAAGAGGATACCAAAAACATGATGATCCCCATTGGTTCGGGCATTACCGGCTGGGTCGCGGCCCACCGGGTGACCCAACGGATCAATAACGTCCTGGAAGATTCGCGCTACATCGAAGTCAGTTCGAATACCAAATCCGAGCTGGCCATCCCGCTCATGTTCCGCAACGAACTGCTCGGGGTGCTCAACATCGAGAGCGAGCTCGCCTCAGCCTATGACGAACACGACGAGGAGATGCTCGGTACGCTCGGCGGGAGCCTGGCAGCCATCATCGCCAACGCCCGCCTGCTGGAACAGATCCGCCGCCAGGTCGAGCGCGAACGCCTGTTGTTCGAAGTCACCAGCAAGATCCGCCGCTCCACCGACATGCAAACGATCCTGCAGACCACAGCCAGTGAACTTTCCAAGGCTGTCGGCGCCCGCCGGACCCAGATCAAGATCGCTCCGTCGAAACCCGAAAATGGAAATGAAGAATGAGCCTGGATGAGGGCAGACCCATGAAATCACCTGGTGCCTTTTCGGGCATTCTAGCCAATATTATGAAGCGACTAGGTGGCTTCTACCTGATCTTTGCCGTAGCCCTGGCCCAAATGGCGTCGAACCTTGTTTCCATTCCGATCGCCTCCATCACCCAGATCAACGCAGAACTGACTCCCGACCAGAGTGCCCGGATCAACCAGATGACCTTAGCCCTGACGATCCTCGGGAACGTCGTCATTTGGGCGGCCACCTATATCCGCAACCGCGCAGCCTTCAAACGCTTGCAGCAATGGGCCAAAGGCCAGACCCTGGTTTCGGGCAGCCAGGACGAGGTCCGGGCCTGGAAACAGATCACCACCGTCGCCTGGAATTATGCCCTGGTGGCGTCGGTCACAGCCATCGTCCTGATCATCATCCCGCTGCAACTCTACCAGATCAGAACCTTCGACATGAGCCAGGACCAGGTGATCTACACCCTTTTTGGCGGCATGTTGACCATCATGTCCATGATTACGCTGGACGTGATGATCCTGGAAAGGCTGCTCACCCCGGCCAGGGTGGTTTTGACCCCCAGGGAATTCAGCGACCAGTTGATCGGGGCCGCCGGGTTCCGCATGTTTGCCAAATCCCTGGTCTTCATCCTGGCCGTTATCGGTGTGGGCATCCTGCTGGTTGCCCCAATCGGTTACCACCAGACCTATACCGCCCTGTACGAAGAGATTGGATCGCTCAAAGTCCTGTCAGACCTCCGGTCGCAGTCCATCATCGTCAGCATCTTGAGCGCTATCCTGGGCGCGATCATCGCTTACCTGCTCTCCACTTCCATTTCCAACCCCATTGGCCGCATCATCGAGACCTTCCAAAAAGTCGAAAGCGGCGACCTGACTCAGAGAGTCCCGGTCACGGCGACGGACGAGATCGGCGAGTTGACGGTCCACTTCAACCGCATGGTTTCCCGCCTGGAAGAACTCCAGGGCAGCCTCGAACGACAGGTGCAGGAGCGCACGGCTCAATTGACCGCCACCATCGAAGTTGGCCGGGTTGCCAGCCAGATCCTCGACCAGGATGAATTGATCCATACGGTGGTAAACCTGGTCACAGATAAATTCAACTTTTACTTTGCGGGAATTTTCCTGACAGACAGTACCAACCGTTGGCTTGAATTCAAAGCCGGGACCGGTGAGGCGGGCCGGCTGCTGAAAGACAGCAATTACCGCCTCGAAATCAACGATAAAAGCATGATTGGCGCAACCGCCAGGAGCAAATCTGCCCGCGTCGCTGAAAACGTGGCCTTCGAGAAAACCTACCTGGCCAACCCGCTGCTGCCGTACACCCGCTCGGAAATTACCCTGCCCCTGGTCAGCGGCGAGCGGCTACTGGGCGTGCTGGACGTGCAATCTACGGAGGTCGGCAGCTTTAGCGAAGCGGATATCGAGACCCTGCAAGGCATGGCCAACCAATTGACCATCGCCCTCGAAAACGCCCGCCTCTTCCAGGAGACCCAGGACACGTTGGAAGAAGTCCGGGCGGTCCACCGCCAGTATCTGTCTTCAGCATGGGGGAGGGCCACCGAGGCCGGCAACCTGGAGTTTACAGCCGGAGATTCTGGAAAACTGACCGGCGAGGAAGCGGCGATGGACATCCCCATCACCCTGCGCGATCAGATCATCGGCCAGATCAAACTCGAAGGCGAAGACGAGTGGAATAGCGAGGAACGCGCCCTGATCGAAGCCGTCGCCACCCAAACCGCCCTGGCCCTGGAAAACGCCCGCCTGCTCGAAGAAAGCCAGCAATTGGCTGTGAGAGAGCGCCTGATCTCAGAAATTGGGGCCAAAATTTGGGCCTCCACCACCGTAGACGGCATTCTCCAGACCGCCGTGCGGGAAATTGGCCGGATCATGAATGCTTCTGAAGCCGCTATCGAAATTGATTTGGAGCAGCCGGGCGAGGAGGCAGCATGACATCCCGCGATCTCACACCGGAGACTCGAAACAGCCGCGGCTTCTGGAATCAGCTCCTCAGCGCTCATCCATCTATCATAGACAAAGGCGAGGTTCGGAAGGCACGATTACTGGTCGTTGTCTCTTTCATCTTGAGCGCCGGCATCGGCCTGCTCGTCGCCATCCTGCTTGCCATTGCGCCACAGGAAATCCTCAGCTACCTTCCCGTGCTGGCAACGTCGGTCGGCGTGAATTTCCTGGCTTACCTCCTCGGTCGGAGCCGCTATTACCGGCTGGGATCCTGGCTGCTGCTGGCCGGCCTGGCCGCGACAGGTTACGCCCTGATCCCCCTCCGCCCGGAGGATGTCGTTGACCAGCTCAGCGCCACCCTGCCCATCGCCTTTGTCATCGGCAGTCTGCTGTTCTCCATCCCCGAATTCATTGCCTTCGTTTCTCTCAATGCGGTCATCATTTTTTCGATGCCCAGATTTGTGCCGGCGCTGGAAACCCCGCTAATGGTTTCACAGTCCGTCATCTACGTCATTCTGGGATCAATCATCCTGGTGGTCACGACCCTGCGCAACAACACCGAGCGCGACCGCCTCGCCGAAGCCAACCTGGCCCACCAGGCTTTGAAAGCCATGCAGGATGAACTCGAAACGCGCATCATCGAGCGCACCGACAAGCTGGTCGAAAAGACGGGCCAAATGCGCGCTTCTGCCGAAATTGCCAGGCGGGCGGCGACCTTGCAAAATCCCAACGAATTGCTTGAGCAAGTCGTCAACCTGATTGCAGCCGAGTTCAAGCTTTACCACGCCGCCATCTTCCTGAACTCCGAGGATGGCGAGCAGGCCATCCTCCAGGCCGCCTCGTCAGATGGGGGCAGGAAAATGATCCGAGAAGGATTCCGCTTGAAAATCGGCCAGCAGGGCCTCGTCGGGGTGGTCGCTGCCGACAGGAAAGTCCGAATGGTTTCGAACGTGGATCAGTCCACCGAATTCCTCCCCAGCCCCGACCTTCCTGACACCCGCTCGGAGGTGACTCTGCCCCTGATCGCCCGGGACGAAGTGATCGGGGTGCTGGACCTTCAATCTTCCCGCTCCGACACTTTCGACGAGGACGACATAGACGTTCTAATGACCATGGCAGACCAGATTGCTCTGGCCATCGAGAACGCCCGCCTGCTGGCAGAGAGCCGCGCGGCCATTGCCCAACTCCAGTCCATCATGGCAGAAAACATCCGCACCGCCTGGAAGGCCAGAAGCGCCAAAAACAAACTGGCATACAGGTACACACCACTTGGGGTCGCCAATATCACCGGTGAATCTGCCGAGCAGAACGGTACGCGCACACTGAGAATCCCCATCCAGCTGCGCGGCCAGCGTATCGGCCAGATCAAGCTCCAACGGCGCCAGGACGAACACTGGAGCCAGCGTGAGGAAAGCCTGATCTCGGAGCTGGCGACCCAGGTCGGCCTTGCCATCGAGAATGCCCGCCTGCTGGAAGAGAGCCAGAAGCAAGCTGCAAAAGAACAGACCATCTCGCAGGCTTCAGCGCGGATTGGCACATCGCTTGATCTCGGCCAGATACTGAGCACCACCGTCAGGGAATTGGAACAGGCCCTGGGCAGCACGGAAATCGTCATCAACCTCGAAGACAGAGAATAAGGGTTCGGTTATGGCATTGGATACCCACTTACTCGACGAGAAAGCCGGCTCAGGGATGCGGCGCAGCCCCTCGCTTCGCCTGCGGATCATTCTTGCGATTTCGATCACGTCTATTTTGGCCGCGCTCGCGATAGGCCTGCTCGCATATTTCCGCAACCAGGAAATGCAAACATTTCTTGGCAATCGGCTGCAATCCGAAGTCAAAGAGAAAGCTGAGAGTCAAATTCAGGCGCTGGTGATCCAGGAAGCCCAAACCATCAACCTCTTTTTCCAAAACGTAAACACCGCCCTCATCTCAGCCGCAGATTTAGCGCAAAACCTCATTGAGAAGAAAACGACCTTCGAGGATGGCACATATTGGGATGCCGGCCAAGCGATCACCCAACTCCCTAATGGAGCCTGGGACAACCCGAACACAGACCCGGCCTCGCTCTTCGCGCCTCAAGGCTATACGTTGGATGAACCGGAGCTACGGGAGCTCAATTCAGTAATCTACCTGGACTTCATCGTCCCGGAGATGCTGCAAAAGAACCCGAACATTGTGGCGATGTACTTCGGCAGCAAATCTGGAGCTACGGTCTATTACCCGAACATAGACCTGGCGGCAGTCGTACCGCCCGATTTCGACGTCACCGGCCGCGGCTGGTACACCAAAGCCAAAAACTCGCTTTACAAAAACACGAGGGCCGTTTGGTCCGCGCCCTACCTCGACGCGGCCCTGAACGGCCTCGTCGTCACGGGCAGCATTCCGGTCATGGACGAGGCCGGCCAGTTCCACGGCGTCTTGGGAGCCGACATCAAGATCACCACCATCGTCGAACAGGTAACAGAAAGCCAGATTGGGAGCAGCGGGTTTGCCTTCCTGATCGATTCGAGCGGCCTGATCCTGGCGATGCCGGAATCCGGTTATGCCAAAATCGGCGTCGAACCCGAAGAACTCCGAGAAAACGAGGACCCCTATTTGAACATCATGGAGCGCGTCCCCAAAGGGCTGCAGCCGGTATTCCAGGGAATGATCCGCGGCGAAACCGGTTTGACGCTCATCCCGCTTCAGGAGACCTCATACTACCTCGCTTTTGCTCCGATCGAAGCCACCGGATACCGCCTGGGCTTCCTCGCCCCAGAGAGCGAAATGGCAGCCGCGTATTTACAGGCGCAAAGCATCATCGCACAAGAAAACCAGACCACCCGGAATTTCGGTCTCGTGCTGTTGGTTATCGTCACCGGCATCGCGATCTTGATCGGAACCGGGACCGGTCAGCTGCTCACCAACCCCCTGAATCAGCTCACCGCCACAGTCCAAAAGATCATTGCCGGCGACCTATCGGCCAAGGCCCCTGAAAAATCGTCGGACGAGATCGGCGTGCTGGCCAGGGCTTTCAACAGCATGACCCTCCAACTCCGCGAAATTCTCGAAAATCTGGAGAACCGCGTCTCCGAACGGACGACCGAACTGCGGGTCGCCACCGAGAGGCTCCAGCGCCGCGCGGCCCAATTCGAAGCAATCGCCCAGACCGCAAGCGCCATCAGCGCCACCCAAGACCTGGAAACGTTGCTGCCCAACATCACCAGGGTGATCAGCCAGCACTTCGGTTTTTACCACGTTGGCATTTTCCTGATCGACGAGGAAAAGTCCTACGCAGTCTTGCGTGCCGCCAACAGTGAAGGCGGCAAAAGGATGCTCGAACGCGGCCACCGGCTGAAGGTTGGCGAGGTCGGCATCGTCGGATTCGTCACCAGCCGCGGCCAACCCCGCATCGCCCTGGACACGGGGGCGGATACCGTTCATTTCAAGAATCCCGACCTCCCCAACACCCGTTCAGAGTTGGCCCTGCCGCTCCGCCTCGGGAATCAGATCATCGGCGCCCTGGATGTTCAAAGTACTGAGGCCGGCGCATTCTCGAACGAAGACGTCAACGTCCTCACCGTCCTTGCTGACCAGGTGAGCGCGGCCATCCAGAATGCACGCTTACACGAGCAAACCCGGGCGGCCCTGGCCGAATCCCAGAGCCTGTATCGCAAATTCGTCCGGGGCGGATGGCGGCAATACGCCCTTGCCAAAAAACTTACCGGCATTCACTACACCCACGACGGCTCCGCATTATTGGAAACCCCGCTTCGGGCCGCCGGGGCAAAGTCGAACAACTTCGTCACGCTCCCGATCTCGCTCCGCGGCGAGAAGATCGGCGAAATCCACATGAAGCCCCCCGAAAACCGGAAGTGGAATCAGGACGACCTCGAAATTGCCCGCGCCTTGATCGAACGCGCCGCCATCGCCATGGAAAATGCCCGCCTGCTCGACGAAGCCCAACGCCGGGCGGCTCGTGAGCAGGTCATCGGCGAAATTTCGGCCAACATCAGCGCCACCAGCGACATGGATTCGATCCTTCGCATCGCAGTCGAAGAACTTGGACGTACCATAGGCGGAGCCGAGGTGATTCTCGAACTTGGAACCGAGGAAGATAAAGGAGACGCATGATCAGACTGCCAACATGCGGATCCTATAGGAGTTGCCGCAATGATCGAAACTAAGCTGCCGGCCCCGGCGGCGGATCCCACCCGGGAGGCCGCCCTGATTGGGCCAGTCATTGCATTAAATAGTGCCCTTTTCCTGTTTTTGGGCATCTACCTGGCCCTTCAGGGCGGAGGCTGGCAGCCATACGTCATTATCGCCATGACAGCCCTGGTCATCCTGTTCAGCCTGCTGAGCACCAGGATGATCAAACGCGGGCAGCCGGAACGAGGCAGCTGGCTGCTCTTGACCGTCAACGGGGTTGCCCCCCTGACCGCGTCTTACGCCATCGTGCAGCTGGGCTACATCACTTTTGCGTACATCATCCTTTCTTCGTACTTCATTATCAGTTTTTTACTGCCGAAAAAGGGCCGCCAGCGGGCCATCCTTTTTGCTGCGATTGCCGCGTCCGCATCCCTCGCCGCCGAATGGTCCGCTCCGGCTTGGCGGCTCGAATCGCGAACATTTATCACTATCGCGGCGGTGCTGATTGGGCTTTTAGGTATCGTCATCTTTGCAATAACGATGCGCCGGGTATTCGATGCCAGCTTGCGCGTCAAGTTGGCCGTGCCGTTCGGCATCCTGATGCTCCTATCTCTCTCGGTTTTGGCAACAGCCCTGCTAAACCAAACTCGAAACGCATTCGAAGAATTGTTCGGGACGAGCTTCGTCTCCCAGGCAAACCAACAGGCCGATCAAATCCTGAATTTCTTCCAAGAGAAAGTAGGCCAGTTGCAAGTGCTGGCGATTTCGGACACCCTGAGCGAGGCAGTCACCGCACAAAACGCCTCATACACCGGTTCGGAGGAACAAAACCTGTCGCGCGTTCAGGCGTTGGACACATCCTGGATCAATGCCCCGGACAATCACCCATTGATCAGCCGCGTCCTGTCGAAAGATAGGGCGATTAATCCCGGAAACCAATATTTGCACGATTTTCTGGCGGCCTTCCCCGAGCAAACAGAAGTTTTCATAACCGACCGTTATGGCGCGACGGTTTCTGCAACCTCCAGGCTTTCCGACTACTATCAAGGGGATGAAGCCTGGTGGCAAAGCGCCTGGAACAATGGGCAGGGAGCGGTCTACATTTCCAATCCCGAATTCGACCAAAGCGCCGGTGTAACGGCCCTGCTAATCGCCGTCCCCATCCACAACCAGGATAATGAAATCATAGGCGTCTTGCGTTCGACCTTGATCATTGATGCGCTGGAAGAAATCATCTCAGGATCGGAAGACGATAGGGGAGAAACGAGGCATTCCGTCATTTTCGATAAACAGGGTCAAATCATTTTCGATCCTCGCGCCGATACGGTCAACTCATTGAACCTCCCTTCCGAAATTATCCAGGAAGCCCTCAGCCAGGACTCTGGTTACAACATCGCAACCGACCAGAACAGGGTGGAATTCATCTTCGGATATTCCAGCCTCGAAGCGCAAGCCCGGGCTTCTTCTACCACGTCTTTAACCCAGCAACAAATCAATGCCGCCGTGGCAAAACTCGGCTGGGCCGTGATGGTTCGCCAGGATACGGCTGAAGCCTTCCAGATTGTCACCCGTCAGACGAACGTTACCATTATCATTTCGCTTGGATTGTTGTTGATATCCGTGGCCGCGATGACGAGAATCTTCCAATTTTTGCTGAAGCCGATAAGCAACCTTAAAACCGCTGCCGAAATGATCACCTCCGGCAATCGGACAATCCGCGCCAGGGTCGAAAGCCGTGACGAGATCGGCCAGCTCGCAGCCGCGTTCAACAGCATGACCACCCAGCTCGAGGGGCTGATTAGCGGCCTCGAAGCCCGCGTAACCGAACGCACCGCTGACCTGGAGGAGGCACATGTTCAGGTCTCACGGCGCGCCGGGCAATTCGAAGCCATTGCCCAGGTCTCGCGCACAATCAGCGCCGCGCAAAACATCGGCGAGTTACTGCCTCTCGTGACGCAGATGATCAGCCAACACTTCGGCTTCTACCATGTCGGCATTTTCTTGATTGATGAGACTGGGGAATTCGCTGAACTACGCGCGGCAAACAGCGAAGGCGGGCAGCGGATGCTGGCCCGCGGCCACAGATTGCGCGTTGGACAGGTCGGAATCGTAGGCCGCGTTACCGAAACGGGCAGCCCTCGCATCGCCCTGGACGTGGAGGCTGATGCCGCTTATTTCGACAACCCAGACCTCCCCGACACGCGTTCCGAAATGGCCCTCCCGCTCAAATTCGGCGATCGAATCATTGGCGCCCTGGACGTTCAAAGCACACAGCCCAACGCATTCGCGCCTGAAGATGCCGACATCCTATCCATCCTTGCCGACCACGTCAGTGCGGCCATCCAAAATGCCCGCCTGTTCGAAGAGTCTCGCCAGGCCCTGACCGAGGCCGAGACCGCTTACCGGCAATTGACCCGTCAGTCTTGGGCCGACATCCGGCGGCAAATTCCCTTGCTCGGTTACCGTTTCGACGGCGACAAACCTGAGCCAATAACGAACGGCCATCCCGGCCGGAAAACGAAAAGCGCGCAGACCCTTGCCATCCCGCTCCGGTTACGCGGCGTGACAATCGGGAAGCTGCAGATCAAACCCCCAGACGGGAAACACGTCTGGACCGAGGATGAAATCGTCATATCCCAGGCCATTGCCGAGCGGGTTGCCATTGCCGCAGAGAACGCCAGGCTGATCGTCGAAAGCCAGAAACGAGCCGCGAAAGAGCAAACCATCAGCGAAATCTCGGCGGAGATCGGCGCTTCGGTCAATCTCGATCATATTTTGCGCACCGCCGTCCGCGAAATGGGACGCATATTGCCCGGGGCAGAGGTCAGCATCCAGATATCCAAGGATGAATAGCAAAATGGATTACCAGACGAATGACCCCATCCAACCGCTCCACGATCACGATAAGGATCGAAGGCGGCGCGCGCTGTGGGCTGCCGCCCTGAGCGTGCTGCTCGAAGGCTTCATCCTCGCTTACGCCATCTATCAACTGGCAAATGCAGGTTTCGCACCCGAAAACCCATTCGGGTACCTGCTCGTTCTTGCTTTCCTGACCGCGTTTCTGCTCGCTGTTTCGGGCTTTGTTCTGATCCACCGATGGGATTTCAATCGGGGAGTAGACCTCGTTTATTATTCCGGTTTCTTGCCGGCAGTCCTGACACCTCTGCTCTATTCAGGCTGGGGCATAACAACTTCGATCGCCATCGGGATCGTTTCCCTGCCCATCCTCTTCTTTGTCTATCCCCCGCAACAGCGCCAGAACCCCATCCTGTTCCTGATTGGGGCAATATTCATCAACGTCGCGGTCGAGGTGCTCGACCCGGCCTATCGGGCTGAAGTTCCGGCCAACACCCAGATCGGACCGGTAGCCGGCGTGGTCTTCCTGCTGTTATTTTTGGGATCGCTTGCCGTTCAAGAATGGCCGCGCCTGCCGATCGGAACCAAAGTGGCTATTCCTCTGGTCATTATTTTGCTCATTTTTGGGTCATTGACCTGGATCAGCACAAACAACATCCGGGCGCAGGTCGAGGCCGATGAAGAGCAGCAACTGATCCTGCTGAACGAAAGCTATAACACTTATGTTGCAAGCCAATCGAACGCGGCCGCCGCGCTGGCGATCAGCCTGGCAAACCGTGAAGACGTGATCGCCTTATTCGAGGCGCGGGACCGCGATGGCCTTCTGGAACTGCTCACACCCATGTTCACGAGCCTGAAAGAAGATTACGACATCCGTCACCTGTACGTCGAGGAACCTAACGGCACGGTATTCTTGAGCGTCCATGACCCGGAGAGTTACGGCAATAACATTACCTATCGGCGCACCGCAGCCGACGTTCTCGCGCTGCGTCAGCCTGTGGCCGGCGTCGAAATAGGACCAGATCGGTTGGGCGTCCGGGGCGTGGCGCCCATGTTGGAGAGGTCGAAATTCGTCGGGATGATCGAAGTCGGCATTGACTACGACACTGCTTTCATCCAAAACCTGAAATCCACTACAGGCGCCGACTATACCATGTGGGTGACTTACGAAGCCGCACAACCGGCCGGTCTAAAGGCGGCCTTCGACGCGCCGCTTTCAGCCTCCTCGAAACTCTTCTACTATGCCAGCACCTATCCCAACGTCCTGCCCATTGACGGCGAGACCTATACGCAAGTCCTCGAAACGGGCGTGGCGCAGACTGTCCGGGTGGTGGATGGGGCGAACGAACTGGCGGTTTACGTGGCCCCGATGATCGGTTACGGCGGCCGCATCATCGGGATTTTCGAGATCATCAATTCGCGGGCAGCGACCCTGGCCAATATTCGCACCAATACCCGCAATCTCATTGTTTTCGCCGTCATCATTGCCGTTATCAGCCTGGGTGTCCTGCGGGCGATTTCGCAACGCGTCATCCTCCACCCAGTCACGGCGCTCGTCAACACCGCCCGCCAACAAGCCGAAGGGAACTTGAACGCTCGCGTCGAACTTCCCGGAAGCGACGAATTCTCCCAACTCGGCGAGTCGCTCAATACCCTCGCCAATAACCTGCAAGATCTGGTCCAAGACCTGGAAGCCCGCGTGAACGAACGGACCGCCGACCTGGAAAAAGCGATGGAACAAACCGACCACCGTTCGAAACAGATCGAGTCGGTTGCGGAAGTTGCCAACTCGGTTGCAACCATTCGAGAACTGCACCAGCTACTCCCCCGGATCGTCCAATTGATTAGCGAACGCTTCGGTTATTACCACGCTGGCATCTTCCTGCTGGACGGGAGCAAGGAGTACGCCTTCCTGACCGCCGCCAACAGTGAAGGAGGCCGGCGGATGCTCGCCCGGAGTCACCGGCTAAAAGTGGGATCGGAGGGTATCGTCGGTTTTGTGACTTATACTGGGAAGCCCCGCGTCGCCCTGGACGTAGGAACTGATGCCGTTTTCTTCGACAACCCAGACCTCCCCGACACCCGTTCGGAAATCGCCCTGCCCTTGCGCGTCGGGGATGAGATCATCGGGGCGCTGGACGTCCAAAGCACGGAACCCGGAGCCTTTTCACAGGAGGACATCGAGGTGTTATCCATCCTCGCCGACCAGATCGCGATTGCCATCGAGAACGCCCGCCTGTTCGAAGACTCGCGCAAATTATTGGCAGAAACCCAGACTGCTTACGGGAAGAACCTTCAGGAAACGTGGAAGATCATCAATCTTGGCCGACAAGAAGTCCGCTATGACTTCAAAGGCATCGAAGTGCAAACCAGCCGCGAACTGCTTAATTTCCCTGAGATCGCGGAGGCCAGTACAACCGGCAAAATTGCCATCCGCGAGAAGAACGGAAAGGTTCCAAACACCTCCCTGGCGGTGCCGATCAAGGTTCGCGGGCTGGTGGTCGGAACCATGAACGTCCGCCTGCCCGTCAACCGGGAACTGGACCCGGACGAGTTGGACATCAGCGAAGCAATTGCAGAACGCCTGGGGATCGCCATCGAAGGGGCCATGCTGCTGGAGGAATCACAGCGCAAGGCCGTGACCGAATCGGCCATCGGCGATATTTCGGCGAAAATCGGCGCATCAACGGACCTGGAAGCGATCATGGCCACAGCCGTCAGTGAACTCAAAAAGATCCTGGGCGCTTCAGAAGTAGCCTTGAAACTTACCGGTGAACTATGACCTGCGCATAAGAAATTGCAGATAAGGCAAAATTATCATGGAACAAAATATCCAAAAATATCCATCGGCCAGACTGCTCCTGTCAGTGTCATTCGCCCTGGCCGGGACACTCCTTTCTGCGATCATCATTACCATGCTATATGTGAATTTTCGCCAGGGACTGCGCGAAGAGCTGCGCCAGCGCCTCGCGAGCATCACGACCGTCGGGGCACTCCAACAGGACGGGGACATGCTCCTCAAGGTTCAGGCTGCCAACGATGAATATTTCCAAATCATCAACGAACAAAACATCAAAATCAAAAAATCCGACGCCGATCTCATTTATGTTTACACCATGGTAAAAAAGGGCCAGGACATCATCTTCATCGTTGATGCGGGGACTCCCGCCGATGAAGGCCTGGCGGAGTTCGGGAGCGTTTACCTTGAACCAGGGCCCACCCTGGCCGAGAACTTCGACACCCTCGAAAGCACGATCGTCGAACCGGATTTCTACACCGACGAATACGGCACTTTCCTTTCGGCCTACGCGCCGATCCGCAATTCGAATGGAGAAAAGATCGGCGTACTTGGTGTAGATATTTCGGCAGAAACGGTGATCAAGAAGGAACAAAAATTTTTCAATTTCAGTATCGTCATTTTCGTTGGCACCCTGGTGTTGGTGGTTATTTTGGGAATCCTGTTGAGCAATGTGCTGGCTGCTCCGATCATGACCTTGGCCAAGGTGGCCCAGAGCATCTCCCAGGGGAACCTCTCAGAGCGTGTCCCCGACACGCTCAAGGTCCGGGAGGTGGCCCAACTTGCCCAAAATTTCAACGAGATGACCGCCAACTTGAACGAGCTGATCGATTCGCTCGAAGACCGGGTCAAAGCGCGCACGAAAGAACTCGAAGCTACCTCCATCCAAACGACCCGCCGCGCCGCCCAACTCCAAACCATTGCTCAGGTTGCCCAATCTATTGCCGCCATCCAAGATTTCGACCAGCTGCTACCGGATATTACGAAATTGATCAGCGAGCAATTCGGCTATTATCATGCAGGGATTTTCCTGCTCGATGAAAACCAGGAATTTGCTGTGTTGCGCGCGGCAAATTCTGAAGGGGGCCAGAAGATGCTCGCCCGCAACCACAAGCTCCGGGTCGGGCAGGAAGGCATCGTCGGTTACGCCATCTCCGAGAAAAGGGCCAAGGTCGCTCTCGATGTCGGGAGTGAAGCCGTTTACTTCGACAACCCCGACCTGCCCGCCACGCGCTCGGAAATCGCGCTGCCCCTGATCATCGGGACCGAGGTTATCGGCGCGCTAGACGTCCAAAGCGAGGAACCGGGCGCGTTTTCCAACGAAGACATCGAAGTCTTGACGACCCTGGCGAACCAGGTCGCGGTCGCCATCGAAAATGCCCGTCTGTTCGAGACTGCCCAAAAGACGGTCAAAGAACTCGAAAGGACGATCCAGCTTTACGTCCAGTCGGAGTGGCGGCAATTTTCGAATTCGTCACCATTGTTTGGGTATCGCGCCAACCAATCCGGCCTGGAGCAGCTTAAAAAACCCGTGCAAGAGAATGGCGGTTCCGCCCAAAGCAGCTCTATCTACAAGGTGCCGATTGAACTTCGAGGCGTGACCATCGCCACGCTGGATGTAGACCTGGGTAAAAATGTAGAAAAATACACCCAGGAAGAAATCGCCATCATCCAGGCCGCAGCCGAGCGCGTCGGCCTGGCGCTCGAGAACGCCCGCCTGCTGCAAGAATCCCAGCGCCGTGCCGCCAAGGAACAGCTCATCGGCGACATCAGCGCCAAGATCAGCGCCTCGATCAACATGCGCAACGTGCTGCAAGCCGCCGCCGAAGAACTGGGGCGCGTCATGCCCGGATCCGACATTGTGGTCCAGTTCCAGGGTCAGAACCCGGCCCAGGATCGCGGCTAAGGATTGTTCTTATGACCGAACAAGCCAAACCCTCCGTTGGAAATGAAAAGCCAAATTTCTTGGCCCGAGCCTGGGACTGGGCAACCGCGCCTCACCCGTCCTTGCAGGAAGTCGGCGAAATACACCTGGCCCGCCTGGCAAGCTCCTTCACCTTGGTGATTTTGATCTCCTTGATCCTCGGAGCGTTGTTTTCGACCGCTGACAGGGGCCTGCCGCGGACGCTGGCCTCCACCGGCCTGGCGTTGTTCGCCACCCTGGTCTCCTACGCGCTGAGCCGGACGAGATATTATTCATTCGGGGTGTTCCTTTTCTCCATCAGCCTGGGAGCCAATGCCTATATGATCATCGCTTCCGAGGCCGCGTCCGCAAATCCGGGGTTGACGATCCTGCTCTTCGTGCCACTCAGCCTGATCGTCGCAAGCATCTTCCTGAACTCATGGGCGGTTTTCCTGCTGACCGGCTTGAACATGGGCGCTTTTTATTGGGTCGTCAAGACTTCCGG
>DYLB01000002.1:11402-14976 GCA_020722305.1 Anaerolinea thermophila | reverse complement strand
TCCTGCTGACCGGCTTGAACATGGGCGCTTTTTATTGGGTCGTCAAGACTTCCGGCCTCTCCGAGCCAAGAGGCTTTGCCGCCACCGAAGCCGTGATAATGATCATCGGCGTCGTCCTGATCCTCCTGCACAACTTTCGCACCAGCGTCGAAAAAGCCCGCCTGGAAGAATTGACCCGCGCCAACCGGCAACTAGAAGCCCTGGGCAACGAACTCGAACAGCGCGTGAAAGAACGCACTTTCGACCTCGAACAGCGCAGCCGCGAGTTACAGATGCGCTCGGACGAACTGGTCGCGGCCAATCTGAACGTCGAACGCAACGCCAGAAAATTTGCCTCCGTTTCGGATATTGCCCGGCAAATTTCTTCGATCCGTGACCTGAAGACCTTGCTCCCGAACGTGGCCGACCAGATCAGCCGCCAGTTCGGTTTTTACCACATCGGCATCTTCCTCGTGGATGCGGCCCAGTCCTTTGCCGTGCTTAGCGCGACCAACAGCCAGGGCGGGAAAAGGATGCTCGAACGCGGCCACAGGCTCAGGGTCGGGGAGGAAGGGATCGTGGGATTCGTCACCCAAACCGGCTCCCCCCGCATCGTCCTGGACACGGGAGCGGATACCGTTCATTTCGACAATCCCGACCTGCCGGAGACGCGCTCCGAAATGGCCGTCCCGCTTCGGGCCGGGACGCGCATCATCGGCGCGCTGGACATCCAGGATAAACGCCCGAACGCCTTCGATGAAGACGATATCGAGGTTATCACCACCCTGGCAGACCTGGTCAGTATCGCCATTGAAAATGCGCGCTCCTTCGAAGAAGCTCAAAAATTATTGACGGAGGCCCAGGCCGTTGCGCGCCAGTATTCGCAACAGGAATGGCAGGGTTTACGCAAGAAACAAAACCTGGCCGGGGTCCATTACAAGATCACCGGCACCGATATTTTGGATGTCCCGATCCAATCGCCGGTGATCGAAAAAGCCCTGGAGCAAGGGGATGTCTACATCGAAAACGAAGCCGGGCTGCCCGGCGCGTTGGCGGTGCCGATCAAACTGCGCGGCCAGATCATCGGTGTACTCAACATCAGCAGTCCCGGAAAAACGAATTGGTCCGAGGACGAAATAGACATTGCCAGGGCCGTGGCCGAACGCGTGGCCATCTCGGCCGAGAACGCCCGGCTGTTCGAAGAAACCGCCCGCCGCGCCGAACGGGAACGGGCCGTATCCAACATCACTTCGAAGATCCGCAGCACGAACGATCCCCAGTCTATGCTGCAAATCGCCCTCGATGAACTCCAAAAAGCCCTCGGCGGCGTCCAGGTTCAATTGCAGCCCCTGGAAAAACCGGGCCTGAAACCCCGGAACCCCGGCATTCCAGGAGCAGACCCACAGGTTTGATCACGAGGTTGCGATAATGTATACCATTGCGATTTCGAATGAAAAAGGCGGCGTCGCCAAGACGACGACCACCCTGTCGCTCGGCGCGGCCCTGGCGGAACTCGGACGGAAGGTCTTGTTGATTGACCTGGATCCGCAGGCCAACCTGACCCTCGCCCTGGGCTTCGAACCGCACAACATTGCCCTCAGTTCTGGCGACCTGCTGCTCGAGTCGGTTCCCCTGTTGAGCGTTTGCCAGAAGACCACTTTCGATAACCTTGAGTTGATACCGGCCAATTCGAAGATGGACCGCGCCGAACAATTGCTGCCCATCCACCTGAATTATGCTTCCCGTTTGAGCGACGCCATCCAGGAAGCTTCGCCGATGCCCTACGAATACCTCCTCATTGATTGCCCGCCGGCGATCGGCGCGGTCACGCGCAACGCCCTCGACGCGGCCAACCTGCTCATCATCCCGACCCAGGCGGAGTATTTTTCGGCTTACGCCTTGAGGGATATGATGGCCCTCATCCGAAATGTGAGGAGCGAGAGCAACCCTTCGATTGCCTACCGGGTGCTGATCACCATGCTGGATCAGCGCAACCGCGCCCACCGCACCATCCGCGAACAATTGCATTCGACATTTGGGGATGGTTTGTTCGAAACCATTATCGAGATTGATACCAAACTGAGAGAGAGTCCCATCGTCGGGATGCCGATCACCGAATACAAACCTAACAGCCGCGGCTCAAGGCAATACCGGGTGCTGGCCCAGGAGTTGGAAGCGTATGTCAAACAACAGACGAATAGACAACCGACTTGATCGGCTCTTCACCGAAATAGATAAAGAGAAAATCTCCACCGAAGAAAAGCCCCAGGTGACCGGCGTCGAACCGGCCAAGAGAGGCCAGCCTTCACGCGCCGAAAAAAGCGTGAAGACCAAACCGATAACGCCCGCCAAGACCCTGGCCAACCTGACTCAATTCGAAGATTACGCCAGCGTGGAGACCCTGGCCGTCCCCTTCCAACTGGACGAGCAGAACTGGGCCACTTTACAGGTTGCCGGTAACGAGGATGGCCAGGAGTGGGACGAGGAACAGAAATTACTGGTCGAGCAGGTGGCCGTCCAGCTTTCCCTGGCCCTGGAGAATGCGCGGCTCTTCCAGGAATCGCAGGAAAAAGCGGAAGAATTGCGCGTCTTGAACGAAATGAGCCGCGCCCTATCCACACTGTTGGAGGCCAGCGAAATCGCAGAAGTCATTTACAAATACACCTCGGAGTTGATCGACACCCGGAACTTTTTCGTGGCGCTATACGAACCCGAAGATGAGACGATCTCCATGCCGGTGGTGACCAGCAACGGGCAGCGCGCCGAGGCCCAGAAACGGCCGCTGGGCGGGTTGACGGGTTACGTCATAAAAAACAGCCAGCCGCTCTTGCTGAACGGGGATATTGTCTCCCAGATGAAACGGATGGGGGTCGAATTCATCACGATTGGCAACAGCCGGCCCGCCGTTTCGTGGCTGGGGGCCCCCCTCCAGATCGGGGGAAGGACCATCGGCGTCATCGTGGTGCAAAGCACGGAAGTGCCCTATCTCTTCACCGAGCACGACAAGGAATTGCTCCTGGCCGTCGCCGGCCAAGCCTCGGCTGCCTTCGAAAATGCCCGCCTCTTCCAGGAAACCGAACGCTACGCGAATGAGACCGCCATCCTGAACCGCGTCATTACCGGGGTTACGCGCACGTTGAACCTGAATGAAAGCCTGCAATTGATCGCCAACGAAATAGCCAGCCTGGTCTCACCCCTGCACGTGGGGATCGCCCTGGTCAGTGACGACAAGAGCGACCTCGTCCTGACGGCGGATGCGCCCGTTGATCCGAATGCAGAAAGCCCGATTGGGTTGAGGATCCCCATTGCCGGCAACCCGACCGCGGAACCGGTGCTGGAGACCAGAAAACCGCTGTTCATCAACGATACCTACGCCAATCCGTTGACCGCGGCGATCAGGGACGTCTTGAAATCACGCGGCACACAAAGCCTGTTCATCTGGCCGATCATTGCGGGCGAAGAGGTGATCGGCACCCTGGGCATCGACTTTGCCGAACCCGACCAAACTCTCGAAGAGAACATGAGCCGCCTGATCGAAACGATCCTGATCCAGACCAGCACGGCCATCCAGAACGCGCGCTTGTTCGAAGAGAGC
>DYLB01000002.1:0-11302 GCA_020722305.1 Anaerolinea thermophila | reverse complement strand
GCCGCCACAGCGGAAATCGGACGGCTGATCACCTCGACCCTCGACCTGGATACGCTCTTCTCGCGGACCGTGAGCCTGGTACTGGAACGATTTGCTTATTACCACGCGGCGATCTTCATCCTCAACGAGAGCGGCACCCTCGCCGAACTGCGTGAAGCGACCGGGGCAGCCGGCAAGCAGATGAAACAGAACAGGCACGCCCTTCCGGTAGGCTCGAAATCCGTAGTCGGTCAGGCAGCTGAAAGCGGCACACCAGTGGTGATCAACGATGTGACCCTGAGTCCGACACACCAGCACAACCCGCTGCTCCCGGAGACGCGGGCCGAAGCAGCCATCCCGCTCCGCATCGGCAGCCGCGTCATTGGCGTGCTCGACATCCAATCCACCAACCCAAACGCCTTTACGGAAGACGATACCAGCATCCTCCAGTCCCTGGCCGACCAGGTCGCGGTCGGGATCGACAACGCCAGGTCCTACGAGCTGGCCCAGCAGGCCGTGGAAGAATTGCGCAAAGTTGACCGCCTCAAGAGCCAGTTCCTGGCAAACATGAGCCATGAACTGCGGACGCCGCTCAACTCCATCATCGGTTTCTCGCGGGTCATCCTCAAAGGGATTGACGGCCCCATCAGCGAACTCCAACAGCAAGACCTGACGGCCATCTACAATTCAGGCCAGCACCTGCTCGGCCTGATCAACGACATCCTCGACCTGTCCAAGATCGAAGCCGGAAAGATGGAAATGGCCTTCGACGATATCAACCTGGCAGACACAATCAAGAGCGTAATGTCCACCGCCATCGGCCTGGTCAAGGACAAATCCGTCGAACTCAGGCAGGAGGTCCCGCCCGACCTGCCGCCGGTGCGCGCCGACCCGATGCGCATCCGCCAGATCCTGCTCAACCTGATCTCCAACGCGGCCAAGTTCACCGACGAAGGTTCGATCACGGTCAGGGTCGAGATCCAAAAAGTTTCAGAAACCGCCTCCGAATTCCTGGTCAAGGTGATTGATACCGGCCCCGGCATTGCCCCGGAAGACCAGGCGAAGCTCTTCCAGCCCTTCTCGCAAGTGGACGATTCGCCGACGCGCAAGACCGGCGGCACCGGCCTGGGCCTTTCCATCTCGAACGCCCTGGTCCAAATGCACGGCGGGCGGATCGGCGTGGAGAGCGAAGTTGGAACCGGCTCGACCTTCTTCTTCACCCTCCCATTACAAAAGCCGCAGCCCAGGAGCGCAGAAGGCGACCGGGTGATCCTTTCGATTGACGACGACCCGACGAACATCGCCCTTTACGAACGCTATCTCGCCAACCAGGGCTACCAGGTGGTCGCCGTCACGGAACCCACCAAAGCCGTCCAAAAAGCCGCCGAGATCAAACCCTTTGCCATCACCCTCGACATCATGATGCCCGGCATGGACGGGTGGCAGGTGCTGAATGAATTGAAGGCCAACCCGGAGACACACGACATCCCGGTGATCGTGTGCAGCATTCTCGAAGAAGAGAACAAGGGATTCAGCCTGGGCGCAACCGATTATCTG
Organism: Anaerolinea thermophila; assembly: GCA_020722305.1. Classification (GTDB taxonomy): domain Bacteria; phylum Chloroflexota; class Anaerolineae; order Anaerolineales; family Villigracilaceae; genus UBA5796. The sequence goes on along the minus strand of DYLB01000002.1, from coordinate 9,766 downwards.
GTCAAACCCATCCTGGAAGAAGACCTGCTCCAAGCCATCAACCGGCTCAACCCTGACGGCAGCATCCGCGAAGTGCTCGTCATTGATGATTCGGCGGACGACTTGCGCATGATCAGCAAAATGCTCTCCGCCGACGGCCGCTTCAAACCTGTCCTGGCGCAGGGGGGCAAGGCCGGCTGGGAAACCCTGTCCAAGAACACGCCCCAGGCCATCATCCTGGACCTCTTCATGCCGGACATGAACGGGTTCACGATCCTCGAAAAATTGCAGTCAGCGCCGGAGCTGCGCAACATCCCGGTGATCATTGTCAGCGGCGGGGAGCTGAGTTCCGCGCAGCACGAACAGCTTGCCGAATACGGGCAGCGCCTGATCCAGAAAGGATCCTTGAGCGAAAAGGACCTGCTGGCCAGCCTCGAAAAGGCGCTCAAGCGGCTGTCGGCCTGATCACCCGCCTATATCCAAAACCCGGAAAACTCCACCCTCATTTCCGGAGAGCCATTCTCTCGAAATTTCCATCTTACTCAGGTGAATGATGTCTTTTGTTGTCAAGTGCATGGATTGCGGTCATACGTTTGCCTTCTCCCCAACAACGGTTCAATGCCCGAATTGTGAAAGTCCCTGGCGGAATGTCGAATACGATTACGACGTTTTGGCCCAAACGCTCCCGCAGGAACTACCCAAACGCCCTTTCGATCTGTGGCGCTACCGGGAACTGCTCCCGGTGCGCAACCCAAGCCCAAACATTTCGCTTGGGGAGGGAGGCACACCCCTGATCCAGGCTTATAACCTGGGAATGATGCTGGGCGTCCCCAATATTTTCATCAAAGATGAGCGACAGGGGCCTACGGCGTCCTTCAAAGACCGCCAGGCGGCCATCACGATTGCAGCGCTAAAAGAAGCCGGGATTACCGAAATGGTGGCTGCCTCGACCGGGAACGTGGCCATCTCCTATTCGGCCTACGCGGCCCGGGCCGGAATCAAACTCTGGGCGTTCGTGACCAGCCTCGTCCCGGCGGTGAAGATGCGCGAGATCGCCCTCTACGGCAGCCAAGTCATCAAAGTCACCGGTTCATACGACCAGGCCAAACAGGTCGCGGCTGAGTTCTCCCGCCAGCGCGGCATCTACATTGACATGGGCGCCAAAACCATCACTTCGGTAGAAGCCATGAAGACCCTGGCCTACGAAGTTTCGGAGCAACTGACTAGCATCCTGGGATCGGTCAACGACGGCGGCCGCACCTACTGGCGCACCCCCGACTGGTACATTCAGTCCATCAGTGGCGGGATGGGGCCGCTCGGTGTGGACAAAGGTTTCCACGAACTGCGGATGATGGGCATGGTCAAAGGCCATCCCGCCCTGGCCGCCGTCCAGGCCGAAGGCTGCGCTCCGATGGTCCATGCCTGGCGGGAGGGTAAGGACACCGCCACCCCGGTCACCAATCCCCGTACCCACATCGAAACCCTGGCCACCGGCGACCCCGGCAGAACCTATACCCTGCTTTACCGGCAGGTCAAGGAGAGCGGCGGCACATTCGAGAGCGTCACGGACGAGGAAGCCTACCGGGCCATGCACGTCCTGGCAAAAATGGAGGGCATCTCAGCCGAACCCGCGGCCGCGGTCGCCTTCGCCGGGTTGTTCAAACTCATCCGCAATGGCAAGATCAAGCCCACAGATACGGTCGTGATCAATTGCACCGGCCATACCATGCCAGCCGAGCCGATGATCCTGGGCGATAGCTGGGCGCGCAACGTGGTCTTGCCATCGAAAGCCGCTGTGGACGATACGCCCCAAGAAGGGCTGCTGGCCGCTCTCAGCCGGGTTGCCGACAACCGCTTCCCGCGCATTGCCATTGTGGACGATACCGCAGACGCCCGCCGCCTTATCCGCCGCATCCTGCAATCGCAGGGTGATTTCACCATTTTCGAGGCCTCCGACGGATACGAAGCCATCGCCCTGATCCAAAAAGAATTGCCGGACCTGATCATCCTGGACCTGATGATGCCGGGGATGGACGGCTTTTCCGTGATCGAGGCGCTCAAATCCAACGACGAAACCTCGGGGATACCGGTCATTGTCTCCACCGCCAAGGAACTCACCGCGGACGAAAAAAAACGCTTGCAAGGCCGCATCCAGGCCCTGATGCAGAAGGGGGATTTCTTGAACGACGAATTCCTGGACGAGGTCCGTTCGTTACTCAATTAGGAGGCTGAATGATGAGCAAAGGCGGACGCGACCAGGGCATCCAGGCTGCCCTGGCATCCGCTCTTTTTTTGGGGTTGGCGCCAATCTTCGGCAGGCAGGCGATTGGCGATTTTGGCTTTTCCCCATTGGCCGTGGTCGCCCTGCGCACCAGCATGGCGGCGGTCCTGCTTTTGGTCATCTTTGCCCTGTTCAAGCGGCCCTTCCTGTATATCTACCCGGCCGGCATGATCGGTTGCACTCTCGCCGGGGTCATCAACGGCCTCGGCTCGATCCTGTACTACCAATCCCTCCAATACCTGAGCGCCAGCGTCGGCCAACTGCTCTATTCCCTCTACCCGATCTTCGTCGCCCTGTGGCTCACGCTGGACGGAGAACTCCCCGGCCGCCTGACCGTGGTCCGCATCGTCCTGGCGACGGGCGCGGCTGTCCTGCTGACCCTCGGCGACGCCACTCACATCAACCGCATCGGGGCCCTGATGATGCTCGGAGCGGCCGCCCTCTACGGCCTGCACCTCCCCATCAACCAGCGCGTACTCTACGACGTTCCCGCCCCAACCGTCACCCTGTACACGCTCCTGGCGATGAGCGCGGTGGTCGTCCCGGCCTACTTCATCTTCGACCGCCAATGGCCCGATAACCCGGTCCTGTGGCCGGTCGTGGGCCTGACCCTGGTCACCTTTCTATCCAGGTTGACCCTCTTCCTGGGGGTCAAACATCTTGGAGGGATGCAGACGGCCCTGCTTGGGTTGGCCGAACTGCTGTTCACGCTCTCCCTCGGCTACTTCTGGCTGGGAGAAAAACTAACCCCGCTCCAATGGGTCGGAGCAGGGTTGTTGAGTATTACTTTACTTCTGGTGCAATTCGAGAAAGGCCACAAGCCTTCGAAATCTAGTCGGGGGGGATGGCTCAAATGGCTGCGTCCGCCCAAAATGCCGACGGACATCTGGGGGCGCTTCGACTAAGGTTCCTCGATCACGGATTGATCGAAAACATACCCGGTGCCGCGCACGCTGTTGATGCTCTCGGATAACGCGGGAATGTCTGATAGTTTGTGCCGCAAGCGGCTGACCAGCGGGCGCAGGATTTCCGGCGCTTCGCGCTGGGAGGTTTCGTATCCCTGGACGAGCAGGACCAGGTCTCGGTGGGTAAAGACCCGTCCGGGGTTCTCAAGCAGCACTTTCAAGAGCCGCCCCTCGGCGGGAGTTAACCCGATAATTTCATTCCCTACGTGGATCAACCGCCGCGCCAGGTCGACCCGGGTGCCGTCTTTGAGCACCACCTCCGATAAACTGCCCTCGTCTGCATTTTCGATGATTTCCTTCGCCTGGAGCTTGCTCGACCGGCGCGAAAGGCCCTTCTTTACGCTGGCAAGGATCTGCGAAGGCGTGCTGGGTTTCAGCAAATAATCATGGACGCGCAGCCGCAGCGCATCCACCGCCGAGTCGATCGAGCCGTGAGCGGTCAACAGCACGATCTCGGTATCAGGCGAAATCTGGTTGACCACCTGCACCACCTCGATCCCCGACATGCCCGGCATACGCAAGTCGAGCACCATCAGGTCGACGTGGTTGTTGCGGATATATTCGACCGCAAGCTGTCCGTTTGGCACCGCGGCCACACTGAACCCTTCCAGGCGCAAAATATCCACCAGGGATTGCCGGGCAACAGCTTCGTCATCTACAACAAGGATACTGGCTTTCATAAGTCCTTCCTTACCGGCAGGCTGATTCGGAAACTGGCGCCCGCCTCGTAATCCGGTTCCAACTCGAGTTTGCCACCGTGGTTGGTGATGATATTGTAACTCACGGTCAGCCCCAGCCCCATCCCGCTGGGCTTGGTGCTGACGAACGGGTCGAAGATATTTTGCCGGTTTTCCTCCGGTATGCCCGGGCCGGTGTCCGAGACGGTGATCTGGAGCGTCTTGCCGGCCTGGCGCGCCCGGATGCGGATCAGGCCGCCCTCGGGCATGGCGTCGTAGGCGTTCAAGATCAGGTTCATGAAGACCTGCTGGACCTGGTTGCTGACCCCGATGATGGACGGCAGCGAGGCGGGCAGGTCCGTTTCGACGGTGATGTTCCGGTCGAGGAGCTGCTTCTCAACCAGGCGCAAGACCCGCTCCAGAACTTCTGGCACGGATACCATTTCTGTTTCCTGCCCGCCGGGACGGTAATAATCGAGGATGCGCCGCACGGTCGCCATCAGCCGCTGGAGTTCGCTGTTGGCAAGCTCGAAGTATTCCTGGCGCTTGGCAGCCGGGAGGTCCGTCCGCCCGACCAGGTGCAGGCAATTCTGAACCGCCTGCAACGGGTTGTTGATCTCGTGGGCGATAGAGGCCGTCAGACGCCCGGCGGTCGCCATCTTCTCGGCCTGGATCAGGGCTTGTTGCGACTCTTCCACCTGGCGGATGTAATCCCGCAGGTCGTCGTACAGACGGGCATTTTCGAGGGCGATGGCCGCCTGGTGGGCCAGGATGGTGAACATATCCAGGTCGGCTTCGCGGAAGACGGGCCGCCCCGCCCCGCGCCCGGCGAAGATCACGCCACGCGTGGCCGGTCGGGCCACCGGGACGCACATGGCCGATTCCAGGTTGAAAGTGCGCAAGATCGCCTGGAAAGCCGGTTCCCCCGGCCCGGAGACGTTCTGGATCAGGGGCGTATTCGAGGCGTCCACGCGCCCGATCAGGCCGGTTGGACTGTCGCTGTTATCGTCGGGCAGGCGGACCCCGCGCCCGGCCAGCAGGGTCAGGGCATGGGAGTTGGGGTCGTATTGGTAGTACCCGGCATGAGCACAGTCGAGGTGACCGGTAACGGCGCCCAGGATCAGGTCCATGAGGTGATCCGGGCGGGTTTCGACCAGCAGCGTTTCGGCCACGTTGAACAACGGGCGCAGGGCGCGCATCCGGGCCACGTCCCGCTTCTGCTGGTTGTCCGCCAGGGCCAGGCGGCAGGCCTGGATGAGTTCGTCCCCGGACTCGAAAGGTTTCAAGATCAGCCCGTCCACCCCCTTACGCAGGGCCTGGATGGCCGTCTCGACCGTGCCGAAACCGGTCATCACCAGCACGGCGATGTCGGGCTGCTGGCGCTTGGCGTGGTCTATCACGGTGAAACCGTCCAGTTCGGGCATGCGGATGTCCACCAGGAGCAAATCAATTTTGCTCTGACCGAGATACTCGACCGCCTGGCGCGGCTCGTTGAACGCCGAGACCGCGAACCCGGCCTTGGTCAGCAGGCGCTCGACCAGGAGGGAGATGCCAATTTCGTCATCCACAACAAGGACGGTCGGCTGGCTCATTGGCTTTCCACCGGCAACCAGATGGTGAAGCACGACCCGGCGTCCACCTGGCTTTCGACGTCAATCATCCCGCCATGGTCGGTGACGATACCGTAGCTGACCGACAGCCCCAGCCCGGTGCCGCCGCTCTCGGCCCGAGTGGTGAAGAACGGCTCGAAGATGCGGTCGAGGTTTTCGGGGGGGATGCCGACCCCGGTATCCCGGATGGCGACGGTCAGGTAATTGACTCCGTTGCGCCAGCGCTGCTCGGTGCCGACGAACAGGTCGCCGCCATCGGGCATGGCATACATGGCGTTGTGCAGCAGGTTGAGCAACACCTGTTTGATTTGGTTGCGGTCAATCGAGGGCCAGGGCAACCCTTCGGTGAGCGTGACCTGGGGCCTGACCCCGCTGGTTCGCAGCAGGTGGTTGGTCAGGGAGAGCACGTCGGCGACGACTTCGTTCAGGTCGGCCCGGGTGCGCATCATCTCCGATTGGCGGGAGAAATCGAGCAGGCGGCGCACCACGTCGCGGGCCCTTGAGGCTTCATGCAGGATCAGTTCGACGTCGTTCCGCTGGGGGGAATCCGGGGGAAGCTCGGCATGGAGCAGTTCGGCAAAACCGCTCACGGTGGTCAGCGGGTTGTTGAGCTCATGGGCCACGCCGGCCGCCATCTCACCGACCGCAGCCAGCTTGGCGGCCTGGATGAAACGCCGCTCGGCCTCGCGCTGGGCCTCGATCCGGGCCTGAAGCTCGTCGCGGGTCAATTGCAGGCGCTGGTACTGTTCGGCGCTGGCGATCACGCCTGAAAGGATGCCGGCCAGGGCTTCGAGCGCCAGCAGGTCGTTCTGGGAGAAGGCGTTGGTCTGGGTGCTCTCGATGTCAATGATGCCGATGTGCGAGCCATTGGCGCTGAGGGCCACGCACATCTCGGAGCCGGCGCTCCAGCCCGAAACCGGGATGTAATGTTCGTTCAGACTGACGTCGTTGACCAGCACGCTCTCGCCGGTGCGCAGCACGTAGCCGGAAATGCCCCGCTCCCGCGAGAGGGACGAGGCGCTCAGGGCTGCCGCGAAAATATCCTTGCCGGCGCCGCCCGCCCCGCCCAAGGACAGTTCGCCGGTCTCGTCCACCAGCAGGACCAGGGCCAATTCGTAGGCAAAATATTTTGTCAGCAGGTCGGCCACGATCTGGGCCACTTGCGAGACATCCGTCAGGCCGACGACCTGCTCGACCACCTCGTGGATCAGGCCCAGGTTGCGGGCACGCGCTTCGGCGTCTTCACGCAGGCGGCCATATTCGACCAATCCCGCCAGATGGCTGGCGATGACTTGCAGCAAGTTCTCGTCGTAGACCGAGAAGGCCCCCGCCTGGCGGCTTTCCAGGTCGAGCGCCCCGATCACCTGGCCGCGATATTTCAACGGGGCCAGCAGGAGCGAGGTCGTCCCATCCTGGACCAGGGCGCGGTCTCCGTGGGCGTGGACATCATCCAGCCGGACCATGTTCCCGGCCCGGATCATGCGCGCCAGGGGGTTGCGGCGCACCGGCTGGTTCTGGACCACCATTTCGCTGGAAAGGTGGCGGTAGCCGCGCAATTGTTCGCCGTCGGCGGAGATCAGGTAAAGCGAGATCAAATCCGTCGAGAATGTCCGCCGCAGCAAGGCAAAGACGCGCAGGGCGATCTCGTCCAGGCCCGAAGCGGACGAGACGGTGCGGGCAAAATCGTTGAGCAGGGCCAGGCGGCGCATGTGGCTGGCCATGTCGTCGAAGGTAATCGAGAGTTCCAGCACCGGGGCCACGTGAGCCGCCAGAACGGTCAGATTTTGCCATTCCTGCGGAGTGAACGGCTCCCTGCGCCACAGGATGACCAGGCCGATCGTCCGCTGGCCGATGATGACCGGGACGCCGATCCAGGCCCGGGCTTCGGGATCCACCTGATCGAGCGGGAGCTTCTCCCAATCCGGCTGGTCGCGGTGCAGGGCCAGGGCGGTCATGGTTTGCTGGATGCGCTGGTACAACGGGTTGGCACTGATGGCGATCCCGCCGGCCGGCCAGGAGATGTTGCCCGAATGGACCCGGATCTCCAACTGGTCGCCGCTGCTGACCGCCAACCAGCCCCCGGACGCGCTGCCGGTGCGGGTGAAGGCGGCCAGGATGCGCTCCAACCCATTGGCCGTGCTGAGCGAGCCTTCGGGGTTGGCTTCCGGCACGAGCAGGTTGACCTGTTCGGGTCCGAGCACCAGGCCGGGCGATTCCTGCCCGGCCATCCCCAGGCTCAGCATCCGCCACAGGCGCTGGGCATCCTTATCCATTTCGTTATCGCCCACCAGCAACACCATCCGTCCCGAAGCGGTCGGGAAGGCGTACAGGCGGGAACATTCCAATCCTGAGGCGGCAACGATGCGCCGCGAGCGCGGCCGCCCGGCAGACATCGAACCCGATAGCCAGGCATGGACCGCGCCGTCGTGCAGGTGGTCGAGCAACAGGCCCTGTTTGCGTTTGTCGAGATGGTAAGCGGCGCGCACCTGCCACTGGCCCCCAAACCGCTCCAGGCCGGCCGCCCAGCAAGATTGCGTCAGGAGGGTGGCTTCTTTCAGGACAAATTCCAGGTCGTCAGGCATAGGTTTTCCCGCCTAATTATACAGGCATTTTGTATCTTCTATAACTTGGGGAGAGCGACACACCGTCCCGAAGGCGTTGTCCTGAGCTTGCCGAAGGGTTGGCAATTTGTCCTACGCCTGCCAAGCGCTGGTACAATTCGCCTATGACTTTACCCGAACTCACCCTCATCGGCGGGGGATTGGCCGGGAGCGAGGCCGCCTGGCAGGCGGCCCAGCGCGGCCTGCGCGTGCGCCTGTACGAGATGCGCCCCGAAGTCAACACCGGCGCGCACGTGACTGCGGACTTCGCCGAACTGGTCTGCTCGAATTCGCTCGGCTCGAACCTGCCCGACCGGGCTTCGGGCCTGCTCAAGAACGAACTGCGCCGTCTCGGCTCGATGCTGCTCGACTGCGCCGAAGCCGCCGCCTTGCCCGCCGGGGGCGCGCTGGCCGTGGACCGGCACCTCTTTGCCCGCCTGGTCACCGAACGCATTAGCAGGCATCCGCTGATCGAGATCGTCCGCCAGGAGGCCGTCGAAATCCCGGCCACGCCCGCGGTCATCGCCTCCGGCCCGCTGACCTCGCCGGCCCTCTCGCAGGCCATCGCGGCCCTGAGCGACGAAGAGCACCTGTTCTTCTTCGACGCCATCTCGCCCATCGTGACCTTCGACTCGATCAACATGGAAATCGCTTTCCGGGCCTCGCGCTACGGTGTTCAAAATCGTCCTTCGTCTGCGGACGAAGCAACAAACGCTTCGTCCTCCGCTCAGGATGAAGAGGGCGATTACATCAACTGTCCATTCACCAAAGACGAATACGAGACCTTCGTCACCGCCCTGCTGGAGGCCGAGCGGATAGAACTGCGGGCCTTCGAGGAAGCCATCAAGACCGGTGTGAAGGCCGGTCACTTCTTCGAGAGCTGCCTGCCGGTCGAGATCATCGCCGAGCGCGGGCGCGACTCGCTGGCCTTCGGCCCGATGCGCCCGGTCGGACTGCGCGACCCGCGCACCGGCCGCCGCCCCTACGCCGTCGTGCAACTGCGCCAGGACAACCTGGCCGGGAACCTGTACAACCTGGTCGGCTTCCAGACCAATCTCAAATTCCCCGAACAGCGCCGCGTCCTGCGCCTGATCCCCGGACTGGAAAACGCCGAATTCGTGCGCTACGGCCAGATGCACCGCAACACCTTCATCGCCGCGCCGCGCCTGCTGCGCCCCACCCTCCAATTCCACGCCCGCGACGACCTGTTCTTCGCCGGTCAGATCACCGGCGTGGAGGGTTACATGGGCAACATCGCCACCGGCCTGCTGGCCGGGGTCAACGCCGCCCGCCTGCTCCACGGCCAACCGCCCCTGACCCTCCCCAGAACCACGATGCTCGGCGCGCTCTGTCACTACGTTACCCACGCCGACATGAAAGACTTCCAGCCGATGAAGGCCAATTTCGGCATCCTGCCCCCGCTCGAAGACCTGCCCCGCAAGTCCGGCAAGCGCGAGCGCGCCCAGGCTTATGCCGACCGTTCCTTGGCGGACTTGGAACGTTACCTGGCTGCCGAGGGTGCGACGCACCTCCTCTCTCCTGCAAACCCCGCTTAGAGAGCGTTTTATAAATCAGGATTCACCACAGATAAACACAGATAAATTGAGTCCACTGCAAAAACTCCAAAAACTTAACGCGAAGTCGCCAAGGCGCA
>DYLB01000083.1 GCA_020722305.1 Anaerolinea thermophila | reverse complement strand
AGTCAGGTCCCCTTCGGGGATGATAAGACTTTGGACTCCGCTTCCAACAACTTTTTACCGCACCCCAACCTCCCGGCTCCGGCCCCAATGGGCCGCCTTATGTTAAAATGAACCCATCCTTGTAAACGGAGTATCCCAGTGACTCAAACCTCGCGGCCCAATTTTCCCCCGGCTACACCGCTCCAGCCGCGCAAACGCGCCATCCTCGTCGGCGCATCGAGCGGGATCGGCGCCGCCTTGGCGCAACAACTGGCAAAAGAAGGCTACAGCCTGGCCTTGCTGGCCCGGCGCATCGAGATGCTCGAAGAACTCTGCGCTCAGATCAACCGGGAGGCCGGGGAAACCCGCGCCCGCCCCTACCCCCATGACGTGACCGAATACGAGACCGTCCCGGCCCTGCTACAAAAAATCGTCCAGGAACTCGGCGGCCTCGACCTGTTCATCTACAATAGCGGCGTCTCGCACATGGTGGGACTCAAGAATTACGACTTCGAAAAAGACCGCCTGACCACCGAGGTCAACTACCTCGGCGCGCTGGCCTGGCTCAACCCGGTGGCGGCCATGTTCCAGAGCGCCGGGTCGGGCCAGATCGTGGGCATGTCGTCGGTGGCCGGGGACCGCGGGCGGGTGGGCAACCCGTCTTACAACGCCTCCAAGGCCGCCCTCACCAGCTATCTCGAAGCCCTGCGCAACCGCCTCAGCCGCTACGGCGTCAACGTGCTGACCATCAAACCCGGTTACGTCGAGACCGACCTGCTCAAAGGCGCAAAAAAACTCTTCTGGGTCGTCTCGGCCGAGGCCGCCGCCGGGGATATGGTCAAAGCCATTCGCAAGCGGAAACAGACCATTTACGTCCCGGCCCGCTGGCGCTGGCTGATGCTGGTCATCATCCACATCCCGTCGGTCATCTTCCGGCGGCTGACGTTCTAATCCATGACCCTCGCAAAATCCTTCACCCGCCTCGAAAATTTCGGGCATTCGCTGAACGCCCCATCCTACCTTTTCAAACCCGAAAACGTTTCCGAGATCGCCGATGTTTTTGACATTGCCCAACAGCGCGGCCTGACCGTCACCCTGCGCGGCGCGGGACGCAGCTACAACGACGCGGCCCTCAACGGCGGCGGCATCGTCCTGGACTTGAGCGGCCTGTCGCACGTTACCGCATGGAATCCCGACTCCGGGATCCTCACCGCCGAACCCGGCCTGACGCTCGAACGGCTCTGGCAGACCGTCCTGCCCGACGGCTGGTGGCCGCCGGTCGTCTCCGGGACAATGGCCACCACCCTGGGAGGCTGCCTGGGAACCAACATCCACGGCAAGAACAACTTCCGCATGGGCACCTTCGGCGAGCATGTGGTCGAGTTCGACGTCCTGCTGCCGACCGGGGCCGAAGTGACCTGTTCGCCGACGAAAAACGGCGACCTGTTTCGGGCTATCATCGGCGGCCTGGGCCTGCTGGGCGTGATCACCTCGGTCACGCTGCAAATGAAAAAGATCGAATCGGGGCTGCTCGAAGTCCGCGCCTGGCCGACGCGCAGCCTCGAAGAACAGCTCGACAGCCTGCTGGAAGGCGCGCCGCAGTACGACTACATCGTCGGCTGGCTGGATACGATTACCATCGGCCACGGCCAAGTCCACGCCGCCAACTACGTCCACGACGACCCCGACCCGGCCAAGATGCAGATCGGCTACCAGACCCTGCCGGGCCGGTTGTTCGGCGTGATGCCCAAAAGCCTGCTGCACTACTTTATGACCCCCTTTATGAACAACTTCGGTGTGTGGGGCATCAACACCGCCAAATACCTTGCCAGCCTGCGCCGCCACACCTTTCGCCAGAGCCATGCCGCCTTCCACTTTTTGCTGGACTACGTCTCAAAGTGGGAACTCTCTTACGGACGCGGCGGATTGATCCAGTACCAGTCGTTCCTGCCGAAGGAAACCGCCCTCCAGACCTGGACCCGGATGCTGGATACCGCCAAAGCGCGCGGCCTGCCCTCCTACCTGGGCGTGACCAAGCGCCACCGCCCGGACGAGTTCCTGCTCTCCCACGCCGTAGACGGCTTCTCGCTGGCTCTCGACTTCAAAGTGACCGACCGCAACCGGGCGCGCCTGCGGGCGTTGCTGCAAGACTTCGACCGCATGGTTTTGGAAGCCGGTGGACGGTTTTATTTTGCCAAGAACAGCGAGACATCCCCCGAATCCGCCCTGGCTTTCCTCGGCGAAGAGACGGTGGCCCGCTTCAAGGCCCTCAAAAAACGTACCGACCCGCACAACCTGCTCGAATCCGACCTGTACCGGCGGGTGTTCGGATCACGATAATTTTCAGCTTTTGGGACGCGGACGAGCGCTGATGAACGCGGAAAAACCGCCTTTTCAGGAAAATAACAAAATCCGTGTTTTTCGCGTAAACCCACGCCCAATTTTGAAATTGCCCGGTTGCTAAAAATCTGCGTAACCTGCGGCAAGTAAGGTCTTATGCCCCAAACTGTTAGCCTGGTCATTCCCGTTTACAACGAATCCGGCGTGGTGGAACAATTCCATGCCCAACTGCGGCAGGTGATTGACGCCCTGCCGGATGAGTTCGGCATCCTCTACGTCAACGACGGCTCGTCCGACGGAACGGCAGAGGAGCTGGAAAAAGTCGCCGAGGCGGACCAGCGCGTCACCGTGCTGGAACTGAGCCGCAACTTCGGCCACCAGGCGGCCCTCTCGGCCGGATTGGCTCGCGCCGAAGGCGACGTAGTCATCTCGCTCGACGGCGACGGCCAGCACCCCCCCGCCCTCATCCCGGAGATGCTCAAACTGGTCGAGCAAGGCTACGACATCGTCCAGACCCAGCGCCTGGACGACGCCCAGGGCGCATCCTTCAAGCACATCACCTCGCGCGGCTTCTACTGGCTGATCAACCGCATGAGCGGCACGCTCATCCAGCCCGGCGCGGCAGACTTCCGGGCCATGTCCCGCCGGGCAGTGGACGCGCTGGTCTCCATGCCGGAGTACCACCGCTTCCTGCGCGGCATGGTCGCGTGGATCGGCTTCCCGACCGTCATCCTGCCTTACCTGCCCCCGGAGCGGCTCGGCGGCTCGTCGAAATATTCGCTCAAGAAGATGCTCAAACTCGCCAGCGACGCGGTCTTCTCGTTCTCGCTCATGCCGCTCTATCTCGGCCTCTCGCTCGGCGGGCTGTTCCTGTTCCTGGCCGTGCTCGAAGTCATTTACGTGCTCAGTTTTTGGGTCACGGGACGGCAATCCACGCTGGAGCCGGGCTGGAGTTCGCTGATGTTCGTCCTGCTGATCGTCGGCGGCGTGATCATGATCCTGCTGGGCTTTATCGGCATGTATATCGGCTACATCTTCCAGGAAGTCAAGCGCCGCCCGGTGTTCATTGTACGCCGAGAATATGGCGGGGAAAATAGCGAGTCAGCGAGTCAGCGAGTCGGCGAGTCAAGGAAGCGTGAATTGACGGATCGCTAACGGCTCTCTATTTTCCACTCTCTACTCTCTTCCCCATGAAGCGCAAGCTCACCCTCCCCACCTGGACAATCCCACTCCTATTCGGCGCGGTGGTCCTCCTGGCCTATGGATTGCTCGCCCGCCAGCAGGGATTCTATTGGGACGACCTGCCCTTCGCCTGGATCGGGCATTTCTTCGGGGCGGAGGGCTACGCCCGCTATTTCGCCACCAACCGTCCCCTGCGGACCTGGTTCTTCGCCCTGTTCAATTCTCTGCTCGGACAGAATCCCTTCTACTGGCAGTTGTTCGCCCTTTTCTGGCGCTGGATGACCGGCGTGACGCTGTGGGGGCTGCTGCGCCTGATCTGGCCGAAGGCCGAGCGGCAAATCCTCTGGGTGGTGTTGCTCTTCCTCGTTTATCCCGGCTTTGGGCAGCAGTATATCGCCATCAATTACAGCAATTTCTTCTTCATCCAGACTGTCTTCTTCGTCTCGCTGGCGCTGATGGTGCTGGCACTCAAGCGCCGGCGCTGGTTCTGGTCGCTGACCGCCGCCTCATTGGCCCTCTCGGCCCTCAACCTGTTTACCCTCGAATACTTTGCTATGCTCGACCTCCTGCGCCCGATCTTGCTCTGGGTGGTTGTTGCCGAAAACCAAACATTCACCACTGAGTACACGGAGAACACAGAGAAAAACAAAAAAATCTGCGTTCATTCGCCCTTACTCCTTACCACTTACCACTTCCTCCCCTACTTTTTACTTCTCACTTCTTACTTACTTTGGCGCGTCTTCATCTTCAAATTCCAAACCTACCAGCCCGTGCTGGCGGACGAGATGCAGGTCTCACCCTGGGTCGCTTCGCTGGGACTGCTCGGCACAGTGCTGCACGACCTATACGTCACCGGGATCGAGGCCTGGTTCCGCGTCTTCAGCCTCCCCAATCTGGCGGAGTTTGGGCCGCGCTCGACGCTGGTCTATGCCGGGGCGGTGATCGCGGGGGCGGCCGGGGTGGTGGCATTCTCTTGGGTCACGGGAGCAGGCCAAAAGTCTCGCCCTGAGCCTGTCGAAGGGCCGGGCACGCAGCGCAAAACCGCTCTAACGTGGATCGGCTCTGGGCTGGTTACCATGCTTCTCTCCGGCGTCCCGTTCTGGCTGACGCGCCTCCCCATCCGCCTCGAATTCCCCAACGACCGCTTCACCCTGCCGTTCGCCCTGGGCGTCAGTCTCGTCCTGGTCGGCCTGCTCGACCTGCTGCCGCCGCGCCGCTGGCTCCAGCCGGTGGTAGTCAGCCTGCTGGTCGGGCTGGCGATTGGCGTCCAGTTTCAGAACGCCAATCTTTACCGCCGCGATTGGACCCTGCTCAAGTCGTTCTTCTGGCAACTGACCTGGCGCGCCCCGGCCCTCGAACCCGATACCTTGCTGCTTTCGTTCGCTTCGCCGGTGGCCCACTCCAGCGACAACTCGATGACCGCCCCGCTCAACTGGACCTACGCCCCCGGCCTGAGCGGCTGGCAAATGCCGTATCTCTATTATTTCATTGATGTGCGCCTGGGCAAGTCGCTCCCGGCGCTCGAACCCGGCCTGCCGATCTTCGAAGATTATCTGACGACTTATTTCAAAGGGAATACGTCAAACGCGGTAGTGCTGGACTACGCCCCGCCCGGCTGCCTGCGGATCTTGCACCCCGGTTACGACGCGGGGATTCCGCTGCTGCCGCCGCTGACCAAAGACGCGCTGCCGCTCTCGAACCCCGATCGCATTCTTGACGATGGGTCTGCCGCGCGTCCCCCGGAGGCTTTGTTCGGCCCCGAGCCGGAGCACCGCTGGTGCTACTACTTCGAGAAGGCCGAGCTGGCTCGCCAGGGTGGGAACTGGGCCGAGGTCGCCCGCCTGGGGGAGGAAGCCTTCGCCTTGGGCGACTATCCCAACGAGGCCACCGAGCGGGTCGTCTTCCTCGAAGGCTATGCCCGCACCGGGGAGCTGGACAAGGCCCGCAAGCTGAGCGACCAGGTGATCGCCGTCACACCGCTGGCCGGGCCGATGCTCTGCCAGGCCTGGGCGCGCATCGAGCAGGCCATGGATTGGACAAATGAGGATTTGGCAATCATTCGTGAAATTCAGGCCGGGTTGGAGTGCAGCCAGCCATGACCCGCGCCGAAGTGATTGACCTGGGGCTGATGGACTACGAATCCGCCTGGAAGTTGCAGGACGAGTACGCGGCCGAAATCGCCGCCAGGACCCGCCCGCCGACGCTGCTGCTGGTCGAGCACCCGCACGTCTTCACCTTTGGGCGGCGCGGCCAGATCGAGAACCTGCTCTGGAACGAGGCCGAATTGGCCGAGCGCGGCGTCTCCATCTATTGGGTAGACCGGGGCGGTGACGTGACCTATCACGGGCCGGGGCAGTTGGTCGGGTATCCGCTTTTACCATTACCGGCACTCCAAAGTCTCCCGACTTTGGAGATGCAAAATCAGGAGATTTTGCAGTCCAAGCGCATCCCCCAGGCCGATTACGTCGGCTATGTGCGCCGGCTGGAGCAAATGCTGATCGCCGCGTTGGCGCGTCTCGGGCTGGTGACCGGCCAGGTGTCCGGGTTGACCGGGGTGTGGGTGCAGGCCGACGTGTGGTCGCGCTGTCCCCGCTGCCGCCCGCAGGACCGCCAGAAACCGGCCAAGCTCGCGGCCATCGGCGTCAAGGTGGATGCCCGGGGCGTGTCCCGGCACGGGTTCGCGTTGAACGTCGCCCCCGACATGACCTACTTCGACGGGATCATCGCCTGCGGGCTGGCCGGCCACCCGGTGGCCTCGCTGGCCGACCTGCTCGATCCCGTGCCGGGGATGGAGCGCGTCAAGGAAGCGGTGGTCGCATCCTTCGGCGAGACTTTCGGATTGACTTTTGCAGCTTAAAATTGTAAACTTATCACAAGTCATTGACCCGCATTTTTTGGAGGAGTGGTATGACAACTCAATTTCAACTGGTGATGCGCACCGGCCCGAACCCCGGAACGACCTTCAGCCTGGAAGGCGACCAACTGACCATCGGGCGCGATTCGACCAACACAATCGTCATCAACGACGCCGAAGTGTCGCGCCGCCACGCCCGGCTGACCTTGCAGGGTGGGAAGTACCTGATCGAAGATCTAGGCTCCACCAACGGGACGTTCGTCAACAACATCCGCTTGAGCGGGCCGCATGTGCTCAAGTCTGGTGAGTTGATCTCGCTCGGAGAGCAGATCACGCTGGTCTTCGAAGCGCTGTCGTTCGACCCGAACGCCACCATGATGTCCCAGCCGCCCAGGCCGACGATGCTGGGGGCACAGCCCGCGCCGCAGCCGGTCTCGCGCCCGCAGCCTTCGCAGCCGTATGCCGGGCAGGTGCCAAACGGGCCGGCCAGCGAACCGCCGGAACCAGTCGCAGCTAACAATTCCAAACGGATATTGATCATTGCGGCTGTTGTGATTGTACTGCTTGCATGTTGTTGTATCGGTTTCTTTGTGTTTATTGATCAGATGAAGCTATGGTGTTCACCATTGACATCCTGGCTTGTGCCTTTGTTCGGCGGCGTTTGCCCATAACCCTCAAGACAGCGAGAAAACCCCGACCCAGTAAGACGGGCCGGGGTTTTTACAAAACGTCCCGAAGGGTTGCCGTCAATCTCCTGGGGCATCCGAAACAAGCCTTCGGGACGGTGTTTGCCGATTCACCGCCGTCCGTTGAAATGACGCCCGCGAGGAGGCTACCGAAATCTCAAATCGTAAAAGTCCAGGATGGCGTTGGCGGCGTCGAGCAGAGTTTCAGCCCGGTTGAAGTCTTGTGCGTCCAGGGCCGCGTCCACCTGCACCAGGATGAATTCGATCACCTGGTTGGGCAGCCGGCGCGGGCGGCGCAGCAGATCGGCCACGATACCGCGCTGGCGCATGATCTCCCCGTCCGGCAGCCAGGCGGTCAGGAAGTAGGCCGAGGGGTCGAGGCGCTGCTGGTAACGGCGGATGGTGTCGAACTGGAGGATGGTCAGGCGCAGGTCTTCCCGCACGGCCTCGGTGACCACCTGGTCTTCGAGGAAGGCCAGGAAATCCTGCTCCAGTTCAGCGAAGGTGATGTCGAAGTGCTTTTGCAGGGCAGCGTCAATGGCCTGCGAGTCGCCCGGCCCCGGCGCCATGCGGCGGTAGAAGGCATCGAACGCCTCCCAGCCGTAAGACTCGACCATGAACCCGACCAGCGCCCCGGCTTCGAGGTAGCCGATCTCGTGCTGCTGATGGTAGAAATCATTGGCGAGAGAAGTGATGGGGATGTATCGTCCCAGTTCGAGCAAGGCCGCGGCCCGGGCCATCAGCGGCTCGGGCTTGTAATGCCCTCCGCTGACATAAACCGCCAACCCTTCGATGAACATGGCCGGGCGGAACTCCCCACCCAACTGGCGGTCCAGGATGTGGACCATCTCGTGTTCGATGATCTGGAGCGTGTCATCGCCGGTATAGTTCTGGTCCAGGTACGAGACGTAGATGCTGCCGTCCGCAAAGCCGCCGTGGCCGAGGACGCGCGGCACGAAGGTGATCGTGACCGGCGCGTCGAACCCGACCTGCATACTGGCCGCCACGCTGACGGCCTGCTCGTCGGTGACGGCAACCAGCTCGGCCAGGTCGCGCTCGGCTTCGGTGCCGGTAATGTAATACAGGACGCAGCAATCGGTGGTGAGGCTGGCCCAGGCCGCTTCCGGCTCGGGCGGCGGGACCCGTGAGCTGTCTGCCAGTTCGACGGTTTCCTGCCAGCGGGGCCCGTTCGGGGCGAGGAAAAAGTCGAGAGTGTAGGAGCCAGGCTCAAGTCCCCGCGTGTCCCAGACCCACCACAGGGTCGCCTGGCGGCGTCCGCCCACGCCGAAGAAGCCGAAGCGGGCGCGTCCCAGTTCCTCCCCGTCTAGCGAAAGGACGACTTCCGTGTTTTCGCCGAAGGCGGGGCCGAGCACCTCGAAGCTGATCTGGTCGCCGGCGTAAAGCGGCCCGTCGGGGTGGGCGATGACAGAATGTTCAGCGGGCGCGGGATTTTCAGAGACGAGCAACCGGCAGGCCAGTGTGAGCAGAAGCAATGAGGTGAACCAATATCGGCGCATGGCGCAATTATATAATGCCTACGGGCATCGTTGTAATTCCAACCAGAGTTGGTAGAATAAGAGCAATGCTCAGCATGTCATTGCGAGCCGCCGTCCTGAGCGGAGGGTGTTCTTCCCGAAGTCGAAGGATGAGCGGAGGGTGTTCTTCCCGAAGTCGAAGGATGAGCGGAGGGCGTTCTTCCCGAAGTCGAAGGA
>DYLB01000082.1 GCA_020722305.1 Anaerolinea thermophila | reverse complement strand
TCTTGGCGGCTTTGCGCCTTTGCGTTGAAAAATACCTTTTTGCAGTGGAGTCAATTAAGGTCAAAACGTCCGTTGAAACCGTCCCGAAGGTTGGCGAAATAACCAGGATTTCTTCCCCAAAGCCTTCGGAACGTTTTTCTTTCAACTCGAATGCCGCTGCAATTTTTCGTGAAGCACTGATAGTATAATCACGGTGACAAAACCCAGTTGAAAGTGGAGAACCCTATGACCAAACGCAAAATTCGTGTCCTGGTCGCCAAACCCGGTCTGGACGGGCACGACCGCGGCGCCAAGGTCGTGGCCCGCGCCCTGCGGGATGCCGGCATGGAAGTCGTCTACACCGGCCTGCGTCAGACCCCCGAAATGATCGCCGAAGCCGCGCTGCAAGAAGATGTGGACGTGGTGGGCTTGTCCATCCTTTCAGGGGCGCACATGGCCCTCGTGCCGCGCGTCCTCGAACTGCTCAAAGCCAACGGGCAGGAAGGGGTCAAAGTCTTCCTCGGAGGCATTGTCCCCGACGACGACCTGCCGCGCCTGATGGAAATGGGCGTCAGCGGCATCTACGGCCCCGGCACCTCCACCGACGATATCGTCCGTGACGTGCTCGCAGCGGTACCCAATTGATTGATCGAGAGCTGATGGAACACGCCCCACCCAACCCGTGTTTCATCCTGTAAATCGCCATCATGACTCCAACCGACCTCATTCTCTCCGGCAACCGGCTGGCCCTCTCGCGCCTGCTGACCCAGGTGGAAAACGACACCCCCGAAGGTCGGGCTGCCCTGATGGAGCTTTTCCCTCATACCGGCCAGGCCCATCTGATTGGCGTGACCGGCGCGCCCGGCACGGGCAAGTCTTCGCTGGTCAACCAGATCGCGCTGCACTACCGCAAACAGGGCCAACGCGTCGCCATCGTCGCCGTGGACCCGTCCAGCCCGTTCACCGGCGGGGCGGTGCTCGGCGACCGGGTGCGGATGCGCGACCTTGCGGGCGACCCGGGCGTGTTCATCCGCTCGATGGCCTCGCGCGGCTCGCTGGGCGGGCTGGCCCAGACGACCGCCTCGGTCGTCCAGGTCTTCGACGCGGCCGGATTCGAGGTGATCCTGATCGAAACTGTCGGCGCGGGGCAGGCCGAGGTGGATATCGCCCGGATGGCCCACACCACCCTGGTGGTCGAAGCTCCAGGCCTGGGTGACGACGTGCAGGCCATCAAAGCCGGGATCCTGGAAATCGCCGACATCTTGGTGGTCAACAAGGCCGACCGCCCCGGCGTGGAAAACACCGAGCGCGCCCTGCGCGGCATGTTGGAACTGGCCCACCCGGTCAAACGGGTCTTCATGCACCACGGGCAGCGGATGGAAGTCCCCGGCAGGCAGGCAGACAGCCAAACGCCGATGTGGATCGCCCCGATCCAGCGCACGGTGGCCACCGAAGGCACGGGCATCCCCGAACTGGTGGAGGCAATTGCCCGCCACGCGGCCCACCTGCGCGCCACAGGCGACTGGCAGGCGCGTGAGCGCGCCCGGATCGAATCGGAACTGGAGATCCACATCCGCGAGACGCTGATGAGTCGCTTCCGGGAGGACGTGCCGGATGAACGGTATCAGGCCGTTCTGTCCCGTTTGATCGAGCGGCAGATCTCGCCCTGGGAGGCGGTATCCGCCCTGCTGAACGGGAGGTCCAAATGATCTACGGCAAGCGCATCCGGCTGCGGGCTATCGAGCGCGAGGACCTGCCCGCTTTTGTCGAATGGCTGAACGATCCCGAAGTGATCGCCGGGCTGGTGTTTCACGTCCCCATGTCGCTGGAGGATGAAGGCAAGTGGTTTGAGGGTCTGTCTAACCGGCCTGCTGAAGAACGGCCGCTCTGCATCGAGGTCAAAACCGGGGAGGGCTGGCACATGATCGGCGACATGGGCTTGCACAATATCGAGTGGACTCAGCGGGCCGCCGAAATGGGGATCATGATCGGCGATAAATCTTATTGGAACCAGGGCTACGGTACCGAGGCGATGACCCTGCTGCTCAAATATGGTTTCGAAACCTTGAACCTGAACCGCATGTATTTGCGGGTTTATGAAACCAACCTGCGCGCCATCCGCGCCTACGAAAAGGCGGGGTTTGTGCATGAAGGCCGCTTGCGCCAGGCGCTTTATGCCGACGGCAAGTATCACGATGCGTTGGTTATGAGTGTGCTGCGTTCCGAGTGGGACGCAAGAAAAACTAAATAATCTTTTGGAGTGTAGATGTCTCCCCATTCCCGACATGAACTGAAAATTTACGGTGGGATCAAGTTGTTTGCCGGTACTGCTTCGCCGGAGTTGTCCGAGAAAATTGCCAAATATCTGAATGTGGAACTATGCGGGCGGGACATGGTCGAGTTCCCCAACGAGAACCTGTTCGTCAAGCTCCACGCCAGCGTGCGCGGCCAGGACGTGTACGTGATCCAGACCACCAATTCACCGGTGCATCGCAACCTGATGGAGCTGCTCATCACCATCCAGACCCTGCGGCTGGATTCGGCGGCGCGCATCACCGCCGTCGTGCCGTACCTGTGCTACGGCCGCTCAGACAAAAAAGACCAGCCGCGCGTGCCTATCACCGCCCGCCTGGTGGCCGATATGATCGAGGTCGCCGGGGCCGACCGTTACATGACCCTCGACCCGCACGCCGGGCAGATCCAGGGCTTTTTCACCATCCCCGGTGACGTGCTGACCGCCTCGCACCTGCTGGTGGATTACGTCAACCAGAACCTGCGCAGCCAGCTGCTCGATCCGGTAGTGGTCGCGGCGGACCTGGGCTACGCCAAGAAAGGCCGCAACTACGCCGCCGACCTGGACACGCCGATCGCCTTCATCGAGAAGCGCCGGGTCGCCAACAACGCCAAGGCCGAAGCCCTGACCCTGATCGGCGCCGTGGAAGGCCGGGACGTGCTCATCGTGGACGACGAGGTGGATACCGGCGGCTCAATCGTCCAGGCGGTCAACCTGGTCAAAGAGAAGGGCGCCCGGGACGTGTACCTGCTCTTCATCCACCCGATCCTGTCGCAGAACGCGGCCCAGCGCCTGGCCTCCCTGCCGATCAAGCACATCGTCACCACCGATACGGTGCCCATCCCGCCGGAGAAGCTGATCCACCTCGAAGGCAAGATCACCATCCTGTCGGTGGCGGAACTGCTCGGCGAGGTCATCCTGCGGGCGCACCAGGGCCGCTCGGTGGGTGAGATGTTCAATGAATAATGCCTGAACTTCCCGAAGTCGAAACCATCGTCCGGGGCCTGCGCCCGCAGGTGGTCGGACAGACCATCCAGAATGCGGAATTGTTGTGGCCGCGCACCCTGGTCACGCCTGGGGCCGACCAGTTCGTCCGCGCCATCATCGGGCAGAAGGTCAAGGCGGTTTCGCGGCGCGCCAAATTCATCATTTTGGAGCTTTCGGTTTCCAGCCTTCTCATCCATTTGCGCATGAGCGGGGATATCCTCGTCAAGGATAAACCTGTCCAAATTGAAAGGCACGACCGATTGATTTTGTCCCTTTCAAATGATAAAGTAATGGTGTTCAACGATACGCGCAAGTTTGGGCGCGCCTGGTTGACCAGGAATCCCGAAGAAGTCCTCGGCGGACTGGGGCCGGAACCGTTGTCAGAGGCGTTCACGGCTGAATGGCTGGAGCAGGCCCTCCGGTCCCGCAAGAGACGGCTCAAACCGCTGCTGCTCGACCAGGCCTTCATCGCCGGGCTGGGCAACATCTACACCGACGAGGCGCTCCATCTCGCCCGGCTGCATCCGCTCAAAACCTCCGATTCAGTCACGCCGGAGCAGGCCGGGCGGCTATGGCGGGCCATCCGGGAGGTGCTCGAAGAGGGCATCCGCCGCAGCGGGGCCAGCATTGATTGGGTCTACCGCGGCGGCGATTTCCAGAATTACTTGCGGGCTTACGGGCGCACCGGACAGCCCTGTCCCGAATGCGGGACGCCCATCGAGCGGCTGGTGGTCGGCCAGCGCAGCACACACGTTTGTCCGGTGTGCCAGAACGAGGAACTATGATTACGTTTCACATCAATTGGGCTGTTTTGACTCCCATCCTGGTCGGCGTGGCGGCATTTATTATCGGATATTTCTTCGCCCTGCTGGACCGGCGAAACCCCAGGACGCCTCCTAAAAGCGAGGGCGGCGAAGTGCAGGTGGTGGAAAAGGCCGTGCCTGAACCTTCGGCCCTGAGCATCTTTTTGGATGCGGGCAAGCCACTGAGGGTGCG
Source organism: Anaerolinea thermophila (assembly GCA_020722305.1). GTDB lineage: Bacteria > Chloroflexota > Anaerolineae > Anaerolineales > Villigracilaceae > UBA5796. The sequence continues at coordinate 4,602 of DYLB01000082.1, read as the reverse complement.
CGTGGATGGGGTGGAAGTAAACAGCGCGACCATTACTCCCGAGCAGCGCCAGCGGATGATCGGCCTGCTGACCCTGATCCGGCCCCTGCTGGAAGGGAAGCCTGCTCCCGTTTCCCAGAGCGCGGCTCCCGCCCCGGTTCCCCCTGTCCGGCCTGCCAGCGCGCCGGCGGCCAAGCCCGAAGGCCTGGCCGGGTTGAGCATGGTCGAACAGATAGACGCCATCCTGCAAGACAACATTGCCGGGACGCCGCTTGCCGAAAAAGTGATCTACCTGACCGAATCCAAAGAAGGCGGGGTGCTGGTCAACGTGGGCAACATGCGCTACGAAGGCGTCAACGAAGTGCCAGACCCGGAGATCAAGGCCGCCCTGCGCGAAGCGATCGCCGAATGGGAAAAGAAATTCACGCCGGGTCTGTAGGCCCGGTGAAGCGCGCTGTCAAAACGGGGACGTGGGCGTGCTCGGCCACTTCGGCGGTCACGTTGGGGGTGTAAAGATAGCGTAACCCGTGCGCACTGTAGGGGGAGCCCAGGCAGACCAGGTCGTAGTCCTGGCTTTTGATCTCTTTGAGAATCTCCTCCACGATGTGCCCGTGGAGGACTTTTAATTCCGTCTTCAGGCCCAGGTCGGTCGCCAGGCTCACGGCTTGGCGCAGGGTCTTGCCCGGCAGGGTGTTGGTCTCGGCCAGGTGATTCCAGTTATCCTTGATCTCGCGCGCAATCGGATAATCCAGGTCAATCGGGGGGACGACGTGCAACAGGGTCAAGGCAGCCTTGGCGGCCTTGGCGATCATCAGGCCGTGGTTCTCCACCGTCAGGGCGTAGCTCAGGCCGCCGATGCAGACCAGGGCACGGCGAATCGGCCAGCGCACCGCCGGGACGTAGAGGATGGGCAGGCTGATCTCCGCCAGGATGTGTCGGAACGAACGCCCCGTCACCCAGCGGCGCAGCGGCGGGCGGCCCAACGGCCCCAGCACGAGCATGTCGTGTTCCTGCTGTTGGATGGGTTCCTGGATCACATCTTCCACTTTCCCTTCAACAATCCTGGCTGTGAAATTCACGCCGGCTTCCATCAGGCGGGTAGCGGTTTCGTCCACCTGGCGTTCGACCGCCCCCAGCCGGTCTGGCCTTTCTGCAATGCCGAGCAGGTCCACGCTGGCTTCGAGTAACTGGGCCAGCCAGACCCCATACTGCAAAGCCGGGCGATTTGCTTCGCAGCTGTTGGTGATCATCAGGAAACGGGATAGGGTTGTGTTCATCGGAAAAGGAATACTCCTAAAACGCCAGCTCCCAAAAGCACGATGGGAGAGGGAATTTCGGCAAACAGGGCGATGGCGCTCAAGGCCGCGATCAGTATGGCACGTTTCTTGACCGGGGCGGCCTTGTCGTTGCGGAAGATCTGCCAGGCCACGACCATCATCAGCATCGCCACGGCCGGAGCCAGGCCGCTGACGAAACCATCCATCCAGGCCGCGCCTTTGAAGCGGTGAAGCAGCGCGGCTGCCGCCAGCATGATGATCGTCGGCGGGATGATCGAGCCGAGCAGGGCCGCCATGATGCCGGGCACACCTGCCGCCGCAAAACCGACGAACATCGCCAGTTTGAGCGCCTCGCTCCCCGGCAGCACGTTGGAAAAGCCAACCGCTTCGATGAATTCGGACTCGGTCATGATCGAACCGACGGCCTCCTTATAGAGCAATCCAATCGAGGCCGGGCCGGAGGTGCTCAGAATGTTGACCTTCAGGAACATCCAAAAGAGCTTGCCCCAGATGACGATTTTGGATTTGCGGGTCATAGGATGAAAATTCCCAGCAGGCCGGCCGCCAAAAGCACCAGGGGCGCGGGGGCTTGCAGGATCAAGGCCGCCAGGCTGGCCGCAGCCAACAGGATGGTCTGCCAGCCCAGGTTCAAGCCCCCGTTCGATCCGCCGATGATCACTTTCCAGGCCACAAAGACCATCAGCACGCTTACGGCCGGCGTCAATCCTTCCACGAAACTGCTGACCCAGGCTTCGCGGCGCAGGCGGTGCAAGACCAGGACCACGCCGAACATCAGCAGCGTCGGCGGCAGCACGGAGCCGACCAGCGCCACCAGCGCGCCGGGGACGCCCGCGGCCGCATAGCCCACGAACATCGCCAGTTGCAGCGCGTCGGAGCCGGGCAGCACCGACGACAGTCCAACCGCCTCCACGAATTCCGCTTCGCTCATGATCACGCCGACCGCCTCGGAGTGGAGCAACCCCGCCGAGGCCGGGCCGGAGGTGCTCAACAGGTTGATTTTGATGAATATCCAGAGGAGTTGAAGAAGTTTATCCAAGATTGCCCCTAAGTGATTTGACCAGATAGGCCGCGCCGCGCTCGAAACCGCGTTCGAGATAATACTGCCGCGTCCCGATGGCTGAGATAACCGCCAGCCGTCCGAACCCGGCCTCCCGCGCCACACGTTCGGCCTCTTCGATCAGCCGCGTCCCCAGTCCGCTGTGCTGCGCCGCCCCCTCCTGCTCCTCGCCCACCGAAAGCGACTGCCCGTAGACGTGCACCTCCCGGATCAGCGCCGCCCCCTCCAAGTCGAGCAGGCCGGTCTGCGGGGAACCCGCTGCGGGAAGCGACAGGCGCACGAACCCGGCAATCCGGTCGTCGGGGGTGACGAAGGAGATGAAATGCTCCTCGGCGAAGTCCGCGGTGTAGGTCAGGTCGTCCAGCCGGAGCGCAGCGGGACTGACCGGCCGGCCGCGCACCTCCCGGCACCTCACACACTGACAGCGAGTCCCGCGCCGCCGCAGCTCCTCGTGGACGTCCTGGCGGAGCGAGGTGCGCCGGTTGCCCTCGACCACGTTGGTGGAGGGGATGTCGCGGATCACCCGGTTGACCCGGCAATAGCGCGGGATGGTCGGTTTGATGTCGGCGATCAGTTCGATCAGTTCCTGGGTGGTATAAGGTTTGAACTCGCCGCGCTGCCAGTATGCGTACAACTCGGCGTTGGCGAGCAATTGATTGGGATAAATCTTGATCTCGTCCGGGCAGAAACCCTGCCACAGGCGGGCGAAGTCCTCCCGGTCGGAGTCAGGTGTCGCGCCGTGCAAGTTGGGCATCCAGTGGAGCACGATCTTGAAGCCGGCCGCCCGCAGCAGGGCGGTAGCCCGCCGCGTCGTGGCGACATCGTGGCCGCGCTTGTTGAGTTCCAGGATGCGGTCGTCCAGGCTCTGGGCGCCCATCTGGACCTTGGTCACGCCGAGGTAACGGAGCCAGGCCAACTCGTCCGGGGTGATCTCATCAGGACGGGTCTCGATCACCAGGCCCACGTTCCGGTGCGGGGCGGTTTCGTTGACCGCCTGCGCCTCGATCAACTCCCCAGGATTCGCCACACACCTGCCCAGAATCGCAGGTGCTGGGGAGTTCGCGGAGTCCGACGACTCCTGTCGCCGGGTGTCCAAAGTCGGGAGATTTTGGAGTCCGGCCGAGTGAAAATTCAACGCATCCAGGCAGCGTTTGACGAACCACTCCTGGTAATCGCGGCGATACGACGACCACGTGCCGCCCAGGATGAGCAGCTCGATCTTGTCGGTCGGGTGGCCGACGGCTTCGAGGGTCTCGATCCGCGAACGCACCTGTAAATAGGGGTCGAAATTGTGCTCCAGGCCGCGCATCGCGCCGGGTTCGTCCGGCAGGTACGACTTGGGCATGCGCACGTCGGTCGGACAGAAGATACACTTACCGGGGCAGGGATAGGGCTTGGTCAGCACCGTGACGGTGGTCACGCCCGAGAGCGTCCGCACCGGCTTCATGCGGATGCGGGCCAGCAGGCGGTCGTCTGCGCCCAATTCGCCGCTGGCGACCATTTCGTTGTAGGCCGCCACCAGGGCGTACTTGCCCAAGTAGCCGCCGCCGGGCGCAGGGTGACGGCGCAGGCTGTCCATCACCGGCTTGCCGCGCTGCACCTCGGCCAGCACCAAGCGCGCCAGCGCCAGTTTATCGGGCGTCAGGGAATGGGCTTCGAGCCAGTTCTCTCGCTTCGACACTGCGGACCTCATCCCTTCTGCCCAAGTATCCCCGAAACATCCAGGTGGAAGTCATGCTGCACCTCGGCAATGTCCTTTTTACGGAACATCTCGGTATGCAGGCCGCATTCGGCCTTGCCGCGCCCGGCCCAGCGCCCGGCGCGTTCGTCCTCGCCGACAGCAACCGCCGCCGTGCAAGGCGCGCAGCCAATACTGCGATAGCCCTTTTCCGTCAGCGGGTGGGAGAGCAGGTGGTGTTCTTCGATGTATGCTTCCACGTCCGCCTTCGTCCAGTTCAGCAGCGGGTTGATCTTCAGCAAGCCATTCTGCAATTCCAGAATCTTGGCCTGCGCCCGCGTGGGCGTCTGGTCCCTGCGGATGCCGCTGATCCAAGCCTTCAAATCCTTGAGCGCCTTCTGCATCGGCTGCACTTTATGGATGTAACAGCACAAGTCGGGGTCTTCCAGCGGCAGGGAGCGCACGTGTTGGCGCACGAACACGTCCCAGCGCGAGTCGCGGTACAGGTCGAGCACGTTCAAACGCCACTCCGAGGCGATCCTTTCGCGGAAGATGAGCGTATCCCAAAAGTGGTAGCCCGTATCCAGGAA
>DYLB01000081.1 GCA_020722305.1 Anaerolinea thermophila | reverse complement strand
CCTGTTGAAGTTCAAAAATGGGACGCGGAAAACACGGATAAACGCGGATGGACACAGAGTTTTTTTTGCAATCTGTGAAATCTGTGGATTATCAATCTACTCCGGTGATGCGGATGCCGGCGTGGGTGGAGCCGTATTTTTTGTTGATGCCGATCAACACGCTGGTCAGGCCCTCGACGACGACCGAATTCTCGATGGGGCCGGCGTCCCAGCCGGTCAGCCCGGCGGCTTCGACCAGTTTGAGCGCCTCTTCGCGGGCGGCTTTGCTCGACCCGGTCACCAGCACGTCGCAGTCCACCTCGCCGTCGCCGAGCAGGTGTTCGTGCGAGATGTTCTGGAAGGCGGCTGCGACCTCCACCCCATCGCCCAGGATTTCCCTGGCTTCTTGGGCGGCGCTGCCGGCTGGCGGCATCTGGACTTTGCTCACTTTGGGCGGGACGAGCGGGACGGTTACGTCCACCAGGATTTTGCCCTGGAGTTGGTCTCTCACGCCTTCGAGCGTGGAGCGGTGGGCGGCATACGGGACGGTCAGGACGGCGATGTCGGCCCGGGCTGCGGCTTCGGCGTTTTCCATGCCCTGGATAGAAGCGGTTCCGCCCAGCAGGTTGTCCAATTCGACACTGGCGGCCAGCGCTCTGTCCATGCGCCGCGAGCCGATGATGACCTTGTACCCGGCCCTGGCCCAGCGGTAGGCCAGTCCTTTGCCTTCTTTGCCGGTGCCGCCCAGGATGGCGAGGGTGAGAATGAGAGAGGTATCGTCTGACATGGGGCTTCTCCAATGAAGGCGTTTAGAATTTTTCCTGGTAGCGCTTCCAGGCTTTGGCCGCGGCTTCTCGGGCTTTGGCCGCGATCTCGGCCTCGTCCAGCGTGAGCAGTTGGCGGTCTTTCATCAGGATTTTGCCGTCCACGATGGTGGCCGTAACCATGCTCTCGTGGAAGCCGAAAATGATGTGCCAGGGCAGGTTGCCGGGGGATAATTCCGTGAAGGGGTGGTAATCCACGAAGATCAGGTCGGCGTACGCGCCGGGGACGATCTGCCCGATGGGCGCGTCCGGGAAGAAGATGTTTGCCAGCGAAGCGTTGTTGTAAATTGCCATCTGGGCCACGTCTGTGCCGGACATGCGGCGTGGGTCACGGTTCCAGACCTTGTGGGCCAGGTAGGCGGTTTTCCATTCCTCCCACATGGCGTTGGAGAAGCCGTCGTTGCCGAGGCAGACGCGCACCCCCGCCCGCAGCATGGATTCGACCGGGGCCATGCCGACCGCGTTGTTCATGTTGGAGCGCGGCTGGTGCGTGACCCAGGTGCCGGTCTCCGCGATGAGTTGGATTTCCCGCGCATCGAAGTGGACGCCGTGAGCCGCGATGGTTTTGTCGCCGAGCAGGCCGTGTTTGCGCAGCCGGTCTACCACCCGCAGCCCGGATTTTTGCAGGCTGTCCCATTCGTCGGCTTCGGATTCGGCCGCGTGGACGTGGAATCCGGCATCGGCGGGGGCGGATTGGCGGCACAAGGCCAGGGTGGAATCCGAAAGCGTCAGGCTGGCGTGCAGGCCAAAGGTCCCGGCGAGACGCGGGTCTTTCGTCTTCTTGATGAAGCGCACGTTTTCGGCGATCCCGGCCTTCATTTTGGCCTCGCCGTCCCGGTCGGTGACCTCGTAACACAACCCCGCCCGCAGGCCAGATTGTTCGACGGTTTCGGCGATAACGTCGAGCGAGCCGTCTATGAAGTTGGGCGAGGCGTGGTGGTCAATCAGGGTCGTCGTGCCGTGCCGGATGGCGTCCACCTGGCAGACCAGGGCCGAGTAGCGGATGTCGTCTTCGAGCAGGGATTTGTCGAGCGGCCACCACAGTTTTTCGAGGATTTCGGGGAAGTCTTTAGGAGCCGGGGCGGGGATGCCCAGGCCGCGGGCGAACGCGCCGTAGAAGTGGGTGTGGGCGCAGATGTTTCCGGGCATGACGAGCTGGCCGCGGGCGTCGAATTTCTCTTCTTCGGGATGTTCCGCTTCGAGCGCGGCGGAGCTGCCGATTCTGCGGATGCGACCGCCCTCGATGAGGAGGGCGTGGTTTTCGAGGATTTGGTTGGGGGAAGTCCAGGTGATCAGCTTGGCGTTTGTAATCAGCATAATTTTTATAGGGAGGGGTTAGCCCAGGCCGAATTCCATCGGGTCGGGGATTTTGATCCCGTCGAGGGCGATGTCCTGGACGGCCTGGAAGGCGAGTTCGCGCAGTTCCGAGTCGCTGCCGTAGAGGGTCTGGTAAAGGGCGTGGATGACCCCGGCGCTGGGGGAGCGGCGGAGGTATTGCAAGGACGCGGTCTGTGCCTCGGGGACATCGCTGCGGAGGGCGGTCAGGAGCAGGTCGGTGGGGTTTTGACCGGGGGAGATGCCCATGCCGAGTTTGGCAGCGAATTCGATCAGCCAGGCACTCTCGTGGGCGGGCGGCAGGGCGCGCGGGACCCTCGGGTTGGTCCGGCTTCGACTGTCCATGACCTCGGATGCGGCGGTGCGCACGACCCACTGTTCGTCCGCCGTCTGGAGGGTCGCCACGAGGGTATCCGCCCAATCCTGGTGGACGCGCCCCAGGCCGTAGACCACCGAGCGGCGGACGAGGATGTCTTCCACTTCCGAGCCTTCGCGCAGCATCAGGTGGCCTTCGGCGGGATGGTTGGCCAGGGCCTCGGCGGAGGCGCGGCGCAGGTCTTCGTCCCCGCCCAGCAAGATGGAGCCGGCCGTATCCATGGCTTCACGGCTGCCGACCGCCACCAGGGCCAGCACCCCGGCGTGGCGGACGATGGGGCTGGGGTTGTTCAGGAGCGCGGCCAGCAGCGAGACGGCTTTGGCATCCCGGGCCATGCCCGATCCCAGCGCGGCCAGTTGGAGGACGTGCGGCGAGGCCGAAGATTGCAGCAACTGGCGGAAGAGGGTGGCGATGGCGGGGTCGCCGCTCAAAACCATGGCCGTGACGGCCTGCCCGCGCAGGCTGAGGGGCGCGGTCTCATCTCGGATCAGGCCGGTCAGGGCGGCGAAGACGGGGCCGCGCCATTGGGCCTGGCGCGGGGCTTCCCGCAGCCAGCGGGCCACGCTCAGGAGTTCGCGGTGCAGCGGGGGTTTGCTGCTCTTCATCAGGGATTGGGCCTGGGGCGCGGCATTGCCGTAAATGGCGGCATAGCTCAAGGTGGCGTTCCTCCCGCTCCAGGCGGGCTGGGTGACCAGGGCCGCCGCCCCGTAAACCGCCATCCCGCGCCCGGCCAGGTAGCCGACCAGGCTGGGATGCGTGAAGCGCATCCGGTTGGCGCGGTGCGAGACCAGCAGCCCGCTGGCGGCGAGTTTGGCCAGCAATCCCGGCGTGGCGGGCGGCGGCATTTCAGCCCTGGCCCGCCCCTTTTTGTCTTTTTGGGCCTTCTCTTTATTCTGCGGCTCAGGCTCCGGGCCTGTTTCTTCGGAAATTTCGGTCTCGGGCGCTTTGGCTTCCTGCGGCTCGAAGGATTTGACCCAGTCGCGGGCTTTGCGCGGGTCGAAGATCGGTTGAGCTGTGACGCTGGTCTGCAAGGCCAGGATCTGCAGAGCCTCCTGGGGCACGTCGGCTGAAAGGCGGCGGATGTGGGTGTCAATCGCATCCGCAGGCAGCGGGCCGCGGATATCCCCGGCATACGCGCCCCAGACCTTGAGCGTGAATTCGAGCGGCGTCCAGCCCAGATTTTCCGGGCCAAGCCATTCGTTGAGCAGGAGCGGATCAACCTGGTCGGATTGGGTCCAGGCTTCGACCGCCACGTACTCGCCCCACAGCCGGGTCCAGGTTTCGACGAAAGTGGACTGCTGCGCTGCGTTCCAGGGCATCAGGGTCAGCGGGGCGAATCCCAGTTCGATCAGGCCGCCGACGTATTCCGGGCTGGCTGCAGCCACGATCCGCGTGGCGGGGAAATTCTTCAGGAGGAGTTCGACGAACGAGACCGCCTCGTGGACACCCTCTCGGGGGAGTTCGTCCAGGCCGTCGAGGAGCAGGAGCACGCCCTGGGATTTGAAGGCGTTTTCGATGAAGCCGGGCAGCCGCGGCTGGTTGAGCATGGAGGTCCGTTCGGCCAGCACGTCTACGATTGGGGTGAGCAGGTCGTTGGGGTTTTTGAGCGGCAGGTCCAGGTCTGCCACGTGAAGCAGGATCGGGACGAATTCGGCCAGTTGACCCAGGGAGCTGTCCCGTTTGGCGGCCAGGGAGGCCAGGTGGGCCAGCGCCACCGTTTTGCCGCTGCCGGGCTGGCCAAGGATGGCCAGGTTGCTCCCGCCGGAGAGGGCCTCCGGCAGGGTCAGGGTCATGGCGTTGTAGGCGGCGGCCATTTCGGGCCAGGCGGGCATGTAGGGCACGGTCTGGCTGACCACGTCTTCGAGCGGGATCGCGCCGCCGGGTTCGATCACCGGGGGCGGGGCGAGCAGGTGCACCGGCTGCAGGATTTCATCCAGCGAGAACAGGTTGGCGGCCAGGTGCTGTCCCTGGGCTAATCTCAAGACCTGGCGGCGGTGGTGGTCTTCGAAGGTCACCGACCCGCGCACCCTGGCGGCGGCGCGGCCCTCCCTCCAGTTCGAGCGGATTTGGTTCAACAGCGGGCGCACCCGGCTGAGCAGGAAGAACAGGATGAGTCCCGCGAAAAAACCGACGAAAAATGAGAATGGCTGGATGGGGGGGATGGGCAGGCGCGGGAACATCGTCGCTTATATCCTGTAATTTACCATCGGACGTAAACCGGTTCAACTGGCATACAAAATCCGCCCGCAGGTGGAGCAATAACTAATCTGGCTGCCGGAGCGGGCTGCCTGCTGCTGGGCCTGGGTCAGGTTCGTGCCGCAGGCTTCGCAGGCCCCGTCCGAGACCTTGGCCACGGCCCGGCCGCGGTGGTTGTTCCGCAGGTTCTCGTACAAGGTCAGGGTGCGCTCGTCCAGGGCGGAGGCGATGGCCTGGCGCTCGGACTTGAGCCGGTCGTTCTCGACGGTCAGCGAATTGTTCTCGGCCGTCAGGCTGGCTGATTGAGTCGCAACCTGGCTGCGGACCTGGCTCAAGTGCTCCAGGCTGGCCTGATGGCTTTCCTCGGCCTCTTCGTGCTTGAGCATGGCTTCCAGCAGCCGGTCTTCGAGCGTGGCCAGGTGGCGTTTGAGCGATGTGACTTCGTTTTGCAGGTCTTGTAATTCTTTGGGATTGCGGACCTTGCCGCTGTACAGGCTGTTTTCGGATTGCTCGATCTTGATCCGCTGGCTCTCCACTTCGGCCTCCGCCGCCCGCAAGCCCCGTTCCGCAGACTTCAGGCCGGCTTCCGTTGCCTCGGCCTGCTGCCTGGCCCGAACCAGTTCCCGGTCGTTCTCCAGCGTCAGGCGGATAGCCTCCAGCCGGGATTGGATGGCATCCATGCGGCTGTCGGTTTGCTGCAAGCGGAAGAGGGTCAGGGTCTGGTTCATGGGTGAGGGTATTATAGCAGCAGGTCACGTTTTAAACGTGACCTACTCTTGCGGAAGGTTGAAGTAGTTGTAAACCGCTTCCGAGATTTGGGCGAACAGGCTCGAAACCTGATCCCAGATGGCTTGAGTGGGGTGGTAAGAGTAGATGGTCAACACGTAATTGCCGCCGGGTGTGTAGACAATGGCCGCATCGGAAATGTTCTGGATGATGCCTAGCGGGCCGCTGATCCAGCCGTGTTTATGGGCCACGCGTGTCCCGTCCGGGACGCCGGCTTCGATCAGGACGCCGATTTTATTCTGGGCCAGGTAGCTGATCATTTGCTCGCATTCGGCCTGGTCTATCTGACCGGGGAAAGCTGCCACCAGCGCCCCGCCGCCGGTCTGGCTGCACTGGTAGATGTCTTCGAGCAGGTAGCCCATTTCGGAGGGTGTGGTCTGGTTGTACAGGTCGGCGTTGGTCTGGACGTCGGAGCGTGAGTTGGATGGGGTGGTGAAGACTGCCAGGAGCGGTGCGCCGTCGTAGAAATACCCGGCCAGGAAGGTGTTTTCCAGCCCCAGGGCTTGCAGGGTATCCGTTACGACCAGCGGACCGCGCCCCGCTTCGAATTTGTCCATCAAGGCATCCGCGGGGGGATTCTCGGATTGGCGGATCATCTCCAGGATCAGCTCGGAGGTTTGCTCGTCCACGTCTGCCCCGAACTGGCGGAAATACGTCACCATGATTGGGATCTTGATCGTGCTGGAAGCGGTGAAGGCGATGTCTGGCTGGACCGGGAGCAGGGTCCCGTTGGAATAGGCGAAGTGCAGACTCTGTGACGTCTGCAAGTCAAGCAGGTACAGGCCGAGAATGCCGTCGAAACCCGACAGGTCAATCAATTGCTGGATCTGGATCTGCAGATTTTGCAGCGTGGGCCGGTTGGAGGCCGTGCGCTGAAAGGACAGGGCGACGGTCCGTTTGGTCGGCGAGCGCAACGCGTCGCTGATCTGGATCACCGCCCGCTCGATGTCCAGTTCCTGGCCGGGCTGGCCGGGCGAAAAGGTGGCCGTGCCGGGGATGGGTTGGGCGGGCGTGGCTGGCCGGTCGTAACGCGCGGCAATCTCACTCGTCAGGTACGAGCGCAGACGGGTTTCGTCGAGGTTGGAACTGAGCGGGATGGCGACGGGCTGGGGTTGGCGGTTCCACAGAAAATCCCAATAACCGCCCCAGAAGGATTGGCCGGTACGGGTCAGATCGGCCGCGGCCAGCATGGATTCGACGTTCACTTCGAAGCCGGCCAAAGCCGGATCAATGTGGATCACCGCCCCGGCGTATTGCAGTTCGACCGGCAGGTTGTAGGTTTGCAAGATGCGCGCCGCCGCCGATTGCGGGTCCAGGCCGCCGACGGGGATGCCGGCGATGCTCATCCCGGCCGGGTAATTGCTGCGCTGACGGCTGTAGTTGGCCAATTGGACCATGGCCAGGATCAGCGCGGCGGAGATGAACAGGAGGGCCACCCAGCGCAGGATGAAGGACGTGCCGCGTGACTTCATCCGGCCTCCGCAGGGATGAATCGCGACGTTGGGCAGTTGTTTTTTACAATGTTCTTTAGTTTCATAGGTCGAACATGGAGGATCAAGATGGTGACTTAAATCACGCCGCGAGTATAACACACCTGACTTGGCTGTTGTGCTAGAATACTGTTGCCAGTACTCCTCACAACAAGGATGAGACAACATGCTTCGATCGTTCCTGATCTACCTTTCCAAAGCGGCTTGGGCGCAGCGCATGGTAACGGGGTGGAAATTCGCCTGGCGGGCTGCCTCCCGCTTCGTCGCCGGGGAGACGATTGACGACGCCATCCGCGCCGTGCGCGAACTCAACGCCAAAGGCATCAACGCCACGCTCGACCATCTGGGGGAAAACACTTCCATGCCCGACGAGGCCCGCAAGGCCACCGAAGATATCCTGGCTTTGCTCGACGCCATCGGCTGCTGCGCCGTGCGCTCGAATGTCTCGATCAAGCTGACCCAGATCGGCCTGGCCCTCGACCCCGGCCTGTGCGCCGCCAACGCGGAGAAGATCGTCGCCAAAGCCCGTGAGCAGCAGAACTACATTCGTATTGACATGGAAGACACCCCCTGGACCGACCAGACCATCGCCATTTTCCGCGCTCTGCGCGCTAAAGGCTACGACAACGTTGGCTTGGTGGTGCAGTCGTATCTCCTTCGCACCGAAGCCGATGTGCGCGCCCTGCTACCCGAGGGGGCTCGCCTCCGTCTGGTCAAGGGCGCCTACAAGGAACCGCCCGATCTGGCCTTCCCCAAGAAAGCCGACGTGGACGCCAATTTCGACCTGCTGACCAAGATCATGATTGATTACGCCCGTGAGAACGGCGCTCCGCTCGTCAGCCAAGACGGTCGTATTCCGCCCATCCCGGCCCTCGGCAGCCACGACGCCAAGCGGATAGATTTCGGCATCCAGTACGCCCAAAAGGTCGGCCTGCCGAAGGAAGCCATCGAAATCCAGATGCTCTACGGCATCCGCCGTGACCTGCAAGATCAGCTTGCCAAAGCCGGCTACCCGGTGCGCGTCTACATCCCCTACGGCACGCAATGGTATCCCTACTTCGTCCGCCGCCTGGCTGAACGCCCGGCGAATCTGTGGTTCTTCATCTCGAACTTTTTCAGGGGCTAGAGAAAATACCTTATAATCAACCCATGACCCGGCCCCTCGCCCTCGTCACCGGCGCGGCCCACCGCCTGGGCAAAGCCTTTGCGCTCACCCTGGCCCAGCGCGGTTTTGCCATCGGGCTGCACTATCACAGCACCTCGCCGGATGCCACCGTTCAGGTGATCCGTGAATTGGGCGCGCCGGCCTACCCCTTGCAAGCGGATTTGACCGACCCGGCGCAGATCGAGAGATTGTTTGCGGACATTGCCGCGCTGCCTCACCCCCTGGCCGTTCTCGTTAACTCGGCCGCGGCCATGTCCCGGGCCGACATCCGCACGATCACCCCGGACGAATGGTCTGCGGTGATGGACCTGAACCTGCGCGCCCCCCTGGTCTGTTCCCAGCGCGCCGCCCAACTGATGGACTCGGGCCTGATCGTCAACCTGAGCGACGTGGGCGCGCACAAAACCTGGAGCGGCTATCCGGCTTACGTGGTCAGCAAAGCAGCCCTCGAGGTCCAGACCCGCCTTCTGGCCCGCGCCCTCGCCCCGAAGATCCGGGTCAACGCCATCGCCCCGGGCCTGGTCCTGCCCAACCTCCCGCCCGAAGAATGGGAGCGGCTGACGCAGCGCATCCCCCTCCGCCGCACCGCCGAATTGGTCGAGATCACCTCCGCCCTCGAATTCCTGCTCGACAACCCCTACGTCACCGCCCAGACCCTCACCATAGATGGCGGCTACTCCCTCCTCTGACCACTGTTCACTGCTCACTGGATACTGCTCACTGGATACTGGATACTGCTCACTGGATACTGGATACTGGATACTGGATACTGGATACTG
>DYLB01000080.1 GCA_020722305.1 Anaerolinea thermophila | reverse complement strand
TTCCGCCAAATCAGGTGTTTGCGGAAAGCCACATCGTACCCGAAGGGTATCCTGCACCGCGTCACCAGTTATTGGCTGTTGCGGGTCAAGACCAGAATGGTCAGGTCGTCGGCAGGGGGGAGGGGGTGGATGAAATCCATCAGGGCATTGTCAATATGGTCCAGGATGGCCGCAGCGGTGCGGGCCGGGGCGTTGGTCAGGAGCGAGACCAGACGCTCCTCGCCGAACATCTCCTCGTCGGGCGAGAAGGATTCGGTCAGGCCGTCGGTATACATCAACAGGCAGTCGTCGTCTTCGAGGGTGATTGTATTTTCGCTGATCTCCAGGTTCTCGACCGCGCCCAGCGCCATGCCGGTACGGGTCAGGCGGGTGAGCGAGCTGGTGCCGCAGCATTGCCAGATGGGGGGATTGTGCCCGGCGTTGGCATAGGTCAGTTTGCCGGTTTTGGAATTCAAGACGGCGTAAAAAGCCGTGACGAACATGCCCTGGTCGCAATCGGGATACAAGAGGGCGTTGACGCGGCGCAGCGCCTCGGCTGGGGAGTCGGTCTCCAAAACGGCAGCCCGGACCAGGGTCCGGGTGAGGGCCATGAAGAGCGCGGCCGGGACGCCCTTGTCGGCTACGTCCGCGATGAACAGGACGACCTTGTCGTCCGGCATTTCCAACACGTCGTAGAAATCCCCGCCCACCTGGCGCGCCATCCGCCAGCGGGCCGCCAGGTTCCAGCCTGCGATTTCCGGCAGGGTTTCGGGAATGAAAGTCTGCTGGATCTGGCGGGCGAGCTGCACCTCGTATTCCAGACGCTCGCGCATGACCATCTCGAGTTGCAGGCGGTCGTTCTGGGCGGCCAGGGCCACCTGCTGGGCGATTCCGGTCAGGATTTCGAGCCGCCGTTCACGGAAACGCCGCCCTCCGGAAACTTCCTCGATCAGCATCACGCCGAAGAGGTCGTTCTTGATGGACAGCGGAAAGGCCATCATCAGGCGCTCGCCGCCGGGAAAAGCCTCGATGTGGCTGGCCAGGTTGTCGTCCGGCTCAATCAGCAGCCAGGCGTGAGGGCCGTCTTCCGGCTCCAGTGGCTTGACCACGATCCGGTTTTGCTCGCGGACGATATCGAGCAGAGGGAACTCGCCGACGGCGTAATCCTCGGCCCAGACCAGATTCCGGACATCTTCCGGGATGCCGTACTGGTCGCCGGGATAGAACATTTGCAATTCCTCGTCCCAAAGATAAATGGCACAGACTTCTACGCCGACCACGATAGGCATGATGCGGACGACGGCGGCGAGGATCTCTCGCAGGTCGTTCATGCTGACCACCGCCTGGGCCACCTGCAACAGGGCAGCCGAGGCGTAAGCCTGTTCCTGAGCCATGTCGTAGAGGCGGGCGTTCTCGATGGCGACCGCGGCGTAACTGGCGAAGGTGGTGGTCATGGCCTGGGCCTCGTGACCATAGCGGCCGGGGGTGTGATGGGCCAGGGACAGCACACCCAGCGGCTGGTCGCCGATCCGCAGCGGGGCAACGATGGCGGAATAATCGCTGGCGAACTGCCCGGCCAACCCGAGCGGCCCCAATGGGTCTTCGGGCTTGCGGATGATCGGCTGGTCGGCCAGCAAGGCTTTGGTCATCCATTCGGAATCGGAGTTGGAGGGGATGCGGGCCAGCACGGCCTCCTGCGGGTCTATGGTATGGGCCGCGGCCAGGAACAATTCGTCTCCGTCGAGCAGCCAGATGGCGGTGATATCGCAGGGCAGGTTGCGCTCCAGCTCGGTTAGCACCGACTCGAGCACCTGCTCCACGTCCACGTTGGCCGAGAGCAGGCCGGCCACCTCGCGCAGGCTGTCGCCTACCTGCCGCCGCCACTGCTCCGAACTGTACAGGTCGGCATTGTGGATGGCTGCGGCGATGTTATCGGCCAGGGCCTCGAAGATCAGGCGGTCGTCTTCGGTGAAAGCTCCCTTCTGGTCGCTCTGAATGTCCAGGATTCCAACCACCTTATCATCGAAGATCAATGGCACGGTGAGTTCGGAATACGTCTCATCCGGCGGCAGGGGCGAGGGGCGGTAACGTTCATCCTGGGTCACATCGTTGAGCAGCACCGTCTGGGCGTTACGCGCCGCCCAGGGGATGATCCCGCTCTCGTCGTCGAGCGAGACGGCATAGCCGCCGCTCAGGGCCTCGCTCCGCTCGCCGCTGCCGGCCTCGTAGATGATCTGCCGCCGATTGTGGTGGACTGTAAACAGGTGGACGAACGGGTAGCCGAACTTCTCCTGCACCAGCAAGGCCGTGTCTTTCATCAAGGCCTTCAGGTCGAGAGTCTTGGTGATGCTGTCGCTGACCTCGGCGATCACGGCTAACTGGTCGGCACGGCGGCGCAAGTCGCCGTACAGGCGCGCCCCCTCGATGGCCAGGGCGATGTTATCGGCCAGGGCGCGCAGCACCAGCAGGTCGTTGGGATGGAAGGCCGCCACCTGGTCGCTTTGCACGTCCAGCACGCCGAGCACCCGGTCTTCCACCTTGAGCGGCAGGACCACCTCCGAGCGGGTCTCGGGCAGGCTGCCGATGAAGCGGAAGCGCGGCTCGTGGCGCACGTCGTCAGACAATATTTCCTGGCCGGTTTGGGCTACGTGGCCGATCAACCCCTGGCCCAGTTCCACTTCGAGGATCGTCGGGGCTTTCCTGCGCCCCTTGTGCGAGGCGCGGGCGCTGGCACGGTAGCGCAGCGCGGCCTGCCCCGGCGAAAGGGTGAAGATCGCCACGTAATAATATTTGAACGTCTCGCAGATCAGGCCCGTCACCCGGCGGGCCAGTTCATCCACGTCGAGCAGGTTGGCGATCTGGGCGCTGACCGAACGCACCAGGCTCAACTGTTCGATGCGCCAGCGTTCGACCGCCACCCGGTGGGAGGCCAGCAGCGCTACCGCAGCAATGCTGACCAGTCCCGCCAGCCCGTCCAGCTCTTCCTGGGAAAATGCGGACGCGCCCGGCCGGGAGATCTGCAGCACGCCCAGGACGAACCCCTGCTCCTCGATGGGGATGGCCGCCACGCAAGCACCGCCGGAACCCTCGGCCAGCCCGCTGACCATTTGGCCCGACTCGAACGCCCGGCGCATCCACTCACTGGACGGCTCAGGCGTAAAGATCGGCGGCCCCTCCCAATCCGGCAGGCGGAAGAGGGACTCGTTCAGCCAGACGGACGCTTCGCCGTCCACCAGGCGGGTGACCATCCCTTCGATGCGGTCGCGCTGGGCGGACAGCGAGGTGGCATTGAGCAATTGTTCGCCCAGGCTGGCAAGTTCGCGCCAGTCCGGCGCGGCAGGCTTCGGGTCCCGTTTACTCATCGGCTTTCTTGCGGTGCTTCTTCATGGTCAGCACGTTCCCGAATTCGGGAGACGTCTCGAAAGTGACTTCATCCATCAACTTGCGCATCAGGTAAACGCCCAGACCGCCAATCTTACGTTTCTCCAGGTCTGGTGACAGGTTCGGGGCGGGGACGCTGTCCAGGTCGAAGGGGACGCCGTAATCCCGCAGGATGATAACCAGGTCGGTATCGGTAAGGCTGCACGTACATTCGATCTTGCCTTCGGAAGCCTCCCCGTAGGCATGTTCGATGATATTCGAGCAGGCCTCGTCGGCCGCAAGCTGGATAGCATAGACCGAGCGGGAATCGAAACCGGCTTCGGCGGCAGCCTGCCCGACGAATTCACGGATCTCATCCAGGCTGCTGTAATCGGTGGGAAAAATGGCAGTGCGCATGATGGAAATGAAAGGCCGCTTTCAGGATAAACGGCGAAAGCGGCCCGATGGTACTCACTTGCCCCGGATCAGAAGTAACCCACCGCAGAGGTCAGGTCGTCGAAAATTGTAAACAGGGGGACAAATCCGGTCAGCTCGAAAGCTTCGTAAATGCGCTGCGGGATGCAGGCCAGCACCAGCTCGCCCCGGTTGTAACGTTTGCAGGTACGCTGCGCCGCCAGGATGGTGCGGAACCCGGCGCTGGACATGAACTCGATCCCGCTCATATCCACCACGATTTTATACACACCGTTGGCATTGATGCCATCGAGGACATCGCTCAACTTGGGCGCGGTGGAACTGTCCACGCGGCCTGTGACTGTCACGACATCACAGTGTTTGTAACTTTTGGTTGTAATCTCCATGGCGCCTCCATCATCAGGGTGAATAAACAGCCCGGATTATAACATGGGAGCAAATCCATGACCGCCTACTCAATAACTGATCGGCAATTCCCAAATGCAGTTGGCCGGCAGGCCCGCCCGCCAAACATCGTGGGCGGGATGCACCCCGCCTCACACCCTTAACAGTGTCCGGGCAGGAAGTCCAGCTGTTGGATTGTCCGCTGAACGGGTATGCCCGTCGGGCGGGTGCGGCGCACTCGCGAGCAAGCCGTGACCACAAAGACAGGCAAGACGCCGGGAATGGTGTTTTGTCCCAAGTTACGGAAAGTCGCGAGTATAATGGGAACAGAGGTGCAAAATGGCGACCGTAAATGTCACGATAGATTTACCCCGGAGCGTATTATCTGCGCTTCGTCAAGACCCGGCAACTTTTGGCCGTGAGATGCGCCTGGCAGCCGCTGTCAAGTGGTATGAATTGGGGCTTGTCTCCCAGTCCAAAGCAGCTGAGATCGCCGGAATGTCCCGGGCCGAGTTCGTCACCGCTCTCAATCGGTTCTCAGTCACTCCATTTCAATACACTGAAGAAGAGATAAAAGACGAAATCTCGGATGCCTGAATTTTGGGTGATTGGATGACAGGATCATTCGCGCTGCGCTTCGAGACAGCATTGGCGAGGAGTGGTAGGTGACGACATCCTGGTATTGAAGGCTCCGATTAGCTCCGTCTCGACTTCAATGGGATTTTCACAGGTGGGAAAATCGTTCCTGCGTCCAAAGCCAATTTGACACGCCGCCCTTCATCGAGTATCCTTGCACCCGTCCGGGCAGGCCCGGCGCGGCAGAGCCTTGCGAACCCCGCCAGGGCCGAGAGGCAGCAACGGTAAGGAAGTGTCTCTGGGTGCCGCCGGTCCCCTGCCCGGATATCGATTCGCCCCCCGCTTTCCCCATTTCTGTGGCAAAATACCCCTATGCCTCGCTGGATCCAATTTCTCATTGCGCTGGGTCTCGGTATCGCCGGGGGCCTGCTCTATGGCTGGGTCATCTCCCCGGTCGAATACGTGGATACCACTCCCGACACCCTGCATCCCGATTTCCGCATTGACTACGTGCTGATGATCGCCGAGACCTACGCCGTAGACGGGAACCTCGACCAGGCCGGGCGTCAACTGGCCATTTTTGGGAGCGATAAACCTGCGGATCTGGCCTCCCAGGCCCTCGACTACGCCCGAGACAACGGCTATTCCCCCCACGAACAGGAACTCCTCCAGCGCCTCGCCCTCGGACTTGTAGCTTGGCAGCCGTCGAGCGGAGGCACCTCCCCGTGAACCGCTCCCGCTTCCCCTGGCACATCCTTCTCGGCCTGCTCGCCGGCCTGGCCCTCGGTCTGGCCTACGCCTGGGTCATCTCCCCGGTCGAATACGTCAACACCACCCCCGATTCGCTTCGCGCCGACTTCAAGGACCAGTTCCGGGTCGCCATCGCCCGCGCCTACCTCGCCACCGGCGACCTGACGCGGGCCAAAGTGCGCCTGTCCCTGCTCAAAGACAGCGACCCGGTCGAAGCGCTTTCGGCCCAGGCCCAGCGGGTCCTGGCCTCCGGCGGCGACGCAAACACCGTCCGCTCGCTGGCGCTGCTGGCCGCCGCCCTCCAGGACGAACAGGCCGCCCTCCCCGCCGAGCCGACCGCCACCTCCACCCGCGAACCGATCCCCCAGCCTGGCGCGCCAACCTCCCTGACCTCCGCCGCAGTCTGGACGGCCACCCCCGTCTCGACTGCCACCCGCACCCCGGTTCCGAGCGCCACACCCACCCCGGTCCACACCCTCACGCCCCGTCCCACGCTGACCGCCACCCCCACCACCGGCGCGCCCTTCCTCGTCTACGACCAGCGCGAAGCCTGCGACCCCTCCCTGCCCGACGGCCTGCTGCGCGTCACCGTGCTGAACGCCTCGGGCAAACCTGTCGCCGGCGCGGGACTGGTCATCTCGTGGCCCGGGGGCGAAGAGGCCTTTTACACCGGCTTCAAGCCCGAGCTGGGCGACGGTTACGCCGATTACGTGATGCAGCCCGACGTCACCTACAGCCTGCGGATGACCGTCCCCAGTGCCAGCGCCGAGAATTTGCGCGCCCCCACCTGCCGCACCGCCGAAGGCACGCCGTACCTGGGCAGCATCGAGATCATCTTCCGGCAACCTTAAAAAGCCGGTTTCTGTTGTCGAAAATCTCCCGATTTTCGACAACCATTCCAACATCAGGAGACGTTGGGGTCCGGAATCAAAACAGCCCGCCTCGTGTCAGAGGCGGGCTGTCGTTTAGAACAGATTCCGGAAGTCTTTTGGGAAGATCCCATTTTTTACGGCATCGGATTGTTGTTGGCCCAATCGTTGCCCACGTAGACTTCGATGTCGGCAGGCGCGTTGGGATCGAACTGGACGCTAAACTGCGCTCCGGCCGTCGCCTGGAACAGGTCCCGCAAATAACGCAGGCTGTAGAGTTTGCCGGTATGGAGTACGATCACCGAGCGCGAATAGATCTGCCCCGCGTCGCCCACCCCGGTCACGTTCAAGCCCTGGCTGAGCAGGTACTGGCCGGTCGTCTCGGCCATCCCGCCAACCCCGCTCCCGTTCAGGATGTAAATCCGCGCCCCATCCTGCTTCGCCAGCTCGAGCGGATCGCCCTGGGCCGCGGGCGAGAGCGCCCCGGAAGTGGTGAAAATATCGTCACGCAAGATGCGGATATTCTCCATGATCGGCTTCAGGATGTCCAACCCGGTCGGGGATTTGGTCGGGATGATCATGTTGTTTTCGAAGGTGATCAGGCCGCGCTTGATATTCTCGGACGGCAATTCCAGCGCCAGCAGGCCGATCCGAATGGCATCGTCCAGGGCCAGGTTGGTGCGGATGCCCGCCGAAATCTCCTCGTACAGGGCCGGGGCTTTGGAGATCACCCTGGGCAGGTTGCCCGGCTCCAGCAGCCGGTTGCGGATGGCCAGGATCACCTGCTGCTGGCGTTCGGCCCGGTCCACGTCGCCGCCTTCGGTATGGCGGGCGCGGGCGTAAGCCAGGGCATAAGCCCCGTTCAGAGTGTAGCGGCCGGCCTTCAGGATCTTGGGCGGCTTGCTGTCCATCAGGTCAATCTCGATGTCTTCAGGCACGTCCAGTTTCACGCCGCCGATCTCGTCAATCAGACGCACGAAAACGTAGAAGTCCACCTGGGCGTAATAATCCACCTTCACTCCCAGGAACTGCTCCACGGCCTTGGAGGCCAATCCCGGACCGCCGCCGGGCAGCTTGGCCCCTTCGCCGATCGAATAAGCCGTATTGATCTTGCCGTAATCTGAACCGGGGATGTTCACCCACAAGTCACGCGGGATCGAGAGCATCCCGGCGGTGCGGCTGAGCGGGTCAATCGTCAGCAGGATCATCGTATCCGAGCGGGGGGCGCCCTCGCCGGCCCGCAAGTCGGTGTAGTCCAAGCCTAGGAGCAGGATGTTGATCCGGCTGGCGCCGTCCCAGGGGGCCGGCAGGGTGACTTCGGGAGCGGCCACCTCGGTCGAAATCGGCGGGGGGGCGATCGGCGTGCCTTCGTCGTTGACCTGAATCTCCGGCTGGACAACAGCCTGGTTGGTGCCGCAGTTCGCCGGGGCGATGCCCGGCAGCGAGGTCAACGTCCAGCAGGCGGTAAAGTTGCGCACGAAGGCGAACACAGCAATCAAGAGCGCCAGGGCGATCACGCTGAAGATGATCTGCCCGGCTGTGGGGCGTTTGAAATTCAGTTTGGGGATTTGCATACGTTATTCAGGTTTGAAATAGACCATGTTCAGGCCCAGGTTTTCCAGGCCGGTTTCGGCCCAATGCTGGAGGAGAATCGAGTCTTCATCGAGGACGTTCATCAGCGTGGGGATGGCGCGCGGGTCCCGGATTTCGGCCAGCGCCCGCAGCGCTTCGAGACGGGCGGCCTGCCGGCCGTTATGGACGGTTTCGATCAGTCCCGGCACGGCTTCCGCGCCGATGGCAATCAGGGCATTGGCGGCCAGGTTGGCGGTCATTCTATCAGGGTCAGATAAAGCCCGGATTAACGCGGTCACGGCCTGCGGGTCCGGGTGCGAAGCGAGGGCCAGGGCGGCGCACTGGCGCACCTCCCCGCTGGCGTCCTCCAGCCCACGCAGGAAAGCCTCCAGCGGCGGGTTGTCACACTGGGCCAGGGCCCGCACCGCCCACCAGCGGTGGTCCCCCTCCGCCGAATCCAGCAGGGAGATGAGCGGAGGCAGGGCTTCCTCGCCGAGCGCCGCCAGCTCGAGAGCGGAGGCTTCGGCGAGGGTATCGTCACCACTGGTCAGATCGGCCAGCAGGGTTGGGATGTCGCGCATGAGACTATTTGGCGGGCGGGGGAACGGGCAAGGTCTCTTTAGCCGTTCCGGCCCATTTATCGCCCTCGTCAATCAGCATGACCGGGATGTCGTCCACGATTGGGTATTTGCGGCCGCAGTCCTGGCAGATGAGCCAGGAATCTTTGTAATATTCGAGCAGGCCGTCTTTTTCACGCACACAGGCGGGGCAGCGCAGGATTTCAAGCAGGTCTTGACTGACCATAGATACTCTCCATAATGTTTTTGGGCTTCTCAGGGCAGAATTGTACCACTTTACGCACGCCCCTGGCCGCGCTATGGTCATTGCCGTCCTGTTCCTGCTGGGATGGGTTTACAGGAAGCAGGTGCGCGGATAAGAAACACGCCGCTGTTGAACCATCATAAATATTGTTGAATCGTAACCATTCAGCCCAACGTCGAAAAGAGCATTTACTCCGCTAATCTTCGC
>DYLB01000079.1 GCA_020722305.1 Anaerolinea thermophila | reverse complement strand
TAGCGCGCCAAAGTGCTGGGATGGAATCCGCTAACCCTTCGACCGGGTTTCGACAGGCTCAACCACCTGCTCAGGGCAGGTTTGCGCCAATCTCCGCGAATTTTTCAGAAGATTAGCGAAAACTTGTGCTGAGTTCATCGAAGCATTCGCGAGGATTAGCGGACTCCGGAGATGACGGTAAAGCGCGTCCCATCGGTTTGGCGCGCTAACAAAAATACGGCAGTCTCCAAATTTGGAAACTGCCGCAATTTTTACCGAAGCAGCTCAAGGTGTGGGCAAGGGCGGGAAGGGAGTGAGGCTCGGCGTCGGGGAGGGCGAGGGCGTTTCAGTCGGGGTGGGCGGCTCCGGCGTATTGGACGGGGTCGGCGTGAACGACGGCGGAGGCGTGGAGGTCGGCGAGGGCGTTTCGGTCGGAGTCAGGGTCGGTGTGGGGGTGGGGGTCGGCACCCGGATTTCGAGGGTAATTTTGCGTTCAGCGTAACCTTCGTTTTCCGTGCTGTAAACGGTCAGGCGCAGGGTGATGAAGCCGTTGTTTTCATCGGTCAGTTCCAATTCGGCCAACTTCGCCACCGCATCAATCGGCGTGCGGTCCTCGTCCACCAGCGGCTCCCACTGGAGCGGTTCCCGTCCCTTCCCGACCTCCAGCTTCCAGGATTTGAAATGGTCGCCGGCCGCGAGACCGAAGATTTCGAGTTTGCCTTCTTCGATCACCTGACCGTCTTTCAGGTTGCTGAACTCGACCTTCGGACGCGGGTCGTTCTCGCGGCATTCCCGGTTGGGGGCAAAGCGCACGTTGCGGGGGTAGCCGTTGTTTTCCAGCCAGTTTTTGCCGTCACCGGTCTTGAGCCATTTCCTGGCCCACTCGTCCGTGACGCGCATGACCATGTCTTCCTCGATGAAATCGGCGCAGGCGGCGGAGGCTTCCAGCCCCGTCCAGGTATCGAGCTTGACCTTGCGCCACAGGTCGTCGCCAGGGCCAAGCGGTGGCTGGTCGAAGGCAAAGATTTCGAGGCGTTGGTCCTCGCACCATTGCGAAGGTTCCGTTCCCGAAATGGCGCAGATGATTTTCTCGGTGATGCCTGCCGGGCGGATGAAGGGGGAGGGGTTGCCGCCGGTCAATTGCGGGACGGCCAATTGCATGAATTGGGACCAGATCGGAGCCGCGCCGCTCAAGCCGGTGGTGTTCTGCATCGGGGTGTAATCGGCGTTGCCGACCCAGACGCCCACAGCCAGGTCGGGGGTGTAGCCCAGGGTCCAGTTGTCGCGGAAGTCGTTGGTCGTGCCGGTCTTGGCCGCGGCAGGGAAGGGCAGTGCCAGCACCGAGTTGCGGCCGAACATCCAGGCACGGGCTTCGTTATCCGACAGGATAGACGAGATCAGGTAGGCGTGTTCGGGCCGGATGACCTGTTCGCCCGTCGTGGGCTGGTACTCGTAAACCAGGTCGCCGTTGTGGTCCACGATCTTCGAGATCGCCACGGGCGGGACCTTTTGGCCGCCGTTGGCAAAAACGGCAAAGGCGCCGGTCATCTCGAGCAGGCTGACGTCGCCGCCGCCGAGGGTCAGCGCCAGGCCGTAATCGTTGCGGGTGAAGCTGGTGATGCCCAGCCTCTCGGCCATGCCGATCATGCCGTCTTTTTGGGGCGTTTCGGGGTCATCGTAGATGCCGACAAAATCCAGAGTCTTGACCGCCGGGATGTTGAACGAGTTGGCCAGCGCCGTGCGGACCGTGACCGGCCCGTGGAATTTGCCGTCGTAGTTGACCGGAACGTAAGGCGGGCGCGGGTCGTTCGGGTCGCCGGAGGGCGGGAATTCGGTCGGCACGTCCCAGATCAGGGTCGCGGGCGTCCAGCCTTTTTCGAAGGCAGCCACGTAGGTGATCGGCTTGATGGACGAACCCGGCTGGCGGGTCGGGCTGTCGGCCATGTTGACCTGCCCGTCTATGGCTTCGTTGTCGAAATCCGCCGAGCCGACCATCGCCAGGATCTCCCCGGTGGAGGGCTTGATTGCCACCAAAGCCCCGTTGCTGACTTTTTGTGCGGCCAGGGAGGCCACCTGCTGCGAGACGATCTGCTGGGCGGCGTCCTGCAATCCAGGGTCAATCGTCGTGTAAACCGTGAAGCCGGAGCGGTAGATGGTCTGGGCGTCGAACTGGGCTTCTAATTGGCTGCGAACGAATTGGACCCAGTGCGGGTATTTGATCTTGACTTCCGGCGGGTTGAAGACGTAATCACGCATCTCGGCCGCGGCTACGGCGGCGTTGGCCGCGTCTATGCAGACCGGCTGGGGGGAGTTGCTGACGTAAATGCAGCCCTTCTGCTGCGAATCCTGGAACATCAAGACCAGCACCGTCTCCTGGCGTTTGAGGGTCACGTCCCGGTTGGTGTAGACGTCATAAATCGAGGGGGATTGCGGCAGCCCGGCCAGGAGCGAGGCCTGCGAGAGGGTCAGCTTGTCGGCGGTGGTGTCGAAATAGGTCTCGGCCGCGGCCTCCACGCCGTAGGCCAGGTTGCCGTAATAGGATTCGTTGAGGTACAGTTCGAGGATGTCGTCTTTGGAATAACGGCGGGTGATTTCGGCCGCCAAGATGATTTCACGCGCCTTGCGTTCGTAGGTCTGCTCGAAGCGCTCGTCGGCCAGCAGGAGCATGCGCGCCAGTTGCTGAGTGATGGTCGAAGCGCCGGAGACGATCTCGCCACTGGTGTAGTTCTGCCATAGAGCGCGGATCAGGGCGATCGGGTCGAAGCCGGGGTGGTTGTAGAATTCTTTGTCTTCAGTGGCGATGGTCGCGGCGACCAGGTAAGGGGAGATTTTTTCGAGCGGCACATAGGTGCGCCGCCCGGCGGTGGGATCGAGGATCTCGTAAAGCAGGTTGCCGTTGCGGTCGAGGATGCGGGTGGTCTCGAACTGGGAGGCACGCTGGCGCAGTTCGCCCACATCCGGCAGGGCGGAGGCGATGCGGTAATACTGGTACAGGCCCCAGGTGCCGAGCAGCAGCCCGGCCAGCACCATCCCGAACACGACCAGGATGGCGAGCCGCAAGAGGCAGCCCAACCCCTTGCGGAGGTCGCTGCTGCGGCTTGGCGTCTGTTTGTATTGGATCGGCTGGCGAGGGGAGGCCGGCAGCGGGCGCGGCGGGGTGGTCGAGGAGGCGCTGTAGGCCGCCGGGGAGACGCGGGTCCCGTCCAGGTCGGTTTCGTTGACGCGGCGCGGCAGGGGCATGCCGTTCTGGTCCACGGCGGGGACGGAATGGGGCGGAGGCTGCGGGAGAGGGGGAGTGGGAGGGGTTTGGGAGGTGGGAACTTCGTCCACAGGCGCGGCAGGCTCAGGGTCCGGTAACGCTCCGGCGTGGGTGCGCCACCAGTCATCCGGGTCGGCGTCTATGTCCATCTCCGGGTCCACCGGCAGGTCCGGCAAGGTCTCATCTTCCGATGAGAGCAGCCGCCGGAAGCGCTCACGCGGGTCTTCCCGCGGGTTTTCGTTCTCTGGAGGGTCTGGGAGAGTCATAAGTGTTTAGGTGGACGGCTTGCTCATGACCAGCGCCGTCCACTGGCCTTTCATCACGGTTTCATTGCGCTGGTTAATGACGTTCAACACGATCACGATGGTTCCGCCTCCCAGGCGAGGCATGGCTTTGGTTTCGACCACTTCGACTTCGACGTGGAGGGTATCGCCGATAAAGGTGGGCTTGGAGAATTTCCATTCGTTGATCTCGCGGAAGGCCAGCACCGTGCCTTCCAGCACACCGGTGCGCATGACCAGCCCGGAGGCGATGGATAACCCCAGCAGGCCGTGGGCGATGCGCTGACCGTAGGGCGTGCCTTTGCTGAAGTCGGCGTCGGTGTGGATCTGGTTGTAATCGCCGGAAAGCCCGGCGAAGGTGACGATGTCGTTCTCGGTGACGGTTCGCCCAACCGAGATGATCTTCTGGCCGACTTCGAACTCTTCGAAATACATTCCGCGGGTGGCAGGCAGGTTGGTCATCATGGCTCCATTCATGTGTCTGGGATTTATTCTAGCACAAAGAACACATTGGAGGCGCGGAAGCCTCTCAACCGCCATAAAACCTTTGACCGCTGCCCCATCTGCCCGTACAATAAGACGTGATGCGCGACTGGTACCTGGGTCAGGGCGACCCGCTCTCATTGACGATTGCAGCCGACACCCGCCTGGCGGAAACGGACTATCTCAACGACCATATCTGGGAACTGCTTCTGGATGGCGGCGACCCTCCCGCCCTGGCGGCGCGCACCACCCTGGGCCTGCGCGCCCGCTCGCTGCGGGTCTTCCCCCGCTTCACCCTGGACGGGAAAACTGTCACCGCACCGGCGGAGTTTGCCGCCCCGCCGCGTCTGCGCCGTTTCCACCCCAACTTTTTGCAATTCAATTATTCGCCTTTCACCGGCATCGAGGTGCGGGCCGATTACTGGGCCGCCGAATCCCACGCCCTGGCCGGGCGGCTGGCGCTGACCAACCACAACGCCAGGCCGGTCCACATGAGATTGGAAATGTGCGGGTTATTGGTCCCATTGGAGGGGCAGAACCTGGCCCCGATCAAGCTCCAGCTGGTGAACGCCCTGGCCGGGCAGGCCGGGGACCTGGCCCCGGTGCTTTTCCTGACCGGCGGCCCGGAACCCGGACCCGGGCCGTATCCTTCGCTGATGCTGGAGATTGACCTGCTCGACGGGGCGACGCGCCGCTTCACCTGGGCGCTGGCCTCCCTGTCCGAGCCGCCCCAATCCTTCGACCTGGCCCGGCGCAGCGCGGCCCGTCCCTGGGCAGCCGAGCAGGCCCGCATCCAGATGCTCCACGAGCGCGACGTGGTGGAGATCCAGACCGGCGACCCGGACTGGGACGCGGCCCTGGCCCTGAGCCAGAAAGTGGCCCTGGGGCTGCTGCACCGGAGCGAGGCGCTGCCCCATCCCTCCTTCGTGCTGGCGCGTCAGCCCGACCACGGCTACTCACGCAAAGGCGACGGCAGCGACTACCAATACCTGTGGAACGGGCAGCCGCCGCTCGAAGCCTATTACCTGTCCACGTTATTGCCTGGGGCCGCTCAGGTGATGAAAGGCGTGCTGAAGAATTACCTGGCCGTGCAAACCGAGGACGGCGAAATAGACTGCAAGCCCGGCCTGGGCCGGCAGCGCGGCAAATTCCTGGCCGCGCCGTTGCTGGCCAGCTTGGCCTGGCAGGTCTACGAACGGACAGACGACACCGCCTTCCTGGAGAGCGTCTTCCCGGGGCTGCTCAAGTTCTTCTGGGCCTGGTTCTCGCCTGCAAACGACCGCGACCGCAACGGCATCCCCGAATGGGAACACGCCATCCAGACCGGGTACGAGGATAACCCACTTTTCAACGGCTGGTACGAATGGGCGCAGGGCGTGACCATCAACAGCGTCCAGACGCCCAGCCTGGCGGCCATGCTCTACCGTGAAGCCGCCTGCCTCGAAAATATAGCCCGAATCCTGGACCGCAGGAGTGACATGCTCGTCGTCCGGGACCAGGCCGAAATCCTGGGTAAAGGGGTGCAGGCCTGCTGGGACGACGGGCGCGCCTCCTACGTTTATGTGGACCGGGATACCCATTTGAGCTTGCGTTCGCGGGTGATCACCCGGCGGCGGGCCGCGGCCCAAATCCCGGCAAAAAAAAGCTTCAAGGACCCGGTCCGGCTGCTGTTCCGCATCCAAATGGACGCGCAGACCACGACCCGGCCGCGGATCACGGTCAAAGGGCGGTTGAAGGGCAGCTTCCAGGACGAGATACTCGAACGCGACGACTTCCGCTGGAACCCGGGCGGGGCGGTTGCCACCAGCCAGAAGGTGTTCACTGAGTTGAGCGAATTCCTGGTCGAGGGGCTGGGACACAAGGACCACATCTTGGTCCAGACGGTGGACCTGTCGGTCGAAGACCAGACCCTGCTCGTGCCGCTCTGGGCCGGCCTGCCGGACGAACACCAGGCGCAAGCCATCGTCCATCGGGCGGTGATGGACGCGGGACGGTTCAACCGTCCATACGGGATTCCGGCCTGCCCGTCCGTGGCCGAGGCGGGTGCCGACCAGATCTGCCTGAACGTCCACTTGCCCTGGAACCAGTTGATCGGGGAGGGTCTGCTGTCTTACGGATACCGGGAGCAGGCAGCCCGTCTGGTGGTGCGGATCATGAGCGCGGTCATCCAAAACCTGAAAGATAACCGCGCCTTTTACCAGTATTACCACGCCGAAAGCGGACTGGGGATTGGCGAACGCAACGCCCTCAACGGCTTGGCTCCGGTGGGCCTGTTCCTGAAAGTGCTGGGAGTGGAGGTGATCTCGGAGCGCAAAGTGCGCCTGGAGGGAGAGAACCCGTTCCCATGGCCAGTTACGGTAAAATACAGGGGCCTGACAGTCATCCGCCATTTCGAGCAGACCGAGGTCAGATTCCATAACGGGCAGACAGTCACCATCACCGACCCGGCCCCTTGCCTGGTCACGCTGGAGTAAGCCGTGCAAATTGACCTTGAGACCTTTAGCCCCATCTTCCAAGTCGAAGAGATCATCATCTGGTTGTTGTTGATCGCCTCGCTGGTTGCGATCGCCGCCAACCGTTTACGCATCCCGTACACGGTGGGTCTGGTGCTGATCGGCCTGGCGCTGACGGTCGTGCCGCGCCAGGAAATAGACAGCCAGGATGTTTCCACGATCATCATGGCCTTGCTGGTACCGCCGCTGGTGTTCGAGGCCGCCTTCTACCTGCGCCTGGACGACCTGCGCCGCGACCTGGAACTGATCCTGCTGCTGGCCGTGCCGGGGGTGATCCTCACCACCCTGCTGGTCGGCGGGGTGGTGGCGTGGGGCGCGGGGATCGCCCTGCCCTCGGCGCTGGTGTTCGGGGCGCTGATCGCCGCAACCGACCCGGTGGCCGTGGTGGCCCTCTTCCGCCGCCTGGGCGCGCCAAAACGCCTGCAAGTGCTGTTGGAAGGCGAGAGTCTCTTCAACGATGGGACGGCCATCGTCATGTTCGGGTTGATGGTGACGATAGCCGAAACCAGCCATTTTTCGCTGACCGAAAGCGTCACCGAATTCCTGCGCGTGGCCGGCGGCGGGATCTTGGTCGGTCTTGTCCTGGGTATGTTGATCTCTCACCTAATCGGGCGGATAGACGACCCCCTCGTCGAAACTACCCTGACCACGGTGCTGGCTTTCGGGGCCTATATCAGCGCCGAATTGTTGCATTTTAGCGGCGTGCTGGCAGTGGTGACGGCCGGCATCCTGAACGGGAACGTGGGGCCGCGCGGCATGTCGGCCACGACCCGGGTGGTGGTCTTCAATTTCTGGGAATACTTCGCCTTCATAGCCAACTCACTGATCTTCCTCGTCATCGGGCTGGTGATTGACATCCATTTGCTGTTCGAGAACTGGGAAGCGATTGGGGTGGCGATCCTGGCCGTGCTGGGGGCGCGGGCCATCAGCATCTACGGTTTTTCCTTCTTCGGGAAGGACATCAATTGGAAGTGGCGTCACATCATGTACTGGGGAGGCCTGCGCGGGGCCATCTCCCTGGCCTTGACCCTGACCATTCCCGCGGCCATCGCCGGGGCTGAAGGTCTCAAGGCCATGGCCTTCGGGGTGGTGCTGTTCACCCTGCTGGTCCAGGGTTTTTCGATGGACTGGCTCTCGCGCAAGCTGAAACTGGTGGAGCGGACGCACATGCAGGAAGAATACGAACGCCGACACGCCCGGTTCGTGGCTGCCCGGTCGGGTTACGAGTATTTGCAGCGCATGAGCCGCCAAGGACTGATCTCCGAGCATACCTGGCAGCGCCTGTCGAAAATCCTGGAGAGACAGAACGAAATCCTGGTGGATGCCGTGCGAGACGTGATCACCTCCGACCCGACCGTGGAAGCCGAGGAACTCGATACGGCCCGCCGCGAAGCCCTGCGCGCCCAGCGCACTGCCCTGACCGGCCTGCTGCGGGACGGGGTCATCTCCGAAGAAACGTATTCGCAACTGGTGGGCGAAGTGGACGCCGCCCTGACCGAGCAAGGCCTGACCTGGCCGGAACTGCTGCTGGCCGGGAACAGCACCCGCCTGCCCGTGAACCAGATGATGGCCGCCGTCATCCAGGAGCCGGACCTGGAGAACGCGCTGAACGCCCTGAACAAGATCGGGCTGACGGTGATCCACCTGCCCAGTTCGGGGGGCTTCCTGGCCCGGCGCAACGTCACCCTGCTGATCGGCCTGCCCGAAGGCCGCGAACAGGCTGCGGTCCAGGCTTTGCAGCGCAGTTGCCGCAAACGGGTGGAATACCTGTCGGAGCCGTTCCGCGAATCCCACCTGCCGCTGGCCGCGCCCATCCCCGTCACCATCGGCGGCGCGACGA
Organism: Anaerolinea thermophila; assembly: GCA_020722305.1. GTDB lineage: Bacteria > Chloroflexota > Anaerolineae > Anaerolineales > Villigracilaceae > UBA5796. Next base: position 755 of record DYLB01000079.1, on the reverse strand, counting down.
TCTTCACCTTCGAGGTCGAGGACTATGAAGAATTCTAATGAGAAGAATTCTAATGACATGCGTCTGATCGTCGCCGTCGTCCACGACAGTGACAGCGAAACCATCCTGCGTGCCTTGCTGTCTGAAAATTACAGCGTGACCCGCATCGCCTCGACCGGCGGGCTGCTGCGCCGCGGCAACACCACCATGCTCATCGGCGTGAACGCCGAACGGGTGGCGGGGGCGATGAAGATCATCCGCGAGACCAGCGCTCCGCCGATTGACCCTGGCCTGAAACGGGCGGCCGTTTTCGTGCTCAAAGTGGATCGTTTCGTGCAGGTGTAGCCGGAGGCCCCATGAAAATGCTGATTGCCATCATCAAAGACAGCCACGCCGAGCCGGTCTCGCAGGCGTTGATCGCGGCCAATTTCCGCATCACCCGGGTCGCCTCCACCAGCGGCTTTTTACGCCGGGGGGTGGTCACATTCTTCATCGGCGTCGAGGATACCCAGGTGGACGAGGCCATCGAGATCGTCCACACCGCCGCGCCCGAAATGGATAACCCGCAGGACACGCGGGCGACGATTTTCGTCACTCCGGTCAAGAAGTTCGTGCAGATATAACACCCTCTCAAGGAAGTTTCTGTTTTTAACGCAAGAAAATCTCACCGCAGAGATCGCAAAGTCTTCATGAACGAAGTAGGTCACGTTTGTAACGTGACCTATAGTATTACCATCAAAAATCTGTCGCAACCGCGAAGATTTTGTAGCGCGATA
>DYLB01000078.1 GCA_020722305.1 Anaerolinea thermophila | reverse complement strand
CCATTCAGGGGATGGTACGCGTCCGCCCACCCCGACCTGGCAAAACCGCTGGCTTTCAGGCCGGCGGTTCTTTTTTCTGCGAAGACGCGAAGGTCACGAAGTTAAATTTTGGCTCTCTGGGAATCTCCGTGATTGAAATCTTTCGGACACGGATTGCACGGAATTCACGGAAAAAAGCGGTATAGTATTTCCGTTCAACATTTGCCTTATGTGCGCAAATCTGATCTGGCAATCGTACCGCCAGGCTCCGCCTGGCAGGGCCGACCGTACCACTTCGTGGCACTTCGTAGGTCGGCGGTACATTTGGCTGCGGCTGGAAGCCGCGCTATGGCAATGCCGACCGTAGGTCGGCGATACGTTTGGTTGCGGCCCTGGCCTGACGCCAAGACAGGCAGGAGGCCGCGTTATGAAATCCGTGTTTTCCGTGAATTCCGTGTCCAAAAAATGGTCTGAATTGATCGGTGTGAAAATTTCGGTTGAATAGCAACAAATCCAGCCTTCGGTGGTTGTGCTAAAATAGGCGAAAGTCTTTTCGCGGAGGAAACAGCATGGCACGTTCCAAAATTGATGGCGTCATCGAAGCAGTCCGGTACGACAACGATGGGCGGATCCTCCTGGTTCGGGCTTACGAGCGGCGGGGAGTGGCCTATTCCGACCGCGTCCTGCTCGACCGGGCCAAACTCTTGGAGAAGCTCAAACAGGGGCGGAAGTTCTTCACCGGGCAGCGCAAGGAGTACTGGGCCGGCACGTTCGAACTGGGCCAACCCGTCGAGCGGCTGGCTTTCCATGACAAGGAATTCATTACCACGGCCGGGCAATCGGGGCGGGATATGCTCGAAAACACGCCGCTTTTCTAGGTCGAAGCGGCGTTTGGCGTACCAGGTGTTCGCACACAGAGAGTTGACGTCCGATGAGACTGATTGATAAAACCCCCTACCTGTCTGAAAAAGGCCAGATCAACCTGATTGACCGCCTCCAGTCCCTGCTCCAGTTCGGGCCGTCGTGGTTCCAGCAGTTGGACGCCCAAAAAGTGGTCATCTCGCGGCTGGAAAAGCAACTGGACAACAAGTACATGCTGATACGCAACGTGACCTTGCCGAACTCGGACATCATGCTCCCGCTCATCCTGCTCGGCCCGCAGGGGATTTACCTGCTCAACGTGACCCACCTGCGCGGGGTCTACCAGGCCAAGCACGAAGACTGGGGCACCCTGGAAGGGGAGGTCTTCAAACCGGCCAGCATCAACCTGCTGGTGCGGACCGCCCGCCTGGGACGCGCCCTGGAAGTCTATCTCAAGCGGCAGGGGCACGAGGCTCAGTCCGTCGAGCCGGTACTGGTCGCGGCCGACCCCGGCTTGCACGTGGACAGTGTGCGCCCAATCGTGCGGGTCGTGCTCAGCGACGCCATAGACCGGTTCGCCGCCTCGCTCAAACAGGCCCAGCCCGTGTTGAGCACGGCCGCGATCCTGGACCTGGTCGAGCGCATCCAGTCGCCGCGCCAGAAGGCGGATGAGCCGCCTGCCGAACCCGCGCCGGCGGCCAGGCCGCCCGCTCCCCAGGCTCCCGCCGACCGCCGCGCCCCGGTCTTCGATCCCAACGCCCAGGGGGTTGTCCAGCCGGAAGAACCGGCGGCTCCCGGCCCGGAACCCGAAGCCGGCTACGACACCGGTATGCCCTATTTCGACGCGCCGCCCGAAACGCCGCCCGCCCCGCCGAAAAAGAAAGGCGGTTTCCTGGGGATGAGCGGCAAACAAGCCGCGGCCCTGGGCTGCATGGGCCTTTTCTGGGTTTGTGTCATCGCAGGCTTTATCGTCTATCTTTTCCTCACCAACCAAATCCCGCTGCCTTGACCCTCCCACATTTATCCATCGTCATACCGGCGCATAATGAAGCCCGCCGCCTGCCCGGAACCCTGGAGCAGGTGTTCGCTTTTTTGAAGCAGCAGGATTACGCCTGCGAAGTGATCGTCGTCGAGAACGGCAGCAGCGACCGGACGTACGAGATTGCCCTGCGCTACGCTGAAGCGCACCCCAGCCTGCGGGTCTTGCAGGAGACCTTCCCCGGCAAGGGGCAGGCCGTCCGGCGGGGGATGCTGGAAGCCCGGGGGCGCTACCGTTTCATGTGCGACGCTGACCTGTCCATGCCGATCACCGAGCTGCCCAAGTTCCTGCCCGCCCCCGGCGAAAGCCTCGACATCGCCATCGCCTCGCGTGAAGCCCCCGGCGCAGTGCGGCACAACGAGCCGCAATACCGCCACCTGGGCGGGCGGCTGATCAACCTCGCCATCCGCACCCTGATTTTGCCGGGCCTGAATGACACCCAATGCGGCTTCAAATGCTTCCGGGACGAGGTGGCCGACGACATCTTCAGCCGCCAGACCATCCCCGGCTGGTCGTTCGACATCGAGCTGCTCTACATCGCCCGCCAACGCGGCTACCGCATCGCCGAAATCCCGATCCAATGGTACTTCGACCCCGATACCAAACTCAGGGCCGTCAAAGACGCGCTGCTCCTGCTGCGGGATATTTTCCTGATCCACCGCAACGCCCTGCGCGGGATATATGCCAAAAAAGACTGACGTCCCCAGCCTGGATTTCGAATTCGACCTGTGGCAGAGGGGGATCCTTCGCGTGGCGGGGATGGACGAAGCCGGACGCGGCGCCCTGGCGGGGCCTGTTTTCGTCGGCGCGGTCATCCTGCCGCCGGACCACCCGTCTCTTTCCCGGACCCTGGCCGGGGTGCGCGACTCGAAGCAGATGACTCCGCCCGAGCGTGAGCGCTGGGCTGCGGTCATCGAGGCGACCGCCCTGGCCTGGGCCGTGGGGCAGGCCTCCGCCGCCGAGATCGACGCGCGGGGGATCGTTCCAGCCACGCGCCAGGCCGCCGAAAGGGCGATCCAGGCTCTGGGTCCCGCGCCCGCTTGCCTGCTGACGGATTACCGGCTGGAGCTGCCCTCCGTCCAAATCCCGCAGAAATCCATCCTCCGAGGTGATTGCTGTTGCCTGAGCATCGCGGCCGCCTCGGTGCTGGCCAAAGTCCACCGGGACGCGGCCCTGCGCGATCTGGACGGGCAATATCCCGGCTACGGGCTGGCGCGGCATAAAGGCTACGGGACCGAGGCTCACCGGGCGGCGATACATCAATTGGGCCATTCCCCCATCCATCGAAAGACATTCCGGTTGAAGTAGTGCGGGATTTATCTCGCATTACAGACGAAAAACTCCCCAGCAATCGTCTTGCCAGGGAGATTCTCTATCTGGTCCGTGCCATGCGCTAGTCGGCAGCGACGGGGTGCCGTTTTAGGTCACGCGCCTCCTGCCAACGCAGGTAGGCTTTGGTCATCTCCTCGGCAATCGCGGGCAGGATCGCCAATCCCAGGACGACGCTCCATTCGCGCAGCGACAGGAAATGGGTGTTGAAGATCGGCTGCAGGAAGGGGACGTTGACGACCAGCAGCAACAGGCCAATCGACAGCGCCACCGCGTACTGCATGTATTTGTTCGAGGAGAAGCCGATGCCGTGCAGCGAGGTCTTCTCCGAGCGGACGGTGTAGGCCCGGAAGAGTTCGCACAGCGAGAGGGTGACGAAGGCCATCGTCTCGGCGGTCAGCACGTCCACGCCGGTCCAGTCGTGCTGGAGCAGGTAGGTGAACAGGTTGGCTCCTTGCGGGATGGCGGCCCCGGCTTCCAGGTGCCAGCCCAGGCCGAGCGCAAAAGCCAGCAGCACCACGCCGGTTTGCATCACGGTCTGGACGCTGAGTCCCAGCCCCATCGAGCGGTTGATGATCGGTTCGCGCTTGGCACGCGGTTTGTCTTTCATGATGTTGGGATCGCCTTTTTCCATGGCCAGGGCCAAGGCGGGCGCGCCGTCGGTAATCAGGTTCAACCACAAAAGCTGGATGGCGGTCAGCGGGGTAGGCAGGCCGCCCAGCGTTGCCAGGAAGATGATCATGATCTCGGCGATGTTCGAGGAGAGCAGGAAGAACACGAACTTGCGGATGTTGGAGTAGATGACGCGGCCCTGTTCCACTGCGGCCACGATGCTGGCGTAGTTGTCGTCGGTCAGCACCATGTCGGCGGTCTCTTTGGCCACGTCGGTGCCGGTGATGCCCATCGCCACGCCAATGTCGGAGCGTTTGATGGCCGGGGCGTCGTTGACGCCGTCGCCGGTCATGGCGACGACTTCGTCGTTGGCTTGCAGGGCGTCCACGATGCGCATCTTGTGTTCGGGCGAGACCCGGGCGAAGACGTCCGTCTGCTCGACCTCGGCCCGCAGCTGCTCGTCGCTCAGCCTGTCCAGGTCGGCCCCGGTGAGAACTTTGTGGCCGGGTTTGATCAGGCCGATCGATTCGCCGATGGCTTTGGCCGTGTTGGGGAAATCCCCGGTGATCATGATGGTGCGGATGCCGGCCCGGGCGGCGGTGGCCAGGGCAGGGATGACCTCGGGGCGCGGCGGGTCAATCATGCCGATCAGACTGACGAAGATCAGGTCTTTCTCGATCTCCGCCGGGTCGTTGACATTCGGGATTTCGGCTACCACTTTGTAGGCCACGCCGAGGACGCGCAGGGCGTCTTTGGTCATTTCGTCGTTGGCGGCCAGGATCTCGCGGCGGCGGGCGTCGTCCAGCGGGGCGGAGGTATCGTCCATGCGCTGGTAGCGGCTGCACAGGTTCAGCACCAGGTCCGGCGCGCCTTTGACGGCCACCACGTAACCGGTGTAGCGTTTGCTGTCGTCGTCGAAGGGCGAAATGTCATCTTTCTTGGGCGCTTCGATGTGGTGGATAGTGATCATGCGCTTGCGGGCCGAGTCGAATGGGACTTCGGCCACGCGCGGGTAGGCGTGGTTGAGCGGGCGGGGCAGGTCGCCGGCTTTGGCTGCCGCCACCAGCAACGCGCCCTCGGTCGGGTCGCCGATCAGCCGGTAGGTAGGCTGGCCCTCGCCCTCGCCCGAAATTTCCATCTCGGCATCGTTGTTGAGCGCGCCGACCCACAGGCCGGTCATCACTGCCTGGAAATCTTCCAAATCCACCGGTTGGCCGCCTTGCAGGAAGCTCCCTTCGAGCGTGCGCCCGTTGCTGGTGACTTCCAGGGTGCGGCCGTTGGCCCAGACGCGGGTGACGGTCATCTCGTTCTGGGTCAGGGTTCCGGTCTTGTCGGAGCAGATCACGGTGGCCGAGCCAAGCGTCTCGACCGAGGACAGGCGGCGGATCAGGGCGTGACGCTTAATCATCTCGCGCATCCCCAGCGCCAGGCTGATGGTCACAACGGCAGGCAATCCTTCCGGCACGGCGGCAATCGCCAGGCTGACCGCCACCAGGAAGGTTTCGACCAGTTGCTCCTTGGCGGCATCCAGGTAGGCCAGCAGGCCGCCGTCGGGGGCGAAGAGCAGGCGCAGATCCGTGTTCTGGGCAACGGCCTCCACGAAGACCAGGCCGCAGATGGCCAGGGCGGCCCAGCCGAGGACCTTGCCCAACTGGTCGAGGCGTTTTTGCAGCGGAGTCTCTTCCTCGTCTACGGCTTGCAGCATTTCGGCGATCAGGCCGATCTGCGTCCGCATCCCGGTGCTGACCACCACGCCGCGTCCGCGCCCGTAGTTGACCAGCGTGCCCATGAAGACGGTGTTCTTGCGGTCGCCGAGCGGGACGTTCATCTCCAGGCGGATGTTGGCGTCTTTTTGAACGGGGACCGATTCACCGGTCAGGGCCGCTTCCTCGATTCGCAGGTTGACCGCTTCGAGCAGGCGCAAATCCGCCGGGATGTAGTTGCCCGCTTCGACGAAAACGATGTCGCCCGGCACCAGTTCACGCGCCGGGACGGTCTTGCGGCTGCCGTCTCGCAGCACCTGGGCTTCGGGGGCGGCCATTTTCTTGAGCGCAGCCAGGGCCTGTTCGGCGCGGCGCTCCTGGATGATCCCCAGGATGGCGTTCAACAGGACAATCGCCATAATCGCCGAGGCGTCAATCCACTCGCCCAGGAGGGCCGAGATGAGCGAGGCCACGATCAAAAGCATGACAATGAAATTATTGAACTGCTCCCATAGCAATTGCAGGAAACCGGGGCGCGGCGCTTCGGCCAGTTGGTTCAGCCCGTAGCGCTCGAGCCGGCGTTTGGCCTCTTCTTCGGTCAGACCCTGTTCTTCCACGCTGAGATTTTCTAGAACTTCTTCGGACGAAAGTGTATAGAAATCTTCTCTCTCGGTTTGTAGAATTTCTTGTGAGGCTTGTTCTTTGATGCTCATAGATGTCTCCTGAAAGGTTTTGTGGGGGTCAACAAAAAAGACCACCACAGACTGTGGTGGTCTCGCCAACGCTATCGTACAGCGCATGGGTGCCGAGAGCTAGGCTCTGTCTTGACGACAACCCATCCTGGTCAGGTGGCTACTCCCCGAACCAGCCACCAGTGTAACCCCTGGGATTGTCCTTGTCAAGTCAAGCGAATTGACAAATCTGTTGGCCGGGATCAAGGCTGGATGCGCGCCCCCGCCGGGATTTCGACATCCTTAGGCACAATCACGATCCCGTCGCGGACGACACATCCCTGGACCTCGAGGTCTGTCCCGCGTGGGAAGGGGCGGATGACCACCCCCTCGCCGATCCGGGCATTCTTGTCGAGGATGGCGCCTTCGATGTGGCAGTTGCGGGCAATACCAATCGGCAGGCTGCGGCCGCGATGGTCCGCCTGGTAGTAGTCCGCGCCCATCAAAACGGAATCCAGGATGAGGCTCCCGGGGCCGATCTGGCTGCGAACCCCGACGACCGAGTGCCTGATCTGCGCCCCCTGGATGCGGCAGCCGTCGGCGAGGAGTACGTCCTTGAGATCGCTGTTTTCCACGATGGAGCAGGGCAGGAAGCGGGCGTGGGTGTAGATCGGGCTGTTCGGGCTGTAGAAGTCGAAAGGTGCGTCCGCAGCGGTCAGTTTCAGGTTGGTCTCGTAAAAGGAGCGGATGGTCCCGATGTCTTCCCAGTAATCATCGAAATCGAAGCCGAAGACCTTGTGGGTCTTTATCGCGTGCGGGATGACGTCGCCGCCGAAATCGTCGTATTGGGGATACGCCTGGAGCAACTCGAACAGGATGCTGGTATTGAATAGGTAAATGCCCATCGAGCCGAGGTAGGGGCGCTCGACGTCGTCGCGGCTGGCAAAGGGGAGCAGTTTTTCGGGGTCTTTGGGTTTTTCGATGAAATCGGTGATCTTGCCCTCTGCGTTGCGCTTGAGGATACCGAAGCGGTTGGCTTCGGCGGCCCGCACTGGCTGGACCGCGACGGTGATGTCGGCGCCTTTTTCCCAGTGGACAGCGGCCATGGCGGCGTAGTCCATGCGGTAGAGGTGGTCGCCGGCCAGGATCAGCACATAATCGGCCCGGGTCGCCCCGATCTCGAACAACTGCTTGCGGACGGCGTCCGCCGTGCCCTGGTACCAGTCAGCGGATTCGAGGGTCTGCTCGGCGGCCAATATCTGCACCCAGCCGGTGTGGAAGGCGTCGAAGTTGTAAGTCTGGGAGATGTGGCGGTGGAGCGAGACCGAGTTGAACTGGGTCAGCACCGCGATTCGGTAAATGCCGGAGTTGATGCAGTTGCTGATGGGAATGTCGATCAGGCGGTATTTTCCGGCGATGGGCACGGCCGGTTTGGAACGCACCAGAGTGAGCGGGTAGAGGCGGCTGCCGCGTCCGCCGCCCATGATGAGGCCCAAGACGTCGTTGAGTGTTGGCATAAAAGCGCCTCCTGACGGTAACTGGTCGAATGGTTGGCCTTATTATACTTGTTATGGCGTATCTATTCAGCCTGCCTCGCCGGTGGATAAATCCACCGGCTAGTCGCTGCTAAACCGGCTGAAGCCGGTTGCCAAGCAGTCGGATTTACTTTGTCATCTGTTAGATGCGTTTTTCCTCCGTTGACTCCCTGGCACCGCCCGCCATTACAATCCCCGTAGCGGAGCAGAGCGGGAGGGCAGGTGTTGCGTTCTTTCATGTTTTAAAGGTTTTCCGTAGGCATGGCTGAACAGTACCTTTTTTCGTCATAATCTTGATTTTCTTTGCGCCTTGGCGGCTTCGCGTTAGACAGTTACTGTTTTTTCACACAAAACGTTTGGAAACAACCTAGACGATGGTAACCTCCGCCCCCTCGTAGCTCGTGCCTAGCTCAAAGATGCGCGCCGTCAATCCGGCGGACTCGAACGCCCGCTTCATACTGGACCCGATGCCTGGATCCTGCTGCGAGGAGAAGGCGATCAGGCTGGGACCGGCTCCCGAGAGCGCCACCGCGGCCGCGCCGGCTTTCTTCCCGGCTTCGAGAGCCGCAATCGCGCCGGGGATGAGCGGCAGGCGGTAGGGCTGGTGCAGGCTGTCTTTCATGGCGATACCCAGCAATTCCAGGTCCCCGGTGCGCAGGGCCTCTGTCACCAGTACAGCCCGGCTGATGTTGAAGATGGCGTCCTTGCGCTCGACCTGCCTGGGCAGGATGGCCCGCGCCTGTTTGGTGGGGAAGTCGAAATCGGGCAGCACGATTGTGGCGTGGATCGAGCCATGGTTGGCCCTGGCGGGCAGTTTCATCGAAAAGACCCGGTTTTCATGCACAATGGAAACTACCAATCCGCCCAGCATGGCCGGGGCGACGTTATCAGGGTGGCCCTCGGTCTCGATAGCCAGTTTTAGGATTTCCTCTTCGGTGAAGGGATTGCCCAACAGGGCATTCGCCCCCAGCATCCCGGTCAACATGGCCGCCGAACTCGATCCCATCCCGGAGCCGAGCGGGACCCGGTTGAGACAGCTGATCCGCAGGCCGGGACAGGGCTTGCCCGCCAGGTCGAAGATTTGCAGGGCGGCCTCGGCGATGGCGTTGTCGGCGTTGGTTGGGAGCTTTCCCTCCCCCTCGCCGTTGACTTCGACCACGATCCGATTGTCGCCGGTGGGGGTGAATTCGGCTTCGTTCCACAGGTTCAGCGCCAGCCCCAGGGCGTCGAATCCGGGGCCGAGGTTGGCGGTCGTGGCGGGGACTTTTACAAGAACTTTCATGTTTGCCATCCTGAGCGGAGGCTGAGCGAATTATGCGAGGCCGTAGTCGAAGGATATGTTTCGACGGCGCTACGCTCTGCTCAGCACGAGATTATCCAATAATGAGTCTACTGCAAAAAGGTCTTTATCCACAAAGGACACGAAGTACACC
>DYLB01000077.1 GCA_020722305.1 Anaerolinea thermophila | reverse complement strand
GCAACGATTAAGTTACAATGAAACCATGTCAAACCCGGAAGTATTCCCGGTCAGCAAGGTGAAGGTCCGTGTCCCGTTCAGGCGCCGCGAACTGGTCTCGCGGGCGCGTTTGACCGACAGCCTCTACGACCAATTCGAACGAAAACTCCTGCTGGTCTATGCTCCTGCGGGATATGGCAAGACCTCCCTGTTGATAGACCTGGCGAACAACAGCGATATCCCGGTCTGCTGGCTCTCGCTCGATGCCCTGGACCAGGAGCCTCAGCGCTTCCTGGTTTATCTGCTCTCGGCCATCGCTGAGAAATTCCCCAGCTTTGGGAGCGATTCCTTTGCTGCCCTTGAGAGCATGACCTCCTTCGAGCAGGACGGGGAGCGCGTGCTGGTGACGGTTGCCAACGAGATCGCCGCCAAAATCAACGACCATTTCTTCCTCATCTTGGACGATTTTCACCTTGTGGGTGACGTGTTGCTGGTGCGCCAGATCGTCAGCCGGCTGTTGCAACTGGTGGGCGAAAACTTCCACTTGATCCTGGCGACGAGGAACCTGCCGGACCTGCAGGATATGCCGCTGATGGTGGCCCGGAACCAGGTCGGCGGTTTGAGCTTCGACGAATTGTCCTTCCGGCCTGAGGAAATCCAGCAGCTTTTCCAGCAAAACAGCGGCCGGGCACTTTCGATGGAAGATGCCGAAAGGCTCGTCAAGGAAACGGAGGGCTGGATTGCCGCCATCCACCTGACGGGCGGCCAGCCCGGCCGGTTGCCGCAATTGCATCCCCTTAGATCAACCCGTGAGCTTTTCGATTTCTTCTCGCAGGAAGTCTTGAGCCAGCAATCGGAACAGATGCGCCGTTTCCTGTTGATGACCTCCTATCTCGACACGTTCGACGTTTCCCTTTGCAAGGAAGTCCTCGATCCCCTGACCGAGGGCTTGGAACTGGACTGGCCAAAGTTATTTTCGCAAGCTCAGAGTGATAATCTCTTCAGTGTCCCCTTGGGTGATGACGGGCGCTGGATGCGTTACCACCACCTTTTCCAGCATTTCCTCAAGTCCAAACTCCAGTACGAAGACCCGGCCCTGACCTGGCACATTCAACAGAACCTGGCCCGCGCTTACGAAAGGGCGCAATCCTGGGAGGAGGCCCTTCAAGTCTACGACACGCTGGACGACCACGAGAACCTCATCCGGGTCCTGTCGGAAGCCGGGCAGGCATTCATCCGCAAGGGGCGCATCCTGACCCTCTCCAGTTGGCTGGACCGGCTGCCGACCAAATTGATCTATTCGCAGCCGGCGCTCATGTCCCTGCAAGGGGCGGTCAACGGGACCAAAGGAGATACGTACCAGGCCCTCGATCTTTTCGACCGGGCAGAAACCAGGCAGCGGGCGAGCGGGGATTCTCCCGGACTGATGCTTACTCTCGTCCGCCGCGCTGGCGCAAAGCATCGGCTGGGCAACTACGACGGCGCCCTCGCGGATGCCGACCAGGCGCTCCAGGTCATCGTGGATGCCCGGAACCCGACCATGCAGGTCGCCCTTGCCGAAGCGCAGCGCTTCAAGGGATTGGCCTGCCTGGGTCTTGGGAGATTACAGGATGCTTTATTCTGGCTGAAAGAATCCCTCCAATCCTGGAAGGAATTGGGCATTTCGACCAATATATCCATTTTGGAATCGGAATTGGGCGTGGTTTACCGCCGCCTTGGGGATTCTGAAACGGCTGCGCGCTACTATACCAGCGCCCTGGCAGCCTGGGAAAACGTAGGAAATTCGGGCTGGAAGGCCCATCTGCTCAACAACCTGGCTCTTTTGTATCACCTGACCGGACGCCTGGAAGACGCCTATCCCCTCCTGGAAAAGGCCCTGGACGTGGCTGAAAAGAGCGGATACGCCCGGCTGCGGGCTACTGTGCTCATCGGCCTGGGGGATATCCTGTCCGATCTCCTCGACCTGGAAACTGCCCGCCATTATTATGAGATGGCGCTAACCCTGGCAACCAACCTGGGCAATTCGCCCCTGATTTTCTATGCAACCCTCGGCGAGGCGCGGCTCCACCGCCTTGGCGGGGAAATCCCCAGGGCTTTGGACGAACTCAGGCGGATCGAGACCACTCAAATCAATTTGGGCGCCTTTGAGCGCGCGTTGCTCGATCTCGAATGGGGATGCAGCTTGCTCGAATTCGGGCAGGCTGCCCAAGCGATCGAATTATTCACCGAGACGCTCAGCCTCCTCGGTCCCGGCGAAAATCAGGAAAAGGCCGCCGTGCAGTTGTGGCTTGCAGCCTCGATGTGCGAGAGCGACCCTGCCCGGGCTGCTGGGGAGATCAAAAATATTTTGCCGCCCGAAAGGGATTGGCTAAAACCCACGCCGATCATGATCCACGCCGGCCGCGTGATGGCGTGGTTGAAGCGCAAGGGGTTCTACCCGTTCCGGGACCAACTGCTGGACAGGTTTTTCGAGCAAGCCGAGCGGGTCCATGCCCAGTTGCCAATCCTGGGCGGCAGGTTAAGAGCTGGTTCGCAGCCGGTGTTTGTCCAGGCGCCCCTGATCGAAATCTCCACCCTGGGGCCGTTACAGATACGGGTCAACGGCCGGGTGATCACTCTGACAGACTGGCAAACGCGCGAGGCCCGGGATATGTTCGTTTATCTCCTGCAGTCTCGCCCCATGACAAAGGAGCAGATCGCGCTGGAGTTTTGGCCGGACATCTCCACTGCCCGGTTGAAGATGCGTTTCAAGGTTAATATGTATCGCATCCGGCACGCACTGGGGCAGGAGGTGGTCATTTTTGACGGGGAAAACTATTCCTTCAATCGGGCTTTGAACTACCGCTGGGACCGCGAGAAATTCGACGATTTACTCGACTCCGCTCTCGATACCTCTGATGCTTATAAAAGGTCCAAATTCCTGAGCGCAGCGATGGAATTGGTGAAAGGTCCCTATCTTGGGGAAATCAGCTCGGAATGGGCTGTTCGCGAACAACTCAAATATAAAGAAATTTTCGTGCGGACCTCGCTTGAGCTGGCAGAAATCAATTTTTCCAGAGGCCATTATCAGGCCTGCCTCGACGCGGCCCGTCGGGCATTGGAGTTCGATAATCTCCTCGAAGCCGCGCACAGGCTGATCATCCAGGCTTACGCCGCCTTGCACGATCCGGCAGGCATGGCGCGCCAGTACCACCGTTATCAACAGGAATTGGATGAGGAATTGGGTATGCTTCCGTCTTCGGAGATCATTGCCCTTTACGAAACCCTGATACGAAAAGTTTGAGGCCACCTTTGTAACCGGGGATTTGATAAAGTAGGTCTATCGAATTCAAGTTCCTCGGAAAGGTGTCCCATGAAACACACATTCTCTCATCTGGTTCTCCCCCTCTCGAAAATCAACAAGACCCATCTGCAAATTGCCTTCATGATCCTGACCCTGGCGCTGCTGGTGCTGGGCGCCGGCGCCCCTGAAGTTCTCGGCGGGATCGGTACGTAACTTGTGGTTCTCCTGACTGCCGTCGTAGTTGGGGTACTGACCGGTTGGGCTTGCGCCAGGATGGAGGGGAAGTCCTGGCGCCCTCCGCTTTTTCAGGCAGCCTGGTTGGTCATCCTGGGGTTCCTGCCCCAGTATCTGGCCTTCTACCTGCCTTTTACTCGCCAGCTCTTCCCGGATTGGCTGGCGTCCGTGAGCCTGGTCCTTTCACAAACTTTCCTGCTGGCCTTTACTTTTGTGAATAGGCGCCTGCCTGGAATGATCTTATTGCTCATCGGACTGGGATGCAACCTCGCGGTAATCGTTGCAAATGGCGGCTTTATGCCGCTGCCAGTAGAGACAGCAGAACGTTTAGTATCGCCGACCGTTTTGTCTCACCTTGATCTAGGGGCGCGGTTGGGAAGCAGCAGTAAAGACATCCTGTTACCCGAGGCAAAAATAACCCTTCCCTGGCTGGCAGACCGATTTGCCTCACCAGCCTTTCTATCCTATCGCTTCGCCTTTAGCCTGGGTGATGTGTTGGTGGCTGCGGGCGCTTTCCTGGTCCTTGCACAAAGACAACCTGCTGTTCCGAAATCAACTTTAGGAGAATTAAATGTTTACTAAGCCTCTTGTTCGCCAACCGATAACGATCCTGGATGCGCCCAAGGATTTGTCCACCATCAATCGCCTGTTGGCCGCGGCCGCGATCAGCCCCCGCTTTTGCGCCGGCCTCCTGTCCAACCCGGAGCATACACTCCAGAACGGGTTTGGAGGGGAGTACTTCCCGCTGTCACAGCCAACGATGCAATTGCTGGTTTCCATCCGGGCTTCCTCACTTTCAGAATTCGTAAATTCCTTGGACGAAAAACTTTCTCATAAACTGCTGATTTCCTGATACTGATGATTGCACTGGATTATGGCATTAGATATAGGAAGTTATCCGTTAGCGCTTTTGTTCAACCAGACGAGTTCTGTTTTAAGGGTATCTGTCAACCTGTTGAAATTTGGAGAAAGGATTACCCGGATTTGCGTAGAAAAGGGCGGAGCAAAACAGGCCTCCTTTGCTTTTTTTGGTGAAAATCAGCCCATGCAATGGATCGCAACCTGGCCCGAAAATTTCGACCCGGTTTCATATCCGCCCTCGGTGCTGGGCGAAGTGATCCAATACAAGATGACCAAGATATTCCGTGCGGGAAACGAGAGTGGGGGAGTATTCCCTTTAATCCATCAAGGTGAGTTGCTGGGCCTGTTAGGGTTGAAGAGCGCAAAAGCTACTTATTTTCAGCCGGGCCTGGTCGCATGGATCCAGGCTTATGTGGACATGGCCACGACCGATCTTGCCCACGAGAAGGGCCGGGCCGATGCGATAGAGACCGCTCACAAGATCAATAGGTTGTTGCACTCGACCAGGAAACTGCAAGACGCATTGCCCAGCGCCCTGGACCTGTTGACCGGTATGACCGAAGCGGACGCCGCGACCGTCCTCCGGTTCAATCCCGCTTCGAGACGCTTGGACCTGCTCGCGGCGCGCGGACTGGAATCCCGTACCCAGGCAAAAATATACCTTTACCCGGATGATGGTTTGGCCGGCCAGTCTGCCGAAAGCCGCCAGACGGTGAAGATCGAGGACCTTCAGACTTTGCAGCCTGCAATTTGGCAGGCCGATTACCTATCCAAGGAAGGTTTTCGGGGCTATCTTGCTTTTCCTTTGATCTGTAACGACAATTTGCAGGGCGTGATCGAACTACTGTGGCGGAGACCAAAGAATGCCGTCCCCCTGATGTTGGATGACATAAGCCGGTCTGCCGAAGTCATTGCTTATTCGCTGGAGCGGACCTTGATCCTGGAAGACCTCCAGCGCCGCAACGACGAATTGACCTCCACCTGCAACGCGACCATCGAAGGGTTGTCGCGCGCTCTCGAACTCCGCGACCTGGAGACCGAAGGCCACACCCGGCGCGTGAGCGAGTTGGCCTTGCGCCTGGCAGCCAAGATGGATGTCCCTGCCGAACAGCATGAAATCCTTCAACAGGGTGCGTTATTGCACGATATCGGCAAGCTCGGCATCCCGGATGCGATCCTGCTCAAGCCGGGGAGTCTGACACCACAGGAATGGAAAGTGATGCAGCAACACCCGTTGTATGCTTACAGCATCCTGGCCCCGATCGTCAGCTTGCGAGAATCCCTGGATATCCCGCTCTACCACCACGAACGCTGGGATGGCTCAGGCTATCCTTATGGCCTGGTCGGGGAGCAGATCCCGCTCTCCGCTCAATTGTTTGCGGTGGTGGACGTTTACGACGCGCTGACTTCCGACCGCCCTTACCGGCCTGCCTGGCCGCGCTCCCAGGCCATCGAATATCTGCGGGAGCAGGCGGGCATCCAATTTTCCCCGGTCGTGGTCAAGCATTTCCTGGAGTTGCTCGAAGATTTGAAGTAATCCCGAATGAAAAAGAGCCTGGCATTGCCAGGCTCTTTTTGGGTCTCTGCGTTGATTTTTCAGCCGTTCAGGAACGCTTCTAGCGAAGCCTTGCTGATCCGGTAAGCGTTGCCGAGTTTCTTGGCTTTGAGCGAACCGTCGTTGATGGCCGCGATCACGTCCTCTTCCGAGACTTTCAGGATGGAGGCCGCTTCGGAGGGGGTCATCACGTCCGGCATGGATTTGGCCGCCGCGCTGCCGGAGGCGGTCTGCTGGGGCTGCTGCATCGCCCCGGAGGTGGCTTGCTGCATCAGGTTGCCGATCCCCATCCCCGCGCCGATGCCGGCCGTTAGTCCCGCGCCGCCGCTGGGGTTCTGGGCTGCGTCCCGCATCGCGTCCGCCGCCTGGAGTTGGGTGTAGGTCGCCATGTCGAGCATGCCCATGTCGCGCAGTTCCTGGGCGCTTTTCTCGGACGGTTTCAGGTTGCCAATGTAGAAGGTCTTGAGCACCAGGCCGATGGAGGCGAAGTCATCCTGGGCTTTGGCGCGCACCCCCGCGCCGACTTCCTCGGTCAGGCCGATCAACTCGACCACCGATTTGGCAGAGGTCGTCTCGCCGAGCAGGTCCTGCAGCTTCGAGAGCAGGATCGTGCGCAGCCGTTCTTCGATTTCGGCGGTGCGGTAAACGCCCTGGGCGCCGACGAGTTGGGTCACGAATTGCTGCGGGTCGCTGACCTGGTAGGAGTAAGTCCCAAAGCCTTGCAGGAGCGCTACGCCCAGGCCCATGCCCGGGTTGCGGACGATGATCGGCTGCGGCGTGCCCCACTTGCGGGTGGCGAACTCCTTCATCGAAACGAAGAAGACTTCCGCCGGGAAGACCGTCTTGCCGCTGGTAAAAACATCTTGCAGTTTCTGGGTCAAAAGGGGAATGTTGGCGGTGGCGATGGTGTGTCGCCCCGGGCCGAACACGTCGAGGGCCGTGCCGTCACGGAAGAAGACCACCCGCTGGGCTTCGCGTACGATCACTTGCGAGCCGATCCGGTAATCTGCCGCGCCGCTCTCAGGGAAGCGGTGGACGATCTCATCCGTCATTTCGTTCGCATATTCGATTACATCAAGAACTCTGGCCATGGATAACTTCTCCTCTGGTATTGGGAATCAACGTTTTCATTATAGCCCATGCCAACTTCACGGACAATAGGCTTTCAGACAAATTTACGGAATAAATACCCCCCTCGTTGCGCAACCCTCACCCGGTCACCAGACGCGTGCCGCGCCTGGCAGAACCGCGCATCCGAGGGGTGCGCCCATCCGCTCCTGAGGTTGCGCCGAAAGTCGGGAGACTTTCGACTCCGCTCTTATGGTTTGGACATGGACTTCCCGCTCCCCCCGTTGCGGACCATCAGGATTTCGGCCAGGATGCTGACCGCGATCTCCTCCGGCGTCTCGGCCTGGACCTCGATCCCAATCGGCGAGTGGACGCGTTGGAGCTGCGCCTCGGCGACTCCTTTTTCGCGCAGCGCATCCGCGGCCATTTTCCAGCGGCGCTTCGAGCCGATCACGCCGATGTACCCGGCCTCGGAGGCCAGCAGGGGAGGCAGCCCCGGCACATCCACAGACACGCCGCGGGTGGTCAGGATCAGATAAGTGCGCGGGGTCAGGTTCAGGTGTTGGGGCAGCTCCGCCATGGGGACGGGGTAGAACGCGTCGGCTTCGGGCACGGCCTCGGGATTGCAGAACTCAGGCCTGTCGTCCGAGACCGCCACCCGGAACCCAAGCCATTTGGCGAGATGGGCAACGGCCTTCCCCACGTGTCCGCCGCCGACGATGACGATTAAATCCGGGGGCAGGATCGGTTCCACGAAGACTTTCACTTGTCCGCCGCACACGCCCGGGTCGCCGCGAGACGGGTCGGTCATGCTGTATTCGAGCAGGGTCGGCTTGCCGTCAACCAGCGCTTGGACGGCCGCGGCGATGACCCGGTTTTCGAGTTCCCCGCCGCCGACCGTGCCGATGATCTGGCCGTCTGGGTAGACCAGCATCTTGCTGGTACTGTGGCGCGGGGTCGAGCCGCTGGCGCGCACTACGGTGCAGAGGGCGGCGGGCTGATGAGTTTCTTCGAGTTCGGCGAGGGCTTGATAGATGGATTTCATGCCTGTATTTTATCCGATTACGGCCACCATTGCGGCTGCCAATCGGGTTCGGGGTCGTCGGTCAGTTGGCGGACGTCCGTGCCGTCGGCGCGCATGATGAACAGGTCGGTCTGGCCATCGGGCTGCATCCGGTTGAAGGCGATCCACTGCCCGTCGGGCGAGTAGGAGGCGGCGGCGTTGTTGCCGGTGTCGGTCAACTGGACCACCTCGCCGGTGGCGACATCCAACCGGTATACGTCCTTGCCGTTGATCGGCCCGGCGCAGACCAGCAGGTACTTGCCGTCCGGCGACCAGTCGAGGCTGCCGGTGAGGCCCGAAAGTCCCTGGCTGATGCGGCGTGGCGGCTGGCTGGGGGTGTAGGGGTTGAGCAGGAAAATCTCGAACTCGAAGGAATTTTCGACCGACATGGCATAGGCGATGCTGTCTCCCTGCGGCGACCAGGCCGCCCCGACGATGGGATTGGCCCCGGTATAGAGCAGGCGCGGGTCGTCGCCGTTGCGGCTGACCGTCCACAGCGAGGAGGGACCATCCGCGGCCTGGTTGGCAAAGACGATGGTCTGGCTATCGGGTGAGAAATCGGGCGAGTAGACGTTGCCGATCTGGTCGGTCAACTGGACGAGTTTACCGTCGGCCATGATGAGCAGGTACAGGTCGAAGCTGCCGTTGCGGTTGGAGGCGAAGACGAGCGAATCCCCTTGGGGCGAGAAATTGGGGTAGTAATCGTGGGCGTTCTGGCTGGTCAGACGGGCCGGTTCGCTCCCATCGGCGTTGATGGCGCAAAGCTGGTGGAATTCGTTGCGGGTGCAGGTGTAGACGATCCGCCCGCCGTGTTCGCGGGTGGGACGGGGCAGCGGGGTAAAGGTGGGAAAGGGGGTGTAGGGGAGCGTGCCGCCGGTGAGCAGGATGGCGACGCCCGGCTCCGGCTGCAAGGGCGGCACCAGCCAGAAGAACCCGCCGATGAGGACGACGATCAGCAGCCAAAACGGGAAGCGGAACCGCCGCCGCGGCTTGCCGAAGCGCAGCGATTTCGCCGGACCTGAAAATCGTTCACGCTGACCGTCCCAGCCTGTTTTTTTCATGGTTGCCCGTTGAGATGGCTTACTTGTTCAGCCCCAGGAATTTTGGTTCATTGGGAATTGGCGTAGCGATCCGCCAGATGTAGGGCGGAATTAATTCCGCCTTACGGCGTGTTGCCAGA
>DYLB01000076.1 GCA_020722305.1 Anaerolinea thermophila | reverse complement strand
TGCGATTTGACGGCATCCATCTATGAGAGTATAATCGGCATTCGGCATTATCCCAGAACACGATCATCAGGAGAACTACTATGGAAACAACTATTAGCGCGCCGACCAGCGAAATAGAGGTTAAACAAAAATTTACAGGGAAGGTCGTAAAAACATCATTGGCAGGGGTCATCGTAGACATCGGCCAGAGCTTGCCAGGGGTCATTCACATCTCGCAGCTTCAAAAAGAACCCGTCAACCGGGTGGAAGATGTCGTCACGGTTGGGCAGGAAGTAACGACCTGGGTCCGCCGGGTCAAGAAAGACCGGATCGAACTGACCATGATCGAGCCGCTCGGCCTGGAATGGCGTGAGATGCAGCCCGACATGGTAGTCAAAGGCAAAGTGGTCCGCCTGGAGACTTACGGCGCCTTCGTGGACATTGGCGGGGAACGGCCCGGTCTGGTGCATGTCAGCGAGATCGCCCACGGTTACATCAAAAATCCTTCGGAACTTTTGAAGGAAGGTGACGAGGTGGAAGCCAAGATTTTAGAGGTCAACCGCCGGAAGAAACAGATCCGCTTGAGCATGAAGGCTGTCCTGCCCAAACCGGAAGAAGTCGTCGAAGCGAAACCGAGACGCAAAGGCCGAAAAGAAAAAGCAGCCGAGATGGCTGAAATTGACGATGGCCCGAAGGAACCCGAATTGACCGCCATGGAAATTGCCTGGCGCGAAGCGCTTGACAAAGCCAAAGGCCAAAACCGCAGTGTCAATATCAAATCCAAGCGGGCCAAGAACAAAATACGCGAACAGGAAGACATCCTGGAACGCACGCTGGAACAGCGCATGCCAACCGGCAACTAACCCAAAGGGCGAGAAATCTCTCGCCCTTTTCCAAACCGCAAGTGGGAGCACTCAAATGTTGTTAGCTGGCGTGCAAAAGCTCCCGATTTTGCGCCGAAGTCAGCCCTTACAGGGTGCTTCGCAAAGACTTCGGACTCCGTTTCTGACAACTTTTTAGTGCGCCCTCGCAAGTCGTCGAGTTGACAAACCGTCGCATTGTTGATAATATTTGTCCAGTTTATGGAAATAAATCTCAAGGAGGCTGACATGCTGGAACAGATTGATACTGACTTCGTCTTGCTATCACCGGCGGCGGCGGATGCTGTGCGTGAGTTGCTTCAAGATCGTCGATTGGAAGGGTTTGGGTTGCGCGTCTTCGTCCAGGGCGGGGGGTGCAGTGGCGTGCAATACGGCATGGCTTTCGAAAACAATTTCCTCGACAGCGATCTGACCATGGAAGCTCATGGGATCAAGGTGGTGGTTGACGATATCTCCATCGGATACCTGCGCGGCGCGAGCATTGATTTCGTGGATGGGCCACAAGGTAAGGGATTCCTGATCAACAACCCGAACAATATCAGCGCTTGCGGCTGCGGTGGCGGCGAAAGCCACAGTCACGACAGCGACGGGTGCGGTTGCGGCGGCTCCTGCGCTTGCAATAACTAATTCCAAACGCGAACAAAAAAGCCGGTTGACCGGCTTTTTTGATTCGGCGAAACCTTACCGGCCTCGCAAAAACGAGATAAGCGCACCAAACAAGCCGACCAGCCCCATGGCGACGATGAGCAGCCCGGCAGGGATGCGGGAGGCGCCGCCTGTCAACGGCGCATCGGTAAAAGTCGGGATGACGAGCGGGGCCGGCGGGGTGAAGGTGGGCAGTCGCGTCGGGACGAGGGGAGTCTCGTACGCGGCAGCAAGCGTAGGGTCCAGGGTGGCAGTCGTGCGCGGGGTGGGGGTCGGCGGCGGTTCGATGATTGGCAAGGTGCCCGGGGAGAGGGTTACGAGCGGGCCGTAGACCCAGGCCACCCCACCGGGAACGCCGGGGTAAGCGATCATGATCCAATCCCCGCCGGGGGAGCGCCCGAGGGCGGGGGCGGTCTGGTTGGGGAGCAGGATGCCGATGATCGGATAGAAATAGGAACTCGGCCCGGAGCGGACGTTGATCTGCTCCGCGTATGTAACTTTGATGACCGGGCCGGTGGGGGTCCCGGTTACGGTGGGGACAGAACCGGTCGGCTGCTGAGCCAGGACGTTCGTCCCGGGCGCTGCGGAGGCGATCATCAGTGCCAGCCCCACGATGACCAAAGCAGTCCACAAGATAATTTTTCGAGTCTCGAATCGCATCTTTGCAAGCGCTTTCGCCGTAAATTAAAGGGCTTCGGGATTCCACGTCGAAGTCCCTGAAGGCCAATTAAGCAAAGGCGATTATAATCTAAAACCATGGAACAACGAGTTTATCACGGCCCAGTGACCCCCAGCGACCTCGCCCGCGCCTTGCTGGCAGAGTTCAACCGCGGCAATTTGCGGGCACAGATCATCGGCGCCGGCGACAAAATGGCCGTCCAGATTGCCACCCGCCCCGGCGCGATGTCCGGCGGGCAAACCGCGCTGACAGTCAACATCCAAAAACATACAGACGGCATCCTGGTGCAGCTTGGGCAGCAAGCCTGGCTGGGTGTCGCGGCCAGCCTCGGGCATACCGCTTTCTCGGTCTTGCGGAATCCCCTGAATCTCTTGGGCCGCCTCGACGACCTGGCCCAGGACATCGAAAACCTGCAACTCTCCGAAAAAATATGGCAGGTTATCGGCACGACCATGCAAGCCCTGGAGGCCGGCCACCAACTGTCCGAGAGGCTGACCCGCCTGACCTGCGACTACTGCCTGACCGCCAACCCGGTCGGGGAGAGTAACTGTATCGCCTGCGGCGCGCCGCTTGGCATTGCCCAGCCCCGCACCTGCCCAAACTGCGGCTTTGTCGTGCAGGCGAAAGACAGGCAATGCCCCAACTGCAAGCAAGCCTTGTAGCGTGAAAAATAAAGCCCCGAAGAATTGCGCGGATTTCGATGCTCTGTGCCAATCCGTGACTCCACTGCAAAAAGGTCGAAATCTTTAACGCTAAGACGCCGAGCCGCAAAGCCGCCAAGTTTTGTCAATTAAATTTGCGCAAATCGCCGTTTACAAGCGGAAAAAGCGCGTTTTTGGAAACAAAAACAGGTTTTCTTTGCGCCTTTGTATCATGGCGACTTTGCGTTAAAGGTTTTTGCAGCAGAGTCATCCGTGCAATTTGATTTTAAAGGCCCCAGACCTTGCACATTCCATCCTGAGTCTCGTATAATAATGTTACCCTATCGTGGATCGTCATGCCTATTCCTGAAACCCTGGATAAACTCGAGAAACGAATCCGTGCGCTGATCGAAGGGCAGTTGGTCACTTTGTTACCGGGGCAAACGCCACAAGAGTTGCTCGCCAACCAATTGATTAGTGCCATATCGGACGGTATCACCGCGCCGGAAAGCGGGACTCCCAACGTCCCCAACGTGTACACTTTGCTGGTACACCCGGAGGCCATTGCCGACTGGCAGAGCGACCCGAAATTGATGGAGACGATCGTGGCAATCGTCAACATTGCCGCAGACGACGCCGGGCTGCAACTGGAAACCCGTCCTTCCATCTCCATTGCGGGAGACGCCAGCCTGGGGCCGAACGAATTGCGTGTCCTGGCCTCCCATTCCGTGGAAGATATCGCTGAGACCAAAGGGATGCCGTCCGGCGACACCCCCGACGATTCGCAAATCCTTCCGATGCCGAGCAACGCCTTCCTGATCGTGGATGGCGTCAAGGTCTTCCCGCTCGACAAGCCGGTCATCAACATCGGGCGCCGGATGGACAATCACCTGGTCATTGATGATCCGCGCGTCTCGCGTAATCATGTGCAGCTGCGCTCCATCAAAGGGCGTTTCGTGCTGTTCGACCTGAACTCGACCGGCGGGACCTACGTCAACGGCCAGCGCGCCAACCAGACGGTGCTCTATCCCGGCGATGTGATCTCGATGGCGGGCGTCCCCCTGATCTTCGGCCAGGACAATCCCCCGCCCCGCACCGACCGGATGACAACCGCCCCCCTTTCACCGGCCTCCAGTGAAAGGCCGACTGCTGTCTTCAAGGACAATGAAGACAACCAAGAAGAAGAATGAGCGGCCCGGTCCTTCTTGTGTTGCGCCTGCTCATCACGGCCAGCATTTACGCATTCCTGGGTTGGGCGCTCTGGGCTTTGTGGCGAGATGTCCAGCAGCAAAGCGCCCTGCTCGCTAACCGCAAGATTCCGACAATCAGCCTCAATATCCGACCGGCGCGGGAAGAACTACGTGTCAGCCACTTCGTCCAACCGGAAATCCTGATCGGGCGGGACCTGGCTGCCGACGTCCGGGCGGACGACGAAACCCTGTCCGCGAGGCACGCCCGTCTCACTTACCACCACCGCCAGTGGTGGCTGGAGGACCTTCAATCCACTAACGGCACTTTCCTGAACCGGGAAAGGCTGTACACGCCGACGGTGGTGGTCTCCGGCGACCAGGTAGATTGCGGCTCGATGACGTTCACCATCAGCCTGGCAACCGAAAGTATCAACCCGCCGACGCAAAAAATTCCATCACAACTGGATGACCTGGACTAGGAGAGACCCTTGACCGAAAAAATTACTCTTGGCATCATTGGCGGCTCCGGCCTGTACAGCATGGACGGCTTGACAGATATTGACGAACACGACCTGCCCACGCCTTTCGGCAGGCCCAGCGCGCCGGTGGTGGTCGGCACGCTCGAAGGACAGCGCGTAGCGTTCCTCGCCCGGCATGGGATCGGGCATCACATTTCGCCGGGCGAAATCAACTACCGGGCCAATATTTATGCGCTCAAATCCCTCGGCGTGGAACGCGTGATCAGCATCAGCGCCTGCGGATCGCTGCGCGAGGACTACGCCCCCGGCCACATCGTCGTCCCAGACCAGCTTTTCGACAACACCAAAGGCCGTGAGCGGACGTTCTTCACCGGCGGGCTGGTCTCGCACGTCAGTGTAGCCGAGCCGTTCTGCCCCGACCTCTCGGCCAGCCTGGCCCAGGCGGTCAAGGCTGCCGGCGGCACCGTCCACCAGGGAGGGATTTTTATCACAATCGAAGGGCCGCGTTTCTCCACCAAAGCCGAATCCCAGGTATTCCGTTCGTGGGGGATGTCCATCATCGGCATGACCACTTCGCCCGAGGCCTTTCTGGCCCGCGAAGCCGAGATGTGCTACGCCGTCATGGCCCACGTGACCGATTACGACGTCTGGCACGTCAGCGAGGCCCCGGTGACGGTCGAGATAGTCGTCGAGACTCTGAAACACAACACCCGCCTGGCCCAAGAGTCGATCCGGGAGCTGGTGCGCGGCCTGGGGCAGGAAATCCGCTGTGACTGCCGCTCTGCCCTGACCGACGCCTTGATCACCGACAGGAAAGCCATCCCGGCCGAGACCCGCCAGAAGCTCGACCTGTTGGTCAGGAAATATCTGCCCTAAGCGTGCAACGGCTCCTCCAACCTCCGCCAACCCGCATCCAACTGCAAAGCCGCCTGCTGATCACGGCGGCTGTTTTCCTTTTCCTCTATGCCACCGTCCTAACCCTTTCGCCCGCCGCCCGTGAGCGCACCTGGGACACGGCCTACCGCTGGACCCACTGGCTGGGGTATGCAAGCTGGTGCTTCTCCATTGGGATGATCCATTGGCAGGTACGCCGGAAGGCCCCCGAAAGCGACCCATACCTCTTGCCGGTCGCGGCCCTGCTTAGCGGCTGGGGCTTGCTGACCATCTGGCGCTTGCTGCCGGATTTCGGCCTGCGCCAGGCCGTCTGGATGATCCTGTGCGCGCTGCTTGTTTTCCTGGGCCTGCGCAAACCCGGATTGCTGCGAGCTTTAAGACGCTACAAGTACGTCTGGCTGGTCAGCGGGCTGCTGCTCATGTCGCTGACCCTGATCTTCGGCACCAACCCGATGGGCGGCAGCCAACGCCTGTGGCTCGGATGCTGCGGCTTCTACCTCCAGCCATCCGAACCCCTCAAGCTGCTCCTGGTCGTTTACCTGGCCGCCTACCTGGCCGACCGGATGCCGCTCAAACTGCGCCTTTTCACCCTCCTGGCCCCCACACTGCTGCTGACCGGCATCGCCCTGCTCCTGTTGTTCGTCCAGCGCGACCTGGGCACAGCCTCGGTTTTCATTTTCATCTATGCCAGCAGCCTCTACTTCGCCTCCGGGCGCAAGCGGGCCTTGCTCGCCAGCGGGGCGCTGATCCTGCTCGGCGGGTTGGCGGGATACTTCGCCTTCGACGTCGTCCGCCTGCGGATTGACGCCTGGCTCAACCCCTGGCTCGACCCCAGCGGGCGCTCCTACCAGATCGTCCAGTCCTTGCTGGCGATTGCCAACGGCGGCATCCTCGGACGCGGGATCGGGATCGGGAACCCAGGCCTCGTGCCGGTAGCCCACTCGGATTTTATCTTCGCCTCCATCGCCGAGGAAACGGGTCTGGCCGGGACCGTGGGCTTGCTCCTCGCCATCGGCCTTTTCACGGCCCGGGGCATGACCATTGCCATCTCCGCCGCCAACCGTTTCCAGCGCCTGCTGGCCGCCGGGCTGACGACCTACCTCTCCGCCCAGAGCATCCTCATCATCGGCGGCAACCTGCGCCTGCTGCCCCTGACCGGCATCACCCTGCCCTTCGTCTCCTATGGCGGGTCATCCCTGGTGGTCTCCTTCGTCTCGGTGCTGATCCTGATGCAGATCAGCCTGACCGAGGAAGAGGAACCCGCGCCCCTGCCCATGACCCAGCCCTACCGCCTGCTGCCCGCCCTGCTGGGGCTGGGATTGTTGGCGGCCGCCCTGGTCAACGGCTGGTGGGCCGTCGCCCGCAGCCCGGCATTGCTCACCCGCACCGACAACGCCCGCCGCGCCATCGCCGACCGTTTCGTGATGCGCGGCAGCCTGCTCGACCAGCACAATACCCCCATCACGGTCACGCTCGGCGAATCGGGCGATTACACCCGCGCCTACCTCTACCCAGACCTGGCGCCTGTAACCGGCTATACCCATCCATCCTTCGGCCAGGCGGGACTGGAAGCCAGCCTCGACAACTACCTGCGCGGGCTGCAAGGCAACCCGGCAAGCCTGATCTGGTGGAACCAACTGCTCTACGGCACACCGCCGCCCGGCCTCGACGTCCGCCTGACCCTCGACCTGGAACTGCAAGCCCAGGCAGACGAGCTGCTTGGCGACCGGGCCGGGGCGGTCGTCCTGCTCAATGCCAAAAACGGCGAAATCCTGGCTATGGCTTCGCACCCTTCGTATGACCCCAACCGGCTGGATCAGATCGGCGAAACGGTAGCAGGCTCCCCGTCCGCGCCGCTGCTCAACCGCGCCACCCAGGGACAGTATCCGCCGGGGGAGGCGTTATCACCCATCCTGGACGTCCTCAATATCCGCATGGAGAAAGAAATCCAGTCGTTGTACACCTCGTTCGGCTTGTACGAAACTCCCGACCTGCGTATGCCGGTGGCGATTGCGTCAGACCCAAAGGAACCCTTGCTGGTCAGCCCGCTCCAGATGGCGCTGGCTGCGGCGGCGGTCAGCGGCAACGGCGTCCGGCCGGCAGCGCGCATCGCCCAGGCGGTGAACATCCACCCGCAAGGATGGGTCATCCTGCCGCCGAATTCGGGGCCGGTGGAGGCGCTGCCACCCGCCGACGCTCGAAGCGTTTCACAGGCCTTGAACATACCGGATACAAATTTCTGGCAATGCCGCGGCCAGGCCCGCAGGGACGGCAGCGTCTACTCCTGGTACCTGGCCGGGACGGACGCCAACTGGCAAGGCACGCCGCTGGCGGTCGCGGTCGTCCTCGAAGCCAACCGCCCCGACCTGGCGGAATCCATCGGCCAAAAATTGCTGGGGACAGCGGTCGAGTAAGCCCTCGTTTTGCCGGAATCCCGGCTCTCGGCAGCGCGTGATAAAATCGAGCCGATGTCCGATCTTTTCGACCATGCCATGCAAGAACGCATGAAATCCGAAGCGCCTTTGGCCGCCCGGATGCGCCCGCGCACGCTCGACGAATACCTCGGCCAGGACCACATCATCGGTGAGGGCAAACTGCTGCGCCGCGCCATCGAAGCCGACAAACTCTTCTCGTCCATCATCCTCTGGGGGCCGCCCGGCACCGGCAAGACCACCCTGGCCCAGATCATCGCCAACACCACCCGCAGCCACTTCGTCACCATCTCGGCCATCCTGGCCGGCAAAGCCGATCTGCGCGCCATTATCGAAGAAGCCCTCGAACGCCGCCGCCTGTACAACACCCGCACCATCCTGTTCGTGGACGAAGTCCATCGCTGGAACAAGGCCCAGCAGGACGCGCTCCTCCCCCACGTCGAGAGCGGCGCGGTCACGCTGATCGGCGCGACCACCGAGAACCCCTACTTCGAGGTCATCGGCGCCCTCATCTCGCGCTCGCGCATCTTCCAATTGAGATGGCTGACCCAGGAGGAGACCGGCATCCTGATTGACCGCGCCCTGGCGGACGAGACGCGCGGCTACGGGGGCAAACGCATCATCCTGGACCCGGAGGCCCGCACCCATTTAACCGAAGTGGCCGGCGGCGACGCGCGTAACGCCCTCAACGCCCTCGAACTGGCGGTCGAATCCACCCAGCCGGACGCGGACGGCGTCATCCACATCACACTGGATGTAGCCCAAGAGTCTATCCAGCGCCGGGCAGTGCTTTACGACAAGGACGGCGACGCCCATTACGATACCATCTCGGCCTTCATCAAGTCGGTGCGCGGCTCCGACCCCGACGCGGCCCTCTACTGGCTGGCCAAGATGCTCTACGCCGGGGAAGACCCGCGCTTCATTTTGCGGCGGTTGGTGATCCTGGCGGGGGAAGACATCGGCCTGGCCGACCCGCTGGGGCTGGTGGTCGCCAACGCCGCCGCCCAAGCCTTCGATTTCATCGGCCTGCCGGAAGGCATCTACCCCATCGTCGAGGCCACCCTCTATCTTGCCACCGCGCCCAAATCGAACAGCGCCGGGGCTTACTTCAAAGCCGTGGACCGGCTCGAAAAGGAGGGACAGGTCTCGGTCCCGCGCCACTTGCAGGATTCCAACCGGGACGCAGCCACCGGCCAGGGCAAAGATTACCTCTACCCGCACGAGTCCGAAGGGCATTTCGTCGCCCAACAATATCTCCCCAAACGCCTGCTCGGCACCTACTTCTACCAGCCGTCGCAGGAAGGTTACGAGGCGCAAGTGACCGCCCGCCTGCAACTGTGGCGCGAGGCCCAGCGCGCCGCCCTGGGGATCGAGCGCTACGAAGACGTGCCTGATCTCAGCGAAGAAAAAATTCAGGAAATCAAGAGAAAGATCAAGTAAATTGGTTCATTGGGAATTGGCGTGGCGCGCCGCCAAATGTAGGGCGGAATTAATTC
>DYLB01000075.1 GCA_020722305.1 Anaerolinea thermophila | reverse complement strand
CCCGAAGGTTTTGTAGGAAAATTTTGGTCGTTTTAGCCAACCTTCGGGACGGTTTTAACTGAAATGCCTGCACTGTGCCGCAGGCACACGTGAAACGCACTCATTTCATTTCACAAACTGCTCTCTGCTCTCTACTTTCTACTCTCTGCCCTCTACTCTCTATTCTCTTATCTCTACTCTCTATGTTGAAAGCTCTCATCTTCGATTTCGACGGCCTGATCCTCGACACTGAAACGCCCGAGTTCGAGGCCTGGCAGGCCGTTTACCGCGAGCACGGCGTCGAACTCTCGATCCACGCCTGGGGGCAGTTCGTCGGCGGCAACGGGGCCAGCGATTTCGACCCGCTGCGCCACCTCGAAAAGCTGGCCAGACGGGAGCTTGACGGCCCGGCTCTCCACCGCCAAGCGAACGCCCGCTCGATGGAACGCATCCTGTCTCAGCCGGTTTTGCCGGGGGTGGTGGATTGGCTGGACTCAGCCCGCTCGGAGCGGATTCCGTTAGCCGTAGCCTCGTCCTCGCCCCATAGCTGGGTGGACCCGCATCTTTCCCGACTTGGGCTGGCCGGCCGTTTCGACGAGATCGTCTGCGCCGACGACGTGTCCCGCACCAAACCGGCCCCGGACCTGTTCCTCGAAAGCCTCCGCCGGCTCCGGGTCCGGCACGACGAAGCCGCCGTTTTCGAGGATTCGCCCAACGGCGTCAAAGCTGCCAAAACGGCGGGACTCTTCGTCGTCGCCATCCCCAATCCGATCACCAGACAACTGGGAGCCTCCGGGGCGGACATCACGCTTTCCTCGTTGACCGAATTATCCCTGACTTCGCTGATGAAAATGGTGTAGAAGCAAATGGGTGTGTTTCATGAAACCGTCCCGCAGGTTATCGTAAAAGCGTAACTCTCTCAGAAAGCCTATCGTGTAAGAAAAACCTAATCTGGCATTTGGGCCGCCAGGGCGATTGCGCCCAGCACCCCGGCCCGGTCTCCCAGCGCGGGCGGGACGATGTAGCTGTCGAGGCCGTTCAGGATCGCCGGTGACTGGATGTAGCCGTTCAGGATCGCGCCCACTTTTTGGCGGACGAGCGGCAGGAGCTGCGGCTGCTGGGCCACCCCTCCGCCGACGATGACCTTTTCCGGCGAGAGGGTGCAGATGAAACTGACCAGCGCCAGGGCGATGTATTCGGCTTCCAGGTCCCAGGCGGGGTGGGAGGGCGGCAGGGCCTCGGCTTTTTGGCCCCAGCGCCGCTCGATGGCCGGGCCGGAGGCCAGCCCCTCGAAGCAATCGCCGTGGAAGGGGCAGCTGCCCACGAACGGGTCGCGGGTTTTATCGTGGGGGAGGCGGATGTGTCCCATTTCGGGGTGGAGCAGGCCGTGGAGCAGTTTCCCGTTGACCAGCGCCCCGCCGCCCACGCCGGTCCCGACCGTCAGGTAAAGCGCCGGGTCGCAGCCTCTCCCCGCGCCCCAGCGGGATTCGCCCAGGGCCGCGCCGTTGACGTCTGTGTCGAAGCCGACCGGGACGCCGAACGCGGCGCGGAACGGGCCGACGATATCGGCCTCCGTCCAGCCGGGTTTGGGGGTGGGCAGGATCCGCCCGAATGACGGCGACCCGGGCCGGGGGTCCAGGGGGCCAAACGAGGCAATCCCTATCGCAGCCAACGGACCCAGGGCCTGGACCTCCCCCCTGAAGAAGTCCACTGCCCGGGCCAGCGTCTCCTCCGGCGAGGTGGTGGGGTAGCGCGTTTCGGCCAGGATTTTGCCGCCGGGCGTTCCCACCGCGCAGACGAATTTCGTGCCGCCGCCTTCGATACCACCGTAAAGGGTCATGGGGCCTCCTTTTCAAGCCAGATCGGTTGCTTTTGTATCTTCGAGGGTGAAATTCGGCAGGTTGGTCAGTTGCAGCTCGCGCACCTCCTTTGTGAGACCGTAATCGTCTCCAGCGCCGGGCGCTCGGCCAGGACATGGTTCAGGCGCCGTTGGGCAACGACATCCAGCAGGCCGGAACCGCAGATGCTGACGAGGTTCACGCTCAACTGGCGGGCGCAATCCAACAATGTCGCATTTGCCGCGGCGGCCGACAGGCTCGAAGTCAATCGTGAAAGACACTCATCGCTCCTTCTTCGGGAAGGAACAAGCGAGAGGTTCAAGTATAACTTGAACCTCTCGCTTTGGATTGGTGACTTCCCTGACCCCGCTCGCCACGATGGCCCCCGTAGCAGAGTGGAGAGGGATGGCAATCTATAACGTCCGGTGCAAGTCCTGGCACACGATCCTGCTCAGCCGGGATGCGTCGGTGCTGATCGTGGAGGAGGGGGATACGGGGGAGCACAACTCGGAATTTGCGTCGCTCCCGGCGAGGCTCTGCGCTCAAATCGTTGAACTGGCCCGGAACGAAAATATCGCCGATGCGTCGTTCGCGTAAATGTTGTAGGGCGATATTCATAGCGCCTTTGGCTGCGGAATGCCCTTCGACAGGCTCAGGGCAAGAATTCCGCGTTATAGTATTACCATCGAAAATCTGTCGCAACCGCGAAGATTTTGCACGATGCTCATCGTACCGCCAGGCTCCGCCTGGCAAGGCCGACCGTACCACTTCGTGGCACTTCGTAGGTCGGCGGTACATTTGGTTGCGGCATGAATGCCGCGTTACGGAATGTAATACTCGATGATGAGCGTCGGGCGGGAGGCCAGGGGCGCGTTACCGCTGAAGAACTTCAGGAAGTCGTTATTGTTATCGTTGTTGTCGTCCTTGGCGAAGCGCAGGCGGATCTGGGTGAGGCCCTTGGGATTGATCTTGCTCCGTCCAGCGGCGTTCAGGTTTCCGCTGAACCAGGCGGTGGCGCTGTTGCCAATGCTCCCGGCCCAGGCCTGGGAAGCGGCAGCCTGGAAATCGGTCAATTGCAAACCGGCCAGGTTCGAAAATACCCCGGTGCGAATGTCCAGCAGGATTTTTCCGTGGGTGGTGAAGGGATTGGTGCCCACCAGCCCCTGCTTCTTGATGCGGAGGGTCACTTTGGTGATGACGGCGTTATCCGGCAGCATGGCGGTGTTGAAGCTCAGGATGGCCCGATATTGCTGGTCGCGGAGGTTGTCGCCCAGGTTGAAGAGGTTGCCAGTGTTGTTGAGCGTGCCGCCTTTATTGGTCGTTTCTCCTGATTCAAGCACCCAACCATCCAGCGAGCCGGCTGACTTGAATTGTTTGGTGATCTTCTCGATCAGGTCGTTGACGGTGATGGTGAATTGTTTCTGGAAGGTGCCGCCGTTGTTGTCGTCGGTCTGGACGCAGATGAGGTAGCTGGCTTTGGTCTCGTAGTCGAAGACTTCAGCCGTCTGGAGCTGGTCGCCGAGGATGCCGAAGGAGGCGTTGTCGGGGCCGTCGCAGGTGCCGGGGTTGTCCACCAGGGTGTAGGTGAAGGTGTTCAGGTCGGGATCGGTGGTGGTCAGGATCCCGACCAGGGTCCCGGCGGGCTGGTTTTCGTCAACCGAGGTAGACGACAGGCCGATGTCCGTCGGCGGGTTGTTGGCGGGGATGATGGTCAGCGTGCCGCTCACGTAGGTGAAGGCGTAGTTATCCGCCGCGCCGCCGGAGCAGGCAATCGTGTACGTGCCGACGTCGGTATGGGGATTTTCGACCACGCTGCACGCCGGTTCGGTGGTCAGGTCGCCGGGGCCTTCGCCGGGGATGAAGCCGTCGTATTGGAAGGTGTAAGCTGGTTCGGGGAAGCCGAAGGTGATGGTCTTGTCGTCGGCGGTAACGGTCAGACCTTTGGGGACGATGTCCGCGCTCAGGCCGGATGGCTGGGCGAGGGAGTAGTTGCCCGCATCCGCACCGGAGAGAGCGAAACCGGACACGGTGACAGGTTTCCCGTTCCCGGCGTTTTTATCGGCGAAGAGGCCGCCCGCGCCGCTGTCGTCCAGGTTGACATCGTCAAGCCCGACCACACCGACCAGCCCAGCGCCGGAGGTGTCCAGGGTTGCCAGGATGGTCCCATCGTAAACTTTGTCATTGGCGAGCACACCGCTGATGGTCAGCCCTTTGGGCGTGATCTGGAAGTTCGCCGGGACGAAGCTGATGGCGTAGTTCGGACCGGCGCTCAGCGTCCCCTGGTTGATGGCGTAAAAACCGACATCTTCACCGGCAGCCCGCGCCAGCGCCCCGGAGAAGGAATCCCCGCCGATCAACGGATCGCTGGTGTAGGTCAAGGCCGGGTCGCTCGAACTGTAAACCTTGCCCTGCCCTGAGTTGGCGGTCACGCTGATGCCTTTGGCCATGATCTCGCCGGTCGTGTTGTTTTGGAAGGTCACGGCGTAGTTGGCGCCACCGTTGCCGTCACTGACCGAGCCGGAGGGGGAGAGGGTCTTGTTCGTGCCGGTGTTTTTTGTATCGAAGCTCTGGGTGAAATTGGCCGTGTCACCGGGGACGATCCCGCCGGTAATGGTCGGCGTTTCCAGCGAATCAGTCGTCCCGTCGTAGACTTTGGTATCGGTCACGGCCGTCACCGTGATCGGGCGCGGATTGACGGTCAGGTTTGCCGAGTTGCTGCTGGCGTCGAAGAAACTGTCCCCGCTGAAACCGGCCTCGATCCCGCTCCCCGCCCCGCCAGGATACAGGGCCGCGTTATCCGTCAGCGTGACGTTCATCAGGGTCGCGGTCCCGGAGGCGTTGGTGTTCGCCGAACCGACGCTGACGCCGTTGACCGCGAAGTCCACCGCCATCCCTTCCACCGGCGCGCCGGTAACAGTCTCGGTCACGGTGGCCGACAGGTTGACCGTATTGCCGTAGTTCCCGGTCGCCGGGTTAACCACAGTGGTCGTGGCGGCATGGTCCAACTCGAACGCGCCCAGGTCGCAGGCGGCGTTTTCAGGGCGGGCGAAGCCGCGCTGGTCAACTCCATTGCTGCCGGTGCAGGCGGAGGCATTGTCGAAGGCGGTGCTGGCGGTGGTGATCGCCATGCTGGAGGTCGGGCCGCCGTTGGCCTGGAACGCGCCCAGGCCGGGGTCGGCGCTGAAGGTCGGCAGGCCGCAGGTGCCAGATGTGGCGCTGGTCTCGACCAGGGAATTGTCGAGGAAGATGGTGCCGGTCGAGCGCTGGCAGTCGTTGGCCCCGCTCGAATTAGCCAGGATACTGTTACGGATGGTCAGGGCCGTGCCCGCAAACTGGAGGGCGCCGCCGTTGCCGGTGGCCGTATTGTGCGAAAAAGTGGAGAAGGCGATCGTGCCCGAGGCCACGTCCAGCAGCATCCCACCGCCGTTGCCGCCCGATGTGGGACCGGTGCTGTTGTTGTAGAAGGTGCTGTTCGTCACCTCGAGCGTCCCGCTGCCGTTGGCGTAATAGACTCCGCCGCCGTCCGCGCCGGCTGTGGTGCAACTGTTGTCCGCGATGGCGCTGCCGCTGATGGAAAACGACGAGGCGGTGGTGCTGTAAATGCCGCCGCCGCAATTGCCGCTGGCTGTGCCGGTGTTGTTCGAAATGGTCGAGTTGACCAGGGTCAGGCTCCCGGCGCTCTCGAAGCGGATGCCGCCACCGTTGGAGGCGCTGCCGTTCCTGATGACCAGGTTGTCGAGCGTCAGGTCGCCGCTGGCCACATCCAGGACCCGGTCCGTGACCCCGCTGGCGCTGATCGTCGCCGGGTCCGCGCCGGTGGTCTGGATCGTCAACCCGTCCGGGTCGTCAATGTCCAGGTCGTTTCCGGTCGAGTCGCCGCCCGCCAGGGACAGGGTGTAGGTCGCCCCGCTGGAAAGGACGATGATGTCCGCGCCCATCCCGGCCGGGCAATCGGGATGGGTGGCCGCGTCGTTGTTGGCGTTGATGATCGCCTCCCGCAGCGAGCAGCCGTTCCCGCTGGCAAGACTGTCTGCGGTGTTGGTGACGGTGATCGTCGCGGCGAAGGCGGGCTGCACCGGGACAGCCGCCAGCATCAAAACCAGAATGAAAAATGAGGCGATCAATTTGTTGAATGAATGGGAAGGGTGGTTTTGCATTTGGATCTCCTTTTTGGGTTGGTTTCTCATATTCCCGCCAACCGCTCGACCAGTTCGACATAGCGTTTGGAAACGGCTTTCCAGTTATAGGCTTCGTTGAATTTGCGCGAATTTTCCACCTGTTCCTTCAAACGCTCCCGGTGGCGGTAAAGATAAAGGATGCCCTGCGCCAGGCTGGCAGGGTCGCCCGGCTCGAAGAACTGGACCATGTCCTTGTCGAAATAACGGGCGATGGCCCGGGTGCGGGCGGCGATCACCGGCACGCCCAGGGCGGCGTATTCCATCATCTTGGTCGGCAGCAGGTCGCCGGTGAAGCCGTCGTTGTGGTTGGGCACGACCCCGGCGTCGGCCTGGACGATCAGGGCTGGCAGCGCCTCGACCGGGAGCACCACGTCGCTGATCCGCACCTGCTCCGACAGCCCAAGTTCGTCCACCAGGCGGACCATCTCGTCCCGGAACTCCCCCTCGCCCTGGAAGGTGATCTGGATGCCGGGGATTTGGGCGCGGACCAACCCAATGGCCTGGATCACGTCCCCCATCCCGTAATAGCGCTTGAAGGTCCCGTGGTAGATCAACCGGAATTCGGGCCTGCTCCCGTTATTTCGGCCCTGGCGCGGCCCCGGACGAAATATCCGCTCGTCGGCGACGTTCATCACCACGCTGACCTTCTCCGCCGGGACGCCGCGCCGGACCAGTTTATCCACCCAAATGTCCGTGACCGTGATGACCTGATCGGCGAAACGGCAGGAGAGCTGTTCCTGCCAGACCACCAATCCGACGACGAACCGGTGCAGGCTGCGGTTGTTCAGCGATTTCAGCCCCTCGAAGAACTCCGGCATGATGTCGTGGATGTCGAGGATCAGCTTCGCCCCGCACAGCTTCGGCAGGACCGCGGCGAAGACCAGGAAATCTGGAATGTTATGGACCTGGACGACCGCGTACCTGCGGCGCGGGAACAGGGCGAACAGTTCGACAAATACCAGGAACATGAACCCCAGGTATTCGAGCAACTGGCCGATCAGACCAAATTTCTTGCTGCGGGTGACGGGCAGGCGATAAACAGCGATGCCGTCTACGGTCTCGAATTTCGGTTCGCCTTTGTCTCGTAAGCAGATCACGTCCACGCTGTGACCGGCGTCCACGAGCGCCAGGGCTTCGCGAGCTACGCGGGTCTCGCCCAGCGGGTAATAGGCATGGACCACCATGCAGTGATGTTTGGGGTTGAGTTTGATTTTCATTGGATGGCTACCTGGATACGGGTATTTTCGATCCCGTCCTGCCCATCAGCGACAGGAGTCCCCGGCCGGCCTGGTACGCCTTCTCGCTGACCTTCATCAGCAGCGGGGCGTGGACGCGCGTATTGCGGCCATAATTGACCAGCTCCCCGTTGAATTTGGCTTTGAAATCACGCACGCCGTATTTCTCACCGGGTTTGCCCGCGCCCCCGAAATCCATGATGCGGAAACCGGTCCGGCTGCCCCAACTGAGCAGCTCCCACACCTCGAACTCGTTCGGGTTGTATGCGCTGTAAGCCCGGTCGCTCCCGTGGTACCAGCCGTAGATCACGTCCTTGTAGAGCAACAAGACGGAAGCCGTCACGGTTGCACCCTCGATTTCCGCCAGGGTAAAACGGGCCATCTTCCTGGGGAGCAGCAGGTCGAAGGCCGCCTCGAACAGCGAAATATCCGCCAAAGGAATTCTGGCGTGGCGGTAGGTCTTTTGCAGCGCGCCGTAAAAGAGGGGGAGCTCCGCCCGCTCCGTCATATCCCTGACTGTGATATTCCCCCGTCTCTTGGC
The DNA here is from genome assembly GCA_020722305.1 of Anaerolinea thermophila. GTDB lineage: Bacteria > Chloroflexota > Anaerolineae > Anaerolineales > Villigracilaceae > UBA5796. Next base: position 1,643 of record DYLB01000075.1, on the reverse strand, counting down.
CTGGCGGATGCGCCTGCGCGTGTTTTTGGTAAAACTTTGCAAGAGGGTTTCTTCATCCCGCCGCAGGTCGATCAGGTAATTCAGGTGATCTTCGAAACAATAGCCGCATTCCTGGAAAACCGCCTGGAGATCTGCCGGGTCTGAGGCGTGGCGCAGTTCCGTGAATATGGGCGAACCCGGAACCTGCCGGTCATAAGCCTTCAACAGCATCTCCAGGGCTTGCCGCCCCCTCTCGCTCTCTTCGGCCAGCACGCCGCCAAAATCCACATCGCGGGTGGTCAGGAATTTGAACGGGCCGCCCAGGAGCGTGATCTGCACCGGCAAATGCAGCGCCAGCACCCGTTCGCCTTCGACGGCCGCCCACAGCGACGGGCGATAGCCGCGCCCGCGGGCATAGACTTCGAACATCTCAGGGGTGTGGAAGACGTTCCCTTGCGGGTGTTCATCTACAAAGGCTTTCCATTGGTCGTGATCCAGGTGATGTACGATCTTCATAGCTCTCCTAAAACTTATTTGCCTAAAGCCCGCAGCCCGTAATCCCAGATCGTCAGCGCATCAATGTCGCCGGTGACAGACAGGGCGCTTTGGGCGCCATCCGGCCAGCGCCCAAACCTGACTAGCGGAGATTCGCGGCCTTCGATCTCCTCCAGGAGGCCGCGTTCGTCCTCCGCCGCGAACCTCTGGCAGTCGAGGAAGATCGAATAGTTCGACCGGGTTTCGGTGAACTCGACGATGTATCCCTGCTGGCGGAGGAAGCCCGCCAGCCCCGCATCGGACCTGGGCGTGATCCCGATAAAGGGCCTGAGCGGTGACTTGAAGCGGACACCGTTTTCCCGCACCTGCATGGTGTGGCCGTTCCACCGTTGGGCGGGATGATCCATCTCCACGTGCTTGCCGAGGATCGTCAGCCCCTTGAGCGGTTTAACGTCCAGCCAGTATTCGTTCGGCCAACTGAAACCGACGAGCGGCTCCAGGGCCGAGCGTTCCTTCCACCATTTTGCAATTTCATCCAGCCGCGCAATCCAGACGGATGGCGACAGGCTGCGGGCTTTTTCCAGCACTTTTCGCAGCGGGGTTTCGCACAGGAAGATGCGTTCCGGGTGCAACCCCAGCGTGAACAGTTCGCCGCGCCGGTAGGTCTCGGCCAGGATGTCCAGCCAGGGTTGGCTGCGGGCCTGTTCGTCCTCGAAGTGCAGCCGCTCGATCAGGGATTCGTCGTCCGGCAGGCAGTAGGGGATTTCGACCACGCCCGCCGTCAGTTTCGGCAAGGCCGGGTAATCCCCGGCCGGCCGCGAACCGTAAAACTCCAGGACTTTGTGGTAGGCCTCGCTCCCGTTCCCGTTGACGGCCTCCCAGACCAGGCTGTCGCTGCTGTCGTATAAGAATCCGGTCTCGCCGATAGCCTTGAGAGTGGCCGTGTTCCGGCGCAGGTACGGGCTGCGGAATCCCGAACAGGCGATGCCCCTTTCCTCAAACAGACGCCGCGCATCCGAAAAATCCGCAGCCTGCTGCTCCGTGGTCAATTGCGAATGGTCAATGTGGCGGTAACCATGCACGGCGAACTCGATATTCCGGGCCTGGTATTTTTCGACCACGCCGTGGCTGCGGGCCAGGGCCGCGGCCGTGATCGGGAAGGACGCCCC
>DYLB01000074.1 GCA_020722305.1 Anaerolinea thermophila | reverse complement strand
AACTCAGCACAAGTTTTCGCTAATCTTTTGCGGTTTTGATACCTTTTATTCGTGGAGATTAGCGAAGATTAGCGGAGTAAATGCTCTTTTCGACGTTGGGCTGAATGGTTACAATTTGGTTCATTTTACAGCAAAAGGAGCATCTCATGGACTTAAAACTCAACGGAAAAATTGCCCTGGTCACCGGCGCCTCGCGCGGACTTGGGTTTGCTGCCGCTTCGACGCTGGCGCGCGAGGGCTGCCGGGTTGCCCTCAACAGCCGCAGCGCGGAAAGCGCCAAAACTGCGGCAGAGAAGATCGAGCAGGAAACAGGCGCACAGGTGATCGGCCTGGCGGGGGACGTGAGCCTGCCCGATACGCCGGGAAAACTGATTGCGCAGGCAGTGGAGGCTTTCGGTGGGTTGGATTTGTTGATGACCAACGCCGGTGGGCCGCCGGCCGGGACCTTCGAATCGTTCGACGAGGAAACGTGGCAGAAAGCGGTGGAATTGTCCTTCATGAGCCACGTGCGCCTGATCCGCGCCGCCCTGCCCCATTTGCGGAAATCGTCCGCGCCCAGCGTGTTGACGGTCACTTCGTATTCGGTCAAGCAGCCGATCCCCAACCTGGTACTCTCGAACTCGGTGCGGGCCGCCACGGTGGGCCTGACCAAGTCGCTGGCGCTGGAACTCGGCCGGGACGGCATCCGCTTCAACTCGATCCTGCCGGGGTGGACGGAAACCGAACGGGTCGCGGAACTGATGAAGGCCCGTGCCAAAGCCAACGGCACGACTGTGGAGCAGGAAATCGCAAAGCAATCACAAGACAGCCCGCTGGGGCGGATGGGCGATCCGCAGGAGTTCGCCAACGCGGCCGTTTTCCTGCTCTCCCCGGCGGCTTCGTACATCACCGGCGTGATGCTGACCGTGGATGGGGGCATGTATAAAGGCACACTGTAACCCCGAAGGTATAATATTCCCAATGGAGGCCCTATGAGCGCACACGAAACTGAAAAATGGATCGAGAAAGACCGCAGGCAACTGCACCCCACCTATCATCCCAGCGCCCACGCCAACCCGCTCGTCATCGAGCGCGGCGAGGGGGTCTGGCTCTACACCACCGACGGGCAGAAGATCCTGGACGGGATGGCCGGGCTGTGGAACGTCAATGTGGGATATGGACGCGAGGAGCTGGCCCAAGCCGCGTTCGACCAGATGAAGGAGCTGGCCTACACCTCGAACTTTGCCGGGATGACCAACCTGCCCTCGAGCCTGCTCGCCGCTAAACTGGCTGGGTACGCCTATCCGGGCCTGAACACGACCTTCTTCGCCTCCGGCGGCTCGGAGGCCAACGATTCGGCTTTCAAGACCGCCCGCTATTACTGGAAGCGGATGGGCAAGCCGGGCAAGACCAAGATCATCGCCCGCAAAGGCGCCTACCACGGCGTGACGATGTACGCCACCTTCGCCACCGGAATCGAGAAATACCACACCATGTTCGGCCCGGCTGTCGAGGGATTCGTCCACATCCCGGCCCCGAACCCGTACCGCTACGAGGGCGAGATCCAGCCCGGCGAAACGGTCGGACAGGCGGCGGCCCGCGCCCTCGAAACGGCGATCCAGGCCGAGGGTCCCGATACGGTGGCGGCTTTCATCGCCGAACCGGTGATGGGCGTGGGCGGGGTCATCGTCCCGCCGGACGACTACTTCCCGCTCATCCGCCAGATCTGCGATAAATACGACGTCCTCTTCATCGCCGACGAGGTCATCACCGGCTTCGGGCGAACGGGGGAGTGGTTCGCGCTGCGTCACTGGGGCGTGAAACCCGACATCCTGTCGTTCGCCAAAGGTATCACCAGCGGCTACGCCCAACTGGGCGGCATCCAGGTCTCCGACGCGATCCGCGAGAGCATCGAGACCGCTCCCGCCGACCAGTCCTGGATGCACGGCTTCACCTATTCCGGCCACCCGATGGCCTGCGCTGTGGCACTCAAGAACCTGGAGATCATGGAACGAGAAGATTACGCCGGGCGCGCCCGCACCCTGGGCCAACGCCTGCTCGAGGGGCTGAAGACGCTGGAAGAGTTCCCGTTCGTGGGCGAGGTGCGCGGCCTGGGTCTGATCTGCGGCGTGGAGATCGTCTCGGACAAGGCTGCCAGGAGCGCCGACCCGGCCCTGGCGATGCGCATCTTCAAGGCCGCCGAGAAGGCCGGCCTGCGGACCCGCCCGCTGGGCAGCACCCTGGCCTTCGCCCCGCCGATCGCCATCAACGAAGACGAGGTGGACGAGATCGTCAAGCGCCTGGGCGCAGCGATGGATTCGGTGGTGTAAGGGTCATGCCCAAACCCAAAGTCTTCGTCACCCGCATCATTCCCACAAAGGGACTGGATATCGTCCAGGAATTCTGCGAGGCCGAGGTCTGGCCCGGAGAGATGCCGCCCTCGCCGGAGGAACTCCTGCGCCGTGTGCGCGGTGTGGACGGGATTCTCTCGCTGCTGACCGACCGGATCGACGCGGCGGTGATGGACGCGGCCGGGCCGGGGCTGAAAGTCATTAGCAACCATGCCGTCGGCTTCGATAACGTGGACGTGGCCGCCGCGACCGCGCGGCGCATCCCGGTCGGCAACACGCCGGGGATTTTGACCGACGCCACGGCCGATATGGCCTTTGCCCTGCTGCTGGCCGCCGCCCGCCGCCTGGCCGAGGGCGCCCAGTATGTCAAAGACGGCAAGTGGAAGACCTGGGGACCGTCGCTGCTGCTCGGCGCGGACCTCGCCGGGGCAACGCTGGGGCTGGTCGGCTTCGGGCGGATCGGGCAGGCGGTGGCCAAACGCGCTCAGGGTTTCGACCTGCGGATCATCTACCACGACCCGACCGCCGAACCGGCCTTCGGAGCCGTCCCGGTGGACTTCGAGACCCTGCTGCGCGATTCGGATTTCATCTCGCTCCACGTCCCGCTGACGGATGAGACCTACCACCTGATCAACGCCGAAACGTTGGCAAAGATGAAGCCGACGGCGGTGCTGGTCAACACCTCCCGCGGGGGCGTGGTGGACCCGTCGGCGCTGGAACAGGCCCTCCGCTCCCGCCGGATTTTCGCTGCCGCGCTGGACGTGACCGAGCCGGAACCCATCCAGATGGACGATCCGCTCCTAGCGCTGGACAACTGTCTCATCGTCCCGCACCTGGGCAGCGCCTCCAAACAGACCCGCGACATGATGGCGTATCTCGCTGCTCAAAACCTGGTGGCCGGGCTGAAAGGTGAGCGCCTGCCGCACTGCGTCAACCCGGAAGTGTATTCATAATGAACCGCTTCGCAGGGGATTAGCATGGACCCGGCGGAGGTCGAACTCTTGCGGCGGCTGGCCGGACGCCTGGAACGGCTCTCGGTCGATTCGCACTGGGCGCGGCGGGCGAGCGGACTGCGCGGCAACCTCATCAAAGTGCTGGACGAGATCGAAGCGGGCCGGGACGTTGGGCCTGGGCGCCTGACCCCGCTCGTTGACCGGGCCTTCGAGCTGCTCCGCCGCGCCGCCCAGGAAATCCCGGATGTGGAAGAGATTATCAAGAAATACAGTAAGGCGGGATGAAATCCCGCCCTACGGAATAATGAACAGGCGGAGCCAAGCGGCTCCGCCTGTTGAGTCATGTTTGGAGACTACTGGATCGCGTGCAAGGCATGGTTCCAGGCGTTGCGGTATTGCTCGATGGCGTTCTCCGCTTTGCCGTTAGCCAGGAACGCGTCGCCGCGGGCGAGAGCGTGGAGCGCCTTGGCGATGTCAATTTGGCGGCCGCCCTGGGCAATCGCTTCGTCAACCGCTACCTGGGCCAGCATCCGGTCGGCGTCGGTCAGGAAGGTGATGAAGCCCTGAACAGTCGCATCCGGGAGCGGGCCGCGCCGGTTCTTGAGGATCGCGTTCAGCTTGTTGACCGCGTTCTTCTCTTCTTGGAAGACAATCTGCCCATGCTGCGGGTCGAGGTGGTTGTCGTCCACCCACAGGGCCGGGGCGAGCGACAGGGCCAGGTGGCCGATGGCCTGGTCCAGTTTTTGGGCGTCGTACCCGTTGGTGAGGGTCGCCCGCAGGGCGATCAGGCTGTCGAGCGTGTACTGCTTGGCCGGGCGGGGTGAGATCTCCAGGTCCAGGCCGACGATGACCGGGTCATGGTCGGAGGAGCGGTAGGCGTCCGGGGCGTAGATGGCGTCTTGGGCGGGTTTCTTGAAGCTCGTGTCGTAATCAATCAGGTCCGGCTCGTCGGCGTTGATGTGCCAGACGGTCACGCCGGTGATCTCGTCCACCAGGCTGGCGTTGGACAGGGCGTGGTCGAGGTAGCCCACCTGCCCGTCGAAGACGTAGGAGTAAGCCGCTTCGCCCTGGAACTGGAAGACCAGGTCGGTGTAGTCGTCCGCCGTGCCGGGCAGGTCGTCCGAACCGGCCTTGATGACGTCAATCGGGTCTTCCTTGTCGTAGGAGTTCAGGTCGCCGATGATCAGGAAGTCGCTGTCGCCGCTGGCGGTCGGGTCGGTCGCCAGCCAGTCCACCAGGGCTTCTGCGGCGGATTTGCGGGTCAGGTTGCAGTTGCCGGCGCCGTCGCCCAGGTTCGGGTCGCCGACGTCGTCACAGGCCGAGCCTTTGGATTTGAGGTGGTTGACGGCCACGGTGAAAACGCCGCCGGTCTCGAAGTCGAAGAAGGACTGGGCCAACGCCGGGCGGTTCTTGGTATCGTCGAAGCGCGGGTCCACCGACGAGTCGAGCACGGCGTAGTTGCCAAAGGGCGCAACGCTCGCCGGTTTGTAGATGAAGGCCACCCGGATGGCGTCGGAGCCGATCGCACCCGTGGGGATGTAATCGTAGGTCCCCGCGCCCAGCATATCGTTCAGGCCGCTGACCAGGTCGGCGGTGGGGACGTCGCCGGGGTGGTTCTCGATCTCGATCAGGCCGACCACGTCGGCGTTGATGGTGCTGATGGCGGCGATGATCTTGTCGCGCTGGCGGGTGAACTCGGTCGCGTTATCCGCGCCGCGGCAGCCCTGGTCCTGGAGCGGACCGCAGATCGGGCCGCTGTTATCCAGGGTGGTGAAGTAGTTGAGCACGTTGAAGGAGGCCACCTTCAGGCTCCCGCCGACATCCTCCGGCTGGGTTGTGCGCGGGTTGGCGTTGGTGTAGTCCGCGCCCTGGGTTGGCTGGATGCGGTACAGGCCGAAGCTGTAATCCATCACGCCGGTCACGTTACGGACGGTGTCGCCGCCGCGGAACAGGTTGGTCAGGTCGAAGACGTTCCCGTTCGGATGGATGGCCGGGTCCGGGTTCGAGGATGTGCGCCCGTCGTCGAGGGTGATCTTGTCGAGCAGGAAATCCTGGGCAGCCTGGACCGCGTCGGGTCCGGGTTCGAATTCGGCCGTGGGGGTCAAGTGCCGCTGCGAGGTCAGCACGATCTCGCCGAAGCGGTCGAAGTTGAAGTATTCCGAGATGTAAAGGTCCTGCGGGAAAGTGACCCGCATCCCTTCGTAGGCCTCGAAGTCGCCCACGCTGGTCACGGGCAGGGACAAGGGAGCCGCGTCTGGCAGGGGGTTGCCGGTGGAGCATTGCCAGATCTGGGCGGCGCTGATTTCGGTCATGCCGTTGAACTCGGAGACGCTGCCGCGCACCCGCACCGCGTCGCCCGCGCTGACATCCATGCCGCCTGGGGCGTAGATGAAGATTCCGTCCGAGGTGGCCGGGTCGCCGTCGCCGAGCGGGTCTTGGATGTGGAAGCCGTTCAGGTCGCCGTTATCTGGCGAGGCGTTGTTCTGGAAGTCGCCGGTCACCACGCCCTCGACCGCTACTTCGCTGCCAACGACTGGACTGGCCGCGCCGCTGCCCTGCACGTCGTAGATCGGGGTGAACGGGTCGCCGCACATTTCGGGCGGCGGCACGAAGATCTCGTTCGGCGCGCCGGGGGTGTTGTAGGCTTCGCCCAAGACAATCGAGCCGGGGAAGCCGGGGATGCCTGCCAGGTCGAAGTCGTTGCGTACCCAATCGCTGGCGGCTTCGGTGTCGAATCCATCCGGGATGCGGGAGGCGCCGCCGGGGGCGAAACTGCTCACGCCGTCGTAGTTCGGGCCGAGGGCCGGGACGCCGTAGGTGAAGTCACCTGCGCCGCCATCGTTGACAGAAACGGCATCCGCAATGGCCTCCCAGGGGGTGGCATCGAAGGCGCCGTCGTTGTTCGTATCCAGGTCGTCCCCAAGCGCGCCGGTGAAGTTCTTGACCAGGAGCAGGCTCACGCTCCCGTTTTCGAGCGCGTTGGCGGGCAGGCTGGCAAGATAGAAACCGTTCGCATCTGTGGTGCCGAGGCTGATGACTTCATCTACCACACCCGCGCCGGTGGTATCGCCTTCGATCTCAAGCACGGTGTAGGCCGAGTAATCGGTGTTCGGCGCGCCGAAGATTTCGACGTATTCCACGTCTGTGCCGGTCGTGCTGGCCGAAAATTCGTTGATCTTGGGTTCGGGCGCTGCGCCAACGAACGTCTGTCCGTTATTGAAACTGCCAAAAGTGTTGGCTGAAGAACCGCTCCAGGTAAAGTCATCGTAGCTTGATCCTGTACCAGTCAGCTGTAAGGAGTCTCCTACGGCTGAACCCGACGCCTCGGAGACACCCATATCCACGCTGGTCATCCCATTCGCCGGGCCGCCAACTGCCAGGAACGAGCCTTCATAGCTGATGAATTGGATCACCGTGCTGCTTGCATCTACGAGCGCCAGACCATCTGGTGAGCCGTTCTGGATACCATTCACACCGTAGTTCACAACGATGACACCAAATCCGCCCCCAAGATCGGGAATGGTTCCGCTTAGAGGCGTTGTCGTATAAGGCGCTCCTCCGCTGCCGTTGTAAAGCACCAGACTCCAGCCGGTCAAATCTGTCCCGGCGGGGCCTGCAATTTCAACGGCCTCGCCAGTATCTGTGCCGGTATTGTCATAATGGATTTCATTGATGAACACAGAAGGCGAGGCCGCGTAAGCCGGAGAGAATGGGGCCAAGTGTAACATCAGCGCCAAACTCAAAAATATGGCAAAAAGTTTACGGAACTGCATGAGGTTCTCCTTTTTGAATTTTTTTAGTTCGACCCAAACCTGAAACACGGGCATCAGGATGATTGGACGAATTGCGTGAATCGAGAATATCACCAGATTTCAGATGAACTGTTGAGTTTTTCCATCCTTTCTCAATTGGAAATGCCAAACAAAGCAAAAACATCGCAAGCGACATTGACTCATTGCTTACACATTCTATGTGATGCCTTACAAAAATGCAAGGCGGAAAGGGGACTCTTCCCGTCCTGATTACGACACGTTAACACTGGCCCCCGCGCTGGCGCGGCAGACGTACACCTCCGCCTCCAGCCCGGACTTTTGCCTGTATTCCGCCTCGACGGCGGGTACGAACTCCCCCAGCTTCGCCCCGTCAACCAGGGCCACGGCGCAGCCGCCGAATCCCGCCCCGGTCATGCGCGCCCCGTAGCATCCCGCCTGCGATTGGGCCGCCTCCACGATCCAGTTGAGGGCCTCGCTGCTGACCTCGAAATCGTCCCGCAGGCTGGCGTGGCTGGCATTGAGCAGCAGCCCCAGGCGTTCGACATCCCCGCGGCGCATGGCAGCGACAGCATCCAAGACGCGCTGGTTCTCGCTGACGACGTGCCGGGCGCGTTTCAGCACCAATCCTTCCAACTTCTTACTTTTTATTTTGAACTCTTCCCAATCCACATCCCGCAGCGCCCTCACACCCAACTGGCGCGCAGCCGTTTCGCATTGCTCGCGGCGCTCGTTGTATTCCGAGCCAACCAGCCCTCTCCGGGTGGACGTATCCAGCACGACCACAGCCACCCCCTCTGGCAGGGGGACGTGCTCGTACTCCAGCGAGCGACAATCCAGGAACATGGCATGGCCCTCTTTGGCTGCGGCGCTGACCATCTGGTCCATGATCCCGGATTGGACCCCCACCCAGCGGTTCTCGCAGGCCTGGCCGGCGCGGGCCATCCGTTCCGGCGCCCAGGCGATCCCCGACACGGAGGCGAAGGCCCGGGCCGCGGCCATCTCCACCGCCGCCGAGGACGATAACCCCGCGCCGCGCGGCACGTCCCCGGCCAGGACGCCCTCCCAGCCATCCAGCCGGAAACCCTCGGCCTGCAAACCGTAAGCCACACCTTTGATGTACTCGATCCAGCCGCTGCGTTTGCGGAAGTTATCCAGGGAGAAGCTGGCCCTCCTGCCATAATCCAACGCATGGACGGCCACCCGCCGGTCGGGGCGCGGGCGCAGGGCGATCCAGACCGCCCGGTCAATTGCCATCGGCAGGACGAAGCCGTCGCTGTAGTCGGTGTGCTCGCCGATCAGGTTCACCCGCCCCGGGGCGCGGACGAGGAAATCCGGCTCGCCGCCAAAACGTTTTTTGAAAGCAGCACTGCAAATTTCAGATAAGATCATGGAAACTCAAAATCGCCAATCGTCATTCGTAAATCCAAAATTACGAAACACGCACAACGCAACACTCCCCACGCCTCACTTTCCCCACCGCGCGTACACCGCCTGCGAGAGCAGCCGCCCGGCGGAGCGTTCGCGTGTCACCAGCTCGCCCTGCTCCACCCCCCCGCCGAAGCCTTTCATCATATCTGTCAGGGCTTGCCCGGCGTGGATGGCTGAGGCCTGGACGGCATAGATCGTCAATACGACGAAAAGCGGCTTCGGGCTGAGAATCTCGCGGCAGGCATCCAGCAGCCGCGGCAGGGACTTATAGACCTCCCAAACTTCGCCTTTTGGTCCGCGCCCGAACTTGGGCGGGTCGAGGATGATCCCGTCGTAGCGCGCCCCGCGCCGCGCCTCCCGCTGGACGAATTTGAGCGCATCGTCCACCAGCCAGCGGATGGGTTTGTCCGCCAGCCCGGAGAGAGCCTGGTTCTTCCGCGCCCACTCGACGGATTTCTTCGAGGCGTCTACGTGCGTAACCTGCGCCCCCGTGGCGGCGCAGGCCAGGGTCGCCAGGCCGGTGTAGCCGAAGAGATTGAGCACTTTTTTTTGTTTCTCGTTTTGACTTATCCGCTCTGCCATCCAGTCCCAGTGCGCGGCGACTTCGGGGAAGACGCCCAGGTGACGGCCGGGGGTGGTCATGGCGATAAAACGAAGCATCGCCCCACTCGTCAACTGATAGTGCATTTCCCATTGATCCGGCAATTTACGCTTGATATTCCAGTGTCCGCCGCTCTCCTCCCCCGTTGGCTGGAAGACGGCGTCGGCCACGGCCCAGTCCTCCCCCGGCAGGGTAGGCGACCACATGGCCTGCGCTTCCGGGCGGACGAAGGTGTACGGGCCGAAGCGTTCCAGTTTCAGGCCGTTACCGCTGTCGAGCAGGGCGTAGTCTTTCCAGTTGGGGGAGTCGAGCAGGGTGATTTGGGTCATGCGTAATCGGGATGGTTGGTAAGCCGAACAGCCGCAAAAACGTCCTAAGGATTCCTTCAGATATTCGTAGCGCGGAATTCATTCCGCAACCAAACGATGAGCATCGTGCAAAATCTTC
>DYLB01000073.1:6878-9539 GCA_020722305.1 Anaerolinea thermophila | reverse complement strand
GTTTTTATAGTTACTTGTCGTTGACTCGGGGGATGGAGCGGTAGGGCGCAGGCTTGCCGCTGAAAAATTGGGACAACAGGTCCGATAGTTCTTCGACGAAGTACCCCTCTTCGTGATCCAGCACCCGTTTCAGGGCTTGCAGGTGTTCGCTCAAAATCTCCATCTCGGCTTCGAAATGGTTGATCGTTTCGGGCGTGGCCTGCTCCCGCAGCTTGTTACCGGCCTCGTGGGCTTCGTCCACGGCTTGCATGGCGTTTTTGATGGCGTCGGCCATCTCTCGGATGTCAGTCATGGCGTTGCTCCTTTCGGTTAGCGGATACGCACCGTGATGGAACAGCCTTGCATATTCACAATAGCACGTCAGGGGCGGGATTTCAAGTAATCTTCAGGCGTATCCAGGTCTGCGAGGATGGTCGGCGTGTCCACGCTCACGTAGTGGATCAACCCGGCGTGCGCGTTCAGGAACTCTCGCGGCGACCGGCCCGCAGGCAGCGACAGCAGTTCCGGCCAGAGGGAGCGGTCGGCCAGCCAGGGATGGCCGCGGCGCAGATTGTGACTGGGGACGACCAGCGGGGATCGGGAGCGGGCGTAAGCCTCGCAGACCGCCCGCACCGTCTCCACCCGGACCTGGGGCTGGTCGCCCAGGCCGATCAGCGCGGCGCGGGTCGAGGAGCTTAGACTACCCAACCCGCACTGGATGGACGACAGCATCTCTCCCTCGGCGTACTCCGGGTTGAAGACCGTCCGCGCCGACGAACCGACCAGCGCTTCCACCTGCTCCCGCGCCCCGCCGGTGACGACCACGATTTCCTCGACCCCGGCCTCTGCAAAGACGGCGATTACCTGACCGAGCACGGTCGTGTTTCCCCAGGGCAGCAGCAGCTTGGGCTGTCCCATCCGCCGGGATTGCCCCGCAGCCAGGATGACCGCCGCGACATCGTTCATGCGTCCAGCAGCCTTTCGTAGTCTTCGGGCGTGTCCACGTCCAGCAGCAGACGTCGGTCGTACCAGTTCAGGTAGCGCGGGCTGAACTGCGAAAAGACACTGCGCCCGCCCTGTTCGCCGCTGAGCTGCATCAGCGCCGCGAACGTGATCCGGTCGAACAGCACCGGATTGCCCCGCTGCTCGAAGATATACGGCGCAATCACCGGATACAGCGTCCCGGCATGGTGCTCCACCAGCGCCCGGATGACCTCCACCGTCACCTGCGGCTGGTCGGCGAGCAGGAAGATAGCCCCACCCGTGTTCCCCTCTCCCTGCAAGAGAGAGGGGTCAGGGGTGAGGGACTTTATCCCTGTTTTTAGCGAACTTGCCTGCCCTTCCATCCAATTTTCATTCCTCGCAACCTCCACCGGCAAATCCTTCACGGCAGCCTCGACCTGCTCCGCATACGCCCCGGTCACGACCACCACCGGCGACAATCCTGCTGCCAGGGCGGTTTTTGCCACAACCCGCACGAAGGGCTGGCCGCGCCAGTCCAGCAATTGCTTGGGCCGCCCAAAGCGGGAGGCTCCGCCCGCAGCCAGGACGATGCCCGCGATCCGCTCGTGGACGGCGTGGACTATTTGCAACTTTAAACTTGCAACAATAGCAGCCTCATAGTCATCCAGTAACCGGTCTGCCAGTGTCTTGCCCTGGGCCTGCAACTCTGGCGTATCCGCCTGGTTGAGCAGCGCCACCCGCCGCGCTCCCGCCGGGATGCCCTTCAACCCGCCCTCGGGATGCACCAGCGCCTTTGCCAGCCTCTCCACTGTCACAGACTGCTGCCTCGCTGCCTCGCTGCCTCGCTGATTCGCTGCCTCGCTGCCTCCCTGACTCGCTGCTTCGCTGCCTCGCTGCCTCGCTGACTCGCTGACTCGCTGATTCGCTGATTCGCTGACTCGCCCGAATCTCTCCGCCCGATGCACCCACTCCTCCGCCAGCGGCTTTCCCAACCCCGACAGTCCCGCCACGACCACGACCGTATCCACAAATTCCGGGATGGCCGGTTCGTGTTCCGCCGGGGCCTTGAGCGGTTTCTGGCGCGCCCCGTCGGCTTCGATGAGCAGGGGCAGGGAGTGATAGCGACACAAAGCGTGCAGCCAATCTGTTGACTTAATCCCAAGCCCGCCAAACCTGTCACCCTCCTGCGGGCCGGTGACCAGCATCACGCCCCGTCGGTTGTCTTCGACGGCGTTCAGGTCTTCGTCGGCGCTGATGATGAAATGCCGGTCGGCCAGCTCGACCTGCCACGCGCCGAGGTGGGTGGTGGTCGTCACCACGACCGGGGGATGCAGCTCCCGCGCCAACTGGAACAGGGCGGTTGTCTTGCCCCCCGCGCCCACGAAGGCGACCGATTCCGTGCCTGAAAGTCGCAGCGCCTGGGCGAGTTTCAATCCTTCCACTTCGCACTTTCCGCTTGCCACTTGAGCAACGCCTCCAGCACCGCCCCGCCCACCGCCAGGGCCTTGTCGGAGACCAGGAAGCAATACTCCCGGTTGTCACGCGGATCAACGTCCCCGACCTTGAGTCCTTTGCTCACCTCCAGCCCCGGATGGATCATCCCCCGCACCACTCCGCTCACCCCACTGCTCACTGGATACTGATCACTGCTCACTGGATACCGATCACTGACCACTGGATACTGATTACTGACCACTGGATACTGATCACTGACCACTG
>DYLB01000073.1:4505-6778 GCA_020722305.1 Anaerolinea thermophila | reverse complement strand
ACTGACCACTGGATACTGATCACTGACCACTGCCACCACCTCCCCCGCCTCCACGTGCTGGCCGATCTCTACCCGGGACTCGATCACCCCGTCCGCCGGGGCGCGCAGGACGCGGCGCGGGTCGCCCTCCGGCTGACCGCTGTCAGGATGGGTTGTCCCGGCCCAGTAGACCCGGCCCAGGGTGTGGCCGCGCATCGTCTCGACCACCGCGTGACAGTTTTCCCCGGCGGTAAAGCCGGGGCCGAGGCCGATAATTAAGGGATTGGAGAATATAGAATAGAGAACAGGGCGTTTCAAGAGCCGCGCATCAATCAGGGCGGAGAAATCGGTCAGTTTAACGGTGGCCAGCTCCGGGTCCACGAGAACCGGGACGAGGCCGCTGCCAGCCAGGGACAGGGCCTCGGGCGCGGAATCCACCCGCCGGGCGCGGACGCCCTCCACGATCCAATCCCCCTCGTAAACCGCTTCGGAGAAGGAGACCGCCCGCCGCACGGACAGCGGCCGGGGCAGTTCGGTGATGACGAGCGGGAAACCGGCATGATGCAGGCGCAAGGCGACGCCGGAAGCCAGGTCGCCGCCGCCGCGGATGAGGATGGGTTTTGTCATACTGGGAATTAAACCACGTTAATGGGTATTGTCGTCCCGCAGGATGTGGCCGAAGGCGTAGAGGGTGAGATAGGCGAACAGGAAGAAAACCGTGAACAGGCCAATGAAAACCACCAGGCGCAGACTGGGAGCAACCACCCAGCCCAGGATGTCGAGCGCCACGTCGCTGGGGTTTTGGAGCAGGTCCCAACTGTTCCAGCGCAGGAAGCGGCCCAGGTAGATGCCGGCGCTGCTCAACCCGGAGACGGCCAGCACGAAAATCCAGCCGACCAGCCGCCCAAAATTCTGGCGGACGATCTCGTGCATGAGATAGAGCGAGAACAGGCCCAGCAGCAGCCCGGTCCACGAGAACCAGACCATCAGGATAACGTCATACCAGAGCGGCGCAGCGGACGGGCCGTCGGCCAGGTGCTGGAGGTCGGTCAGCAAGTAGGGGGCGTTGGGGAAGAAGACCAGCCACAGGAGGGCGAAGACCGGCACGGCGATGTAAACCAGCCTGCGGCTCAGGGACAGGGTGTAGGCGAGGAAAGCGGCTACGAAAGGAATCCAGGCCAGGAACAGGTTCCAGAGCAGGTTGGTGTAGCGCCGTGAATCGGCGTACAGGACGCGGCTGGCGACCAGCATGACGCAGAGGGCCGAGGCCCCCATCAACAGGCCGAGTACAGCCATTTTGTAGCGGTGGCGCAGGAAGAGTGATTTGAGACGGGTGAGCATGATCAAAAAGAGACTTCGGAAGTCTGGCTATATCTTGCCCAACGCCTGCAGCACCCGCTCCGGCGTGAACGGAATTTCGCTGATCCACACCCCGGTGGCGTTGCGGATGGCGTGGGCGATGGCCGGGGCCAGCGGCAGGTAGGGCAGTTCGCCCAGTCCCTTGGCTCCCCACGGGCCGCGTTCGTCTGGGACTTCGACCACGACCGAATCGACCGACTCGGGGATGTCCCGGATGGTCGGGATCAGGTAAGTGCTGAGCATGTCGGTCAGGACGCGCCCATCCTTGGTGATGAAGTTTTCCAGCATGGCGTAACCCTGGGCCTGGACCACGCCGCCCTCGATCTGCCCTTCGACCTGGGTCGGGTTGATCGCCTTGCCCACGTCGTTTGCCGAGATGACCCTCGTCAGACGCACCTGCCCGGTTTCGGTATCCACCTCCACTTCCACGGCCTGGGCTGAGTAGGCGTAAGCGAAATTGGGTATCGAGTAGCCGGTCTCCTTGTCCATCGGCGTAGTCTCCGGCGCTAGATAGGTGTACTCGGCGACGGCCGGTCGTTCCTCGGCCTGCCATTTCTCGAAAGCCCGCTCCGCCGCGCCCTTGACCGCGTTGCCCGACATAAAGGTCAGCCGCGAGGCCGAAGCCGAGCCGGAGTTGCCCATGTTGAGCGTGTCCATCGTGATCATGTGGACCTTGTCCAGCGTCACGCCGGTCACTTCGGCGGCCATCTGGGCCAGGATGGTGTGGTTGCCCTGTCCCACTTCCGCCGAGGCACTGTAAACCACCACGTCTTCGATCTCGCCGTCGCCGCGGATCTCGACCCGCGCCCAGCAGTTTTCCTTGTAGCCAAACGAAAAGCCGATGTTCTTGAACCCGGCCGCAAACCCCCAGGCCCGGACCACCGGCGACCGGTCACTGGATACTGGATACTGGTCACTGGATACTGGATACTGAA
>DYLB01000073.1:0-4405 GCA_020722305.1 Anaerolinea thermophila | reverse complement strand
ACTGGATACTGGATACTGAAAACTGGATACTGAATACTGCTCCCTGGCTTTTTTCGCGGCTGCGGCAATCACCTGCCCGATCGAAACCGGACCCGGGGGCGGGGTGCCGACATCGAGGGTCAATTCCTCGCTGATGAGGTTCCTCAGACGGAACTCGACCGGGTCGAGTCCCAGCGCTTCGGCCAGTTTGTTCATCTGACACTCGGCCATGAACGCCGCCTGCGGCGCGCCAAAGCCGCGGAAGGCCGCCCCCGGCAGGTTGTTGGTGTATACACCGTACACGTCGGCTTTGACATTGGGGATGTAATACGGCCCGGTCTGGGTGATGGTCGAATTGCCGAGGACTTTATTGGTGGTGTACATATACGCCCCGGCATCCGCGATGAAGGTGTTCTCCGCCGCCACCAGCTTGCCGTCTTTGGTCGCGCCCCATTTGGCGCGGATGACCATCGGGTGGCGTTTGCCGTGCCCGATCATCGACTCCTGCCGCGACCAGACGATCTTGATCGGGCGTTTGAGCTTCCAGGCGGCCAGGGCTAGAACGATTTGCACCGACATATCCTCCCGCCCGCCGAACGCCCCGCCGATGGCCGGGTAGACCACCCGCACCTGGTCAATGTGCAGGTCGAGCGCATGGGCGATCTGCTTTTGGTCGGTGTGGGTCCATTGACCGGCGGCCAGCACCACTACCCGGCCCTCCTCGTCAATGTGGGCCAGGCCCGCTTCGGGCTGCAGATAGGCGTGCTCCTGCACCGGGACGCGGTACTCGCCCTCGACGATCACCTCCGCTGCGGCGAAACCGGCCTGCACATCCCCCTTGCGGATCTTGTCGTGGACGCAGATATTCGTCGGCCCAATCTCCGGGTGGACGAGTGTCGCCCCCGGTTGCATGGCCGCTTCGGGGTCGGTGACGAGCGGCAAGTCCTCATAAACGACCTCAATCAGGTCCCGTGCCTGGGCCGCGATGGCCTCCGTCTCGGCCACGACCACCGCCACCTGGTCGCCCACAAAACGGACAATATCTCTTCCATTCTCGGCGGTCGAGTAGGCGTGATCTTCGCCGTATCGAGACCCCGGTCCACACAACACAGGCTGGTCGTTCCACTGCAAGCCGTACTCGTTGACCGGCACGTCTTTGGCCGTAAACACGCCGAATACGCCCATCAGTGCCTCGGCCTTTGAAGTGTCAATGCTCACCACCCGGGCGTGCGGGCGGTTGGCGAACAGGAGTTTCATGTGCAGCATCCCCGGCATGGACAGGTCGCCGGGGTAGAGCGTCTCACCGGTCACTTTGCCGAAAGCGTCTATGCGGGGAAGGGGTTTGCCAACGATGTTAGTCATGGGGTACCTCGATGTTTATCTCTTATGCCTGCGGACTTTGATCCTCGGCGGCGGGGCATCCATGGGGCCGTACTGGGATGGGCCGGCAACTTTATACGTCATGGCGTAGACCATGGCAATCACACCGAGGATCAGAACCACAAAAACCAGAGTCAGGATCAGATCGGCGTACAGGTTCTCGATTCGGGCGATCCAGCCGAACAGGGTCGTCAGGATGTCGTACCGCCAGACTTCGGGAGGAAGCTGCGGGTAGCCGATCAACTCCCTCGGCACGAACCACAGGTTTTGCCTGATCCCGTAACGTACCAGGATGTCGGCCAGGGCGTAGGAGATCGCCGGCACGATCAGCAGCATCAGGCAGCCGATGCCGCGCCAGATCGGGTGGACGGTGCGCTCCTTCTTTTTCGGAGTGCGTTCGAACGAATACCGGCCCATGTTCGCTCCTATTCCGCCAGTTTGCTGGCGTCTTCGATGGCCTGCACGATCTTGTAATAGCCCGTGCAGCGGCACAGATTACCCGTGATGGCCTGTTCGATCTCGTTACGGGTCGGCTGGGGGCGCTCTTCGAGCAGTTTGGCCGCTGACATCAAGAATCCCGGCGAGCAGTAGCCGCATTGCACCGCCCCGTCTTCGATGAATGCCTTTTGTACCGGGTGCAATTGCCCATCAGCGGCCAGCCCTTCGATGGTCACGATCTCGGCGCCGTGCGCCCGCGGCGCCGGCACCAGGCAGGACATCACTGCCCGCCCGTCCAAATAGACCGTGCAGGCCCCGCACTCGCCCTCGGCGCAGCCTTCCTTCGTCCCCACCAGGCCGGCGTCTTCCCGCAGCAGGCGCAGCAGGGACTTGTCCTGGCCTTCGATGAAGGTATAGTCTTTCCCGTTGATGGTCGTGCGGATGGGGGAATGGTCGCCGTGACGTGCTCCCGGGAACGTCTTCTCCGCTTCGGCTTTCGACTGCCCCCAGAGCAACACCGGAGCGGACGGGAACCCGGCCTGCTCCTGACCCTCGAGCAGCGACTTCAGCCCCCGGCGGGTCAGCACACGCACCATTTCGCGGCGGTACGCCGCAGAGCCGCGGAGGTCGTCAATTGGGCGGGCGGCCCCGGCGGCCAGGTCCGCGGCCCGGGCGATGACCTCGTCCGTCAGCGGCTGGCCCGCCAGGAAGGATTCAGCCTCCACGGCGTGGATGATGGTCGGCGCGACCGCTCCCAGGGTGATGACGGCCTGTTCAACGGCAGCCTGTTTGATGTCTAGGATGATCGCCAGGTTGACGACCGAGATGGCCTGCGCCTGGCGCAGGGCGTGTTTGATGAACGTCCCGCGCTGGGTCGTCTTCAAGGCCGGGAAGGCGATGTCCACCAGCATTTCGTCCGCCTGCATCACGGTCTTGCGCACGCCGGTGTAAAAATCCTGCAAGGCCACGCGGCGGATGCCACGTCCCGATTGCAGTTCGACCCAGGCGCCGAGCGCCATCAGCGGGGTGATGGTGTCGTTGGCGGGCGAGGCGGTGATCAGGTTGCCGGCCACCGTAGCCCGGTTGCGGATCTGCGGCGCGCCCACTTCCCAGGCGGCGCGCGCCAGCGGGTAGGCCCGCTCACGGAGGAGTTTGCTGGCCGCGCAGTGGTTGTGAGTCACCAGCGGCCCGAGGTGGATGATTTCGTCGTCGTCCAGGGTGATCCGGTCGAGGCCGGGGATGCGGGTCACGTCCACCAGGGTCTCGATCCCGGTGCGGACGCCGCGTTCCAGTTCGAGCATCAGGTCGGTGGCTCCGGCGACGATGCGGGCCTTGTCGCCTTTTTGGCCCAGGACGCGGATCACCTCGTCTGTGGTGGCCGCGGAGATGTATTCTTGCCACATGGAAAGGGCCTCCTCGAAGTTCAATTTTTTTATGGAGTGCAGACGCTTGTGCTGACTGCCCTAAGGGTCTGTAAATGATTGACTTCCCTCATGGCATTGCGAGCGCCGTTCTTGCTTTTCGCACTCCAGGATAAAATTCTTGGCCCTTTGGGAATCTCCGTGATGACTGCCATATCTGGTGGCGTCCTGTAGGTCACGCTTCAAGCGTGACCTACGTCTAATTCCCAATGAACCAAATTCTTTCAGCCGAATTTGCGCTCCGAATCCTACCATACAAAACGAAAACGGGACGGCTTTGGACCGTCCCCGAAAAATGGGCTGTTGGAGCGGGAGGTGGCAGGATCATCCGCCGCTGGTGAAGACCTCGCTGCGGCGCTCGAAGGTGGTGACCGCTTCGCGAGCCAGGTTGGTCAGATTGCGGATGGCGGCCTTCAGCCCGTCCGAATCGCCTATCGAGGCTTCGATGTTATCCAGGGCGCGCCCGACCTGTTCGGCTACGTCGAAGAAGGCATTGTCGAAAGCGTAGAGCTGGGCCAGTTCATCCTCGTTGATCTTGACCGCATCGAACAGGCCGGAATAGCCGTAAGAGGCCGTGCGGATTTTATCAATGAAAGTCCGCAACTGGATGGCGGCTTTTTCCATGTCATCAATCAACTCGATCATCCCCTGGCTGATCAGGTCGGTCTGAATGGCTGAAGTTCGCTTCCATTGTTCTTCGAAGCGGTCGGCCACGGTCTCGCGCAGCAGTTTGTCGGATGCGCGGCGGTTCTGGCGTTCGATGTATCCCTTGAAACCGGGGATGTAGGCGCCGAGTTTCTTGAAGACGTCCTGGTCCCCGGTTACTCGCTCGAAAAGGTCGCTCATTGAAATGCCTCCTGAAAATTTTGAAATGGAGTGATCGCCAACATTATAGCCTGAGTTTATGGTTATAATCAAGCGCGGCTGTTTGTCAGCGAACTTATCTCAATCTACGCTTAATTTTTGGGCGAAGTTGCGCACAGTCAAATTTTGAGTCTACTGCAAAAAGGTCTTTATCCACAAAGGACACGAAGTACACCAAGGAATTCTGAAAGGTGAAATTCAAAATCTTGAAATTCGGCGCAAGATGATTTCAAAAAAATTCGTGACCTTCGTGTCCTTAGTGGTTAGAAAAGGTTTTTGCAGCGGAGTCAATTTTGAAAATGGGCATAATCTGAAAAACCTTT
>DYLB01000001.1:43855-45658 GCA_020722305.1 Anaerolinea thermophila | reverse complement strand
GAATTAACCGGATAATTGTGGTCGTCGCTTAGGGATGGTTTTAGAGAGGCCATCCCTAAGCGATCGGTCGAACGAACTGGCTCGCTTCCGTGTGGGAACTTACGGGATGTAGTATTCGATGATCAGCACGGGGCGATATGCGAATGTGTTGTGGTTACCGCTGAAGAACTTGATCATGTCGGCGCTCATGTCGTCGTCGTCATCCAGTCGGAAGCGCAGGCGGATCTGGGTCGTTCCTTTCAGGTTGATGAACGGGAAGGCGGCCGGGTTCAAATTCGCGGTGTACCAGTTCCCGGCGGCGGGGTTGTTCCAGATCCCTCCGGCCCAATTCTTGCTGGCCAGGGCCTCGAAGTCCTGCGATTGTAAGGTTTTGTTGTTCGAGAACAGACCTTCTTTGACTTCCACAATGATATTCTTGTGGGTGGTGAAGGGGTTGGTCCCCACGATGAGTCGGGCTTTGATCCTGAGTTTGGCCGATACGATGACGGCTTTGTCCGGGAGGGTGACGGTGTTGAAGTGCAGGATCGCGCGGTACTGGCGGTCACTGGCGTCATCGCCTAAGATGAAGATTGTGTTAGTGGCGTTCAGGAGGCTGCCTTTGTTGGTAAACTCACCGGATTCGAGCACCCAGCCATCGTAAGCGCCGATAGAGCGGAAGCTGGAGATCAGGTTCTTATTGACATCGTAGGTCTCCCCACTTGTAAAGTCCCCGTTGCCGATGCCAATCCCTCCGAGCGGGTTGCTCAGGGCGTCCAGGATGCTGTCGTCGTCGAGCACGTCCAGGTGGATGGTGCCGTTGCCCGATCCGGTATCGACCGTCACGGTGTAGAGATTCCCGGAACCGGTGACGCTGGTGATGGCCGCGCCCGCCACGCCTGTGGTAACAAGCCCAAAGTCCGGGAAGGGGGCGAGGGTATCCACGCCGGTAACGGATTCGGAGAAGATCACGGTGAAGTCCACACTGGCGAGTTTGGTGGGATTGGGGTGGGCGCGTACCACGGCCGTCACCGTGGGGGCCACCGTGTCCACCGTGTAGGTTTCGCCCGTTGTGAAGTCACCGTTCCCGGTTCCGGAGCCGCCCAGTTTGTTGCCGGCGCTGTCCTGGATCGTGTCATCGTCGAGCAGATCCAGGTCTAAGGTCCCTTCCCCGCTGCCGGTAGTGACAGTGACGGTGTAAACGTCGTTGGAGCCGGTGACGCTGGTGATGGCCGCGCCCGTCAGCCCTGCCGCAGTCAGGTTGAAGTCCGGGAAGGGGGCGAGGGTATCCACGCCGGTAACGGATTCGGAGAAGGTCACGGTGAAGTTCACGCTGGCCGCGTTGGTCGGGTCGGGATCGGCCCGCACGATCGAAGTCACGGACGGGATGTCTGTATCCACCGTCCAGGTATGGGAGGCTGGGGTCGGGTCGGAGTTGCCCACTGCGTCGGTGGCGTAGACCTGGAAGGTGTGGCTGCCGCTGCTCAGTCCGGTGTAGGTCTTGGGACTGGTGCAACTGCTGTAACTACCGTCGTCCAGTTTGCACTGGAAGGTCGAGCCGCCCTCGGTGCTGGTGAAGGAGAAGGTGGCACTGGTGCTGGCGCTGGGGTTGGGCGGGTTGCTGGTGAGGCTGGTGTTCGGCGGGGTGGTATCTACCATCCAGGTGTATGAAGCGGGAGTCGGGTCTGGGTTGCCGAGACTGTCGGTGGCGTAGACCTGGAAGGTGTGGCTGCCGTCGCTCAGTCCGGTGTAGTTCTTCGGGCTGGTGCAGGTGCTGTAACTGCCGCCGTCCAGTTTGCACTGGAAGGTCGAGCCGCCCTCGGTGCT